>DASWYF010000002.1:0-300000 GCA_036405135.1 Verrucomicrobiia bacterium | reverse complement strand
TCTACTTCCATTGATTTTGACCCCTCCAATGCGGGAAACGACATCACTATCTCGATTTCCGGTGATACAGGTGAATTCCTTACGGGATATCCATACTACAGTCCGGGAGTAAACTCCATTATCACGGGCGGGGAAGGCAATAATGAAGAATCGCTGCTATTGGCCTTCAATTGGAGTTCAAGGAGTGATTCTGTCACTGTGACCCTGAATTTTCATTATGCAGACGGTATTGAAAACTTGGAATTTTCCCTGTTCGACATCGATCGTCTGGATGAAGGGAACAATTCTGGCTTTCGTGACTATATCTCAAATATCCAAGCCTCCAATGATGGCGGTGCCAATGTGATCCCCACCCTCACCCAGGAAGATGACGACTATGTGACCATCGCCAATAAAGGAAAATCCTCCCAAACGGCTCGCGGGGATGAAGGCTCCGCAGACAATTCAGACAATGCCAATGTGGATTTTGATTTCGGAACAAACGTGGTGGACCAGGTCAGTTTCCAGTACGGAAATCACTCCTCGGCTCCGAGCAACCCAGGCCAGCAAGGTATAGGTCTTTACGACATCAGCTTTAACAAGGCGAAACCCAAAGTGCCGGAGGTTGGGACAAACCTGGCAGCATTCTGCCTATGCGCCTGCGTGGTTCTGGGCAGATATATCCGCCGGTATCGGACGGCTGGTTGAGGACAACAACCGGGCAGCAAACACCATTGGCGACGGCAGGATTTCCGACTAGAGTGGTTTTGTCGCATGCCGAACGAGCACGATCCAAAACCGACTCTGTGGAACATCGCGGGCATCCGTCCGCTTTGGCTGGGTATTTTTCTTATCGTGGCGGCAGTGACAGCCGTGGGCGTTTACCTCGGGAAAGCAAAGTATCAACAGAAACAACTATCCAGCCTGCTGGCCCAGGCTAAAGCTGCAGAAGCTAAAGGAGACCACCGCAGCGCTCTGGTGAGTCTCAGGCGGGCATTGCAACTGGCACCGGACCATATCGAGGCGACTCGCATGATGGCCCTCCAGGCAGACCGGCATAACTCCCCCGTAACGCCGGTTTGGATGCAAAAGCTGGTGGAACTGGAACCGGCCAACCCGACCAATCTGGTGATGTGGGCACGATCGGCGATGCGCCAGGGAGACATGCTGACCGCAGACCAGGTGTTGCGGAGATTTCCTAAAGAGCATAAGGAAACCTTGTCTTATCACCGCCTTGCTGGAGCCTTCGCGGTTCAAGCGCGGCAGTATCAGGCGGCGGAATACCATTTCGCCAAGGCAGCCAAGATGAATCCCGAGGACCCGCGGGAACAGTTGAACTTGTCCACCATCCGTCTGTTGTCTTCCAGGCCGGAGATCGTCCGCGAATCGCTGGCTACGCTGGAAAAGCTGACATCCCATCCTGAACTGGGCAAAGAAGCCGCCCAAGCATTGCTGGCTGATGAATTGCGCCACAAGAACGCCCCCAAGCAACTGGAACTGGCACGAAAGATCATCAGCATGCCCGATGCCCGCTTCGCTGACCGGTTGATGTATCTGGAACTGCTCCTCCGCAACAAAGATCCGCAGTTTTCCGCAGAACTGGCTGCCGCAAAAAAGAAAGCCCTGGAAAACTCCACGTCAAAGCCTGAACTCATCGCCTGGTTGAATGCGCGTGACATGGCCCAGGAGGCTTATGAATGGACCAAAACACTGCCGGCCAAAGATCTGGAGATGCCAGCACTGGCCATGACAGCAGCCGAGACCCTCGTGAAACTGAAGAGCTGGGACGAATTGCTGACGCAGACGCGCAAAGGCAGCTGGGAAGAACTTGAGTTCATGCGGTTTGCATTTCTCGCGCGGGCTCAAAGGGAGCTGAACCTGTGGGGGACTTCGCGCAGCAGCTGGCGGCAGGCCACTTCCTCTTTGGGCCTTGATACGCAAAGCCGCACTTTGCTCGCAAAAATGGCCCAGGGATGGGGCTGGTATTCTGAAGCTGAAGAGATCTGGCTGGCCTTGTCGCGTTACGACACGACACGTATTCCAGCCCTGAAATCATTGCATAAAATCTACCTCGCCACGGGCAACACACGCAGTCTTTTGAAGATCACGGAGACCATCGCTCAACTCGTCCCCGACGATCCGGTGATCAAGAACAATTACGCCATGCTGAGCCTGCTGCTCGGGCAAAACATCCCTAAAGCAAAGGAACTGGCGCGGTTGAACCACGAAAAATTCCCAAAAGATGCGGCGGCCACTTCGACCTATGCCATGGCCTTGCGTGAAGACGGCAAATTAAAGGAAGCGGTCGCTTTGATGGAAACATTGCCGACCGAGACCAGAAAGATGCCCGCCATCGCCGGTTATTGGGGTGTCTTACTGGTGGAGGCAGGACGTGGAAAGGAAGCCTTGCCTTATCTGGAAGCAGGAATACAGGAAGAGAACTTGGTACCCGAGGAACGGGAATTGATGAAGTCCGCGCTGGCCAAGATCAAATGAGTGCCACTATATCACGGCAAACGTGGACGGGATTGGCAGCTGTGGCTGCGGCTTGGCTCTGGACATGGTCACACCTGGCTGCGGAATGGAGGTTGAATCCCCAATATGAATACGGTTTCGCCGTTCCATTACTGGCTGGATTGCTGCTGTGGGCGCGCCTCCCCCGCGACGGTGAAACCCCAGCAGCTTCCTGCAATGATCAGCGGGTTGGGCGGATGCTCTGCGGGGTCTCCCTCTTATTGTTGCTCGGCGGGGAAAGCATCCGCCAGGCCGATCCGTTCTGGCGTTTTAGCGGCTGGCTTTTGCATGGAGGATCGACTCTTGTGACATTCGGTTTTCTGTTCATGTGGGGCGGGCATAAATGGGCCCGCACGCTGATGGGACCGGTTTTATTTCTCACACTGGCTGTCCCTTGGCCTTCACTGATCGAAAACAAATTGACGAACAGCCTGCTGGCTGTGGCGACACGCATCGCAGTGGATGCCCTTAACTGGTCCGGCCTCCCCGCCCTGCAACGCGGAAATGTCATCGAACTGACGAACGGAATCGTAGGCATCGACGAGGCTTGCAGCGGCATCCAGTCCTTGCTGTCCAGCCTGATGGCTTCGATTTTTTTAGGCATGTATCTGCGGCTGACTCCTGTTCGCCGGGTTGTGTTGCTAATCGCCGGCGTGGCCATGGCGGTGATAGGCAATGTGATACGCGTCATCCTGCTGACGAAGGCGGTGCATCAACTCGGACAGGAAGGGTTTCAGGAAGCGCATGATTCGGTGGGCATGTGGGCGAGTGCCGGTATTTTTTTGACCTTGGGATTGCTGGCATGGCTGCTGAGACCGCGCACACAACCAAAGGAAGCGGATGGCCCGGTTCTCTGGCCACACGGTCCATCAAGGCATGCCACGCCACTGCTGATCGCTGTAGTTGCTATTCCCCTGCTGACCTCCCTGGGGTGGAGGGCGGTGGCTGGCACACAACTGGAAGTCCTGAATACTCCACATTGGAAGGTGCGGAGCAACCCCGCACCGGAGGGCTGGATTGTGCGGTCTGATACGTTTTCCGAGGAGGAACTGCGGTTGTTGCAATTCAGTGAAGGCGGCGCATGGCATTTCAGGGGCGCGAACGTTGGTGGCTATATCGTTCACATGTTCTGGTCGGCGGAGAGAACCATTCCCAGCCAGGCTTTCGGCCACAGCGCGCAGGTATGCCTGCCCAGCGCAGGATGGAAACCCATGGGAGATTCCAAACCAATCCAAGTGATGGTCGGCACCAACCAGATAAATGGAACGCTGGGGTTCTTCGAGATGGATGCAGACCGGCAGGCGGTTTTTCAGGCGACGTGGCGCGGCACCTCGCTAAAACCGGCGGCCACGCAATTGAGCACATCACGGTGGGCGCGTTTGCAGCATCTGAAGGATGCGTATCGCCAGCGCGGGCATGAGATGCTCACAGTGTATCTGCCGGCACCAGTGGCGGCACAAAATCCGGAGACAGTGTTTTCAGAATTTCTCAATCTGGTGCTGGCCGTGAATACAAACAATCCCCAGGACTCAGCACGTTAGCGCAAAAGGCTCAAGCCCGAATTTGTCCCTGGACCGGGTAAGCCGCCATGTTTGCGAGTTGCAGTTTGGGGCGGTGTCCGTTACTAACAGCCCATGCGATTTATCGGGAGTGTCATCGAAAAGCTCCAGCGTCATCCCAAACGGGTGGTGTTTCCGGAAGGTACCGAGCCGCGCATCTTGCAAGCGGCCCGGCAGTTTTATTCTTTGCGTCTGGGTGTTCCCATCCTATTGGGTGATCGTACCAAGGTGAAGGAGGCAGCAGCGCGCCTGAATGTTTCCCTTGAAGGCGTCCGCGTCATCAACCCCGTTGAAAGCGAAGATCTCGAAAGCTTTGCCAAGCGCTATGCCGCCCTCCGCCGCTCCAAAGGCGTGGGCGAAGAGGAAGCGCGCGAGGCCATGATGAAGCCGAATTATTACGGCGCCATGATGGTCGCGATGCATCAGGCGGATGGGCTCATCTCCGGTACGAATGAGATCTCCGGCAGTGTGCTGCGTCCCCTTTTCCAAGTGATCAAAGTCGCACCGCAAGCTACCACCGCTTCAAGCTGCATGGTGATGGAAGTGGAAGACACGCGTTTTGGTGAGAATGGTGTGCTGTTCATGGGGGATTGCGGTGTGATCCCTGAACCTACGGTGGAACAGCTTGCGGACATCGCTGTTTCAACAGCGCGACTGGCGCGGCAGATCATCGGCGTTAAACCCCGCGTCGCCCTGCTCTCTTACTCGACCAAAGGCAGCGCCACGCATAACAGCATCGGTCGCGTACAAGCAGCGACCGCCTTGGCCAGACAGAAGGCGCATCAGCAAAATCTCGAAGCGGATTTCGACGGTGAACTGCAAGTGGATGCCGCGCTCATCCCGGACATCGCCTCGCGCAAGCTGCCGGACAGCCAGGTGGCTGGTCGCGCGAATGTGCTCATTTTCCCCGACCTGAACTCAGGAAATATCGCAAGCAAGCTCGTGCAGCATGTGGCTCGCGCGAATGCTTACGGCCAGATTCTCCTCGGCCTTGATCGTCCAGCCGCTGATCTTTCCCGCGGTTGCAATGCCCATGACATCCTGGGCGTCGCCGCCATCGTCGGCCTTCAATCCATCGAATACGAAACCTTGTATCCCGGTGCTGGCTCTCGCTTGCCTGGCGAATAGTTGTCAAACAAATGAATCAGACCACTCCCCGCGTGTTCATCGCCGCAACGCGGCAGAACGACGGCAAGACCACGACTTCTCTTGGCCTCATGGCGGCCTTGCAGCAGCAGCACCCGCGCATCGGCTACATCAAGCCAGTGGGCCAGCGCTTCGTAGAGATCGAAGAGCAGAAGATCGATGAAGACACGGTGCTGATGGACAAGGTGTATCAGCTCGATTGCCCGCTGGTGGACATGAGCCCGATCGCCATCGAACCAGACTTCACCCGCAAGTATCTCGAATCGGCTAACTACGATGTGCTGGTGAAACGCATCCAGAAGGCGTTCGATCGCGTGGCGTGGGAAAAGAATTTCGTTCTGTGCGAAGGTTCTGGCCATGCGGGTGTAGGTTCTGTGTTCGACCTTTCGAATGCGCGTGTGGCGAAAGTCCTCGGAGCGAAGGCGATTATCGTTTCTCAAGGCGGCATCGGGAAACCGATCGATGAAGTGGCTATCAACCAAGCGCTTTTTGAAAAAGAAGGCGTCGAGGTCATCGGCGTGATTCTGAACAAGGTGCTGCCGAACAAGGTGGATTTCATCAAGGACTTCGCGAGTCGTGGTCTCAAGCGCAAAGGGCTAGAACTGCTTGGCGTGGTGCCGCATCAACCGATTCTCTCGCGTCCGACACTGGAACTGATCCACGAGGAGTTGCAGTCCGAGGCGTTGAATAAATCCAAGCAGTTCAACAATCTAGTCGACACCGTGGTCGTCGGTGCCATGGGCGTGCAGAACGCGGTGAAGCATTTCAAATGCGGTGCGTTGCTCATCGTGCCGGGTGACCGCGAAGATATCTTGCTCGCCGCAGCAACAGCACTCACGGATGAGAAAACGGGTGTGCCTTGCCTCGCTGGCATCGTGCTGACGGATGATATTCGTCCGAGTGGTGCGGTGGAAAAGATTCTTAAGGCCGCCCCCTTCCCTGTGCTGCTCGCCAAGAAGGACAGCTACACAGTGGCGTCCACAGTGCATGATCTCACGGTGAAGACACGCGCGACGGATACTGCGAAGATCAATGTCATCCGTGACATGATCGCCAAACATGTGGATGTGAAACGCATCCTTTCCCGCCTCTAATATTTTTATGGCCCTGCCCTTTGAACTGAACCCGGTCTTGAAAGATCTGCCCGTTTATGTGCCGGGCCGTCCGATCGAAGAAGTCGCGCGTGAAGTGGGTTTGCCCGCGGATGAGATCATCAAGATCGCCTCGAATGAGAATCCGTTGGGGCCATCTCCGAAAGCGATTGCCGCGTTGCAAGAGTTGTTGCCGAAGCTGCATCTGTATCCTGATGGCAATGCGTTCTATCTGCGGAACAAGCTGGCGGGCATTCATGGAATGACGCCGGGTAACATCATCTTCGGCAATGGGTCGAACGAAATCATCGAGTTCGTCGGCCATGCGTTCATGCGGCCGGGCGTGGATGTGATTGTGTCGCAGTATTCCTTCGCTATCTATCCGATCATGGCGAAGCTCTTCGGCGCGAATGTCATCACCGTTCCCGCGAAAGATTTCGGTCACGATCTGAAGGCGATGGTGAAAGCCATCACGCCGAACACGCGTGTGATGTTCGTGGCTACGCCGAATAATCCGACGGGCACGCTCTCCTCCAAGGGCGATCTCGCGGAGTTGGTAAACCAAGTGCCACCCCATGTGATGCTGGTGATCGATGAGGCGTATATCGAATTCCTCAAAGATCCGGTGGATTTCCTGCCGCTCATCCGTCGCGGTGATTTCCCGAACATCATCCTGATGCGCACGTTCTCAAAGATTTTTGGGCTGGCCGGTTTGCGTGTGGGCTATGGCATCGGACATCCGGAAGTGATCGCAGCGCTGGAGAAGATCCGGCAGCCATTCAACCTGAATCTTCCGGCGCAAGTCGGTGCCATGGCGGCGTTGGATGACATCGATCACGTCATGAAGACGCGGGCGGTGAATCAGGCGGGGTTGGAATTTTACGAACTGGCGTTCCGCAAGCTGAGCCTCGATTACATCCCGAGCGCGGCGAACTTCATTCTCGTGAAGGTGGGCGATGGGCAGAAGGTTTTCCTCGGCTTGCAGAAGCTCGGCGTCATCACGCGTCCGATGGGCGGGTATGGTTTGCCGGAGTGGTTGCGCATCTCCGTGGGCACGGGCGAGGAGAATCAGCGGTGCTTGGAGGGGTTGAAGAAGGTGTTGGCGAAATGATGCGTCAATCGTGGACGCATCCCAGCAAGACCTTCAACACCTGAGCCGGATCGCAACCGTAAAGACCGGAAGCCCACGCGGCGTTCGCTTCGACGACTGCCCAGCCCTGATCAGCTATGTAACCGACATCGATGACGATGGCGTAGGGAATCTCCACGGTGGAATCTCGCAGAACAGATTCACAGAACTGAACTGCAGCGGCGTGTTCCTCCGCGGGTGAGTCCCAATAGCCTTCGGCATCTTTCGCAAGGGCATCGTGACGCCAGTAAGCTGAGGCGGTTAAAATCCGACGGTTGAGGACGAAGCAACGATATTCAACTGTCCATTGCACAACTCCCTGTACGAGCACCGGCAATTCTTCCGGCAATAATCCCTCAGCAGGCAATTGACCACCGTGTTCATAGACACGAGGGCTGAAACATTTTTCATCAGCGGGCTTAAAGAAATTTCGCTCTCTGACCGAGCGAGCTTCGGCCAAGGTCATCAAGCGCACGTCACGGCCACGATACTGTGCAGGAAGCTTGGGCAGCCAATCGATGGACGGCTCCAGCAAGGTGAACCCAAGGGTTTTCGCCACATGTTTACCAAAGAGGGATTCGCCATAGACGGCAACATGCTTATTGGAAATCTCCGGCACCTTCCAGCCGTGAACACGCTCGATTTTCCATTCCTCAGAGATACAGGCACGCCAGAGCTTCTGTGTATCATCAGTCTGGCGGGAAGATAACAGCAATGTCGGCACAGGAGGACGATGCAAAGAAATTAAAACGGTTTCAATGTCTGAGCATTAAATATTTGCATATTAACTTTGTTTGCGCGTCAGGGGCGGATGGTGGATGGTAAATGGGTAATGAGCCAGCAAGGCGCTGGCGGGAAAGAGAGCATTGTCATGCCGAGCTTTGATTTATCAGCAGAAGAAGCCAAGTATCGCAAGGATCTCGGGGCGTTGCGGCTGGGCCTCATGGCGCTGCACAAAACATTGATCGATTCCGAGAAAGCGGCTTACGAAGAGACTTTCGGCGAGGTGACATCGCCCAATCAATTTCTGCAATTACTGATCGCCGACCCGTGGTTTGCGTGGCTGCATCCGATCTCGGAGCTGGTAGTGGCGATCGATGAATTGCTGGAAGGCAAGGAACGCATCACGGGTATCAATTCGGGTATCATCGTAAAGCAGACGAAGGGGCTGCTGGTGGCGTCTGAGGAAGGGCAAGGGTTTGCGCGGAGTTACTACGAGGCGCTACAGAGAGAACCGGATGTGGTGATGGCGCATGCGGAAGTGGGGAAAGTGTTGAAGGAATTCAGGGCGTAATTTCCCGGAAACATCGAACATCCAACACTGAACTCTGAACATCGAAAGGTAAGTTAGCGCGGACTAATGTCCGCGGCTACGGGATGAGAGGTTGCAGTTTGGGTGGTTTGGCGGATATTGAGTCTTTATGCGGTGGAAGCGTTTGACGGGGCCTTTTTCTTCACGGAATTACCGCCTTTATTTTGCCGGACAGATCGTGTCGCTGATGGGCACGTGGATGAGCCAGACGGCGTCCATGTGGCTGGTGTATCACATCAGCGCGTCCCCTTTCCTCTTGGGTGTCGTGGGCTTTGCGAGTCTCGCGCCGACATTCTTCCTCGGGCCGTTAGCGGGTGTTTGGGTGGATCGGGTGAACCGACATAAGCTGCTAGTGGCGACACAAGTGGGATCGATGATCCAATCGTTCTTGCTCGCGGGATTTACCCTGGCGGATGCGATTGATGTGTCACACATCATCGCGCTGAGTTTGTTGCAAGGGGTGATCAATGCCATCGACATGCCAGTGCGACAGGCGATGGTGGTGGAGTTTGTAGAGAATCGTGAGCAGCTCGGGAATGCCATCGCGCTCAATTCATCTCTGTTCAATCTGGCGCGGTTGGTGGGACCGGCGATCGGTGGATTTATCATCGCGGCATTTGGCGCGGGCATTTGCTTCCTCATCGATGGGTTTAGTTATCTGGCGGTGATATTTGCGCTATTGGCGATGCAGTTGAAGCCGCAGAAGCCGAAGGAGGTGAAGAAACATCCGTGGGTGGAATTGCGTGAAGGGTTTCGCTATGCGTTTGGGTTTCCGCCGATCAAAGCGCTCATCCTGTTAGTGGCAGCTTTCAGTGCCACGGGGTTCTCTTACTCGGTGTTGATGCCGGTGTTTGCGAAAGAAGTGTTCCATGGGGATGCGAAGATTCTGGGATTGCTGATGTCGTCATCGGGTATCGGGGCTTTGGCGGGAGCGCTTTATCTGGGAACGAGGAGCACGGTGCGAGGGTTGGGAAATGTAATCACATTTGGCGGCGTACTGATGGCGCTGGGGGTGAGCGGGTTTGCGATGTCACATTGGCTGGCGCTTTCGATGGTGTTTCTGGCGTGTGCGGGCACAGGTGGTGTGCTGCTGATGGCGTCGAGTAATACGCTGGTGCAGACGTTTGTGGACGATGACAAGCGCGGGCGTGTGATGAGCTTGTTCACGATGGCGTTCACAGGCACGGTGCCGGTGGGGAATCTGATCGCGGGTTCGGTGGCGAATACATTGGGATCGGCGACGACGTTGTTGATCAGCGGGACGATCTGCCTGATCGTGGTGATGGTGTTTTATCGGAAGTTGCCACGATTGAGAGAGGCGGCAGCGCCGATCTTGGCAAGGCTGGATGTGTCGGAGGTTTCGCCGCCGGCGAAATAGAAGAGTTACAAGTTTTCAGTGTTCAGTTTTCAGTTGGGACAAAGGAAAACCACGGAGCCATGGAGGGCATGAATTGATAGGAGTTTTCCTACTACCAAAGTTCAGGAGCGGGGTTAGGCTGATGAGATAATTTCAACCGAAACAACTTACGACTATGAATAAGAATACACTTTGCCTGTGGTATGACCGTGATGCGGAGGAGGCGGCTAATTTTTATGCGCGGACTTTTCCGGATAGCAAGGTCGGTGCGGTGCATAAGGCACCGGCGGATTTTCCGGGCGGTAAGAAGGGGCAAGTGCTGACGGTAGAGTTCACGGTTTGCGGTATACCGTGCATCGGGCTCAACGGCGGAGATATTTTCAAGCATAGTGAGGCGTTCTCGTTTCAGATCGCCACGGAGGATCAGGCGGAAACGGATCGTCTTTGGAATGCGATCGTGGGGAATGGCGGTCAAGAGAGTGCGTGCGGGTGGTGCAAGGATAAGTGGGGTTTGTCCTGGCAGATCACGCCGCGGGTGCTGACGGAGGCGATGGCCAAGGGTGGTGACGTGGCGCAGCGGGCGTTTGTGGCGATGATGGAGATGGGGAAGATCGATGTGGCGAAGATTGAGGCGGCGGTGAGAGGGAAGCAGATGTCTGAGTAGTTGGGTTACCTCATTGTAAATGGCACTTCAGACAAATCCCGGCACCCCTCACCCCGGCCCTCTCCCCTCCGAGGGGCGAGGGTGTTGTAGCATTACTTTGCTTTCGTAAGTCTTTTGTAACGGTGATGGCTCTCTCCGCCTTGCGGTTAGCGGCTGTCGTAGGGATATTTTACGTCAGCGTAACTTCGTACGTTGCTGCGGGTCGAAGACCCGCGCTCCTAGCTCCAACGGCAACACCTTGACTTCTCGGCGGCATTTTCAAACACTGGCCGTTCCTATGGCAGAGCCAAAAGAGAATGTTTTCATGGAAAAGATCGTGTCGCTGTGCAAGCGGCGCGGGTTTGTATTTCAATCGTCGGAGATCTACGGAGGTATCCAGGGCTTTTGGGATTACGGTCCGCTGGGCGCGGAGCTGAAGCGCAACGTGAAAGACCTGTGGTGGCGCAGCATGGTGCACCAGCGCGATGACGTCGCGGGTCTGGAAGCGACCATCATCATGGCCCCGCAGATCTGGCGCGCGTCCGGTCATGTGGACACGTTCAGCGATCCGATGTGCGATTGCTTGCTCACCAAGAAGCGTTTCCGCGCGGATCAAGTGGATGAGCTGAGCGGCACCGCCTATCATTACACGGGCGCGAAGGACACGGTTTCCGGCAAGGAAAGCAACGAGCCATACTCCGTTCTGCTCGCTCCCGGCAAGCCGCCGGAAAGTGCGCGCAAGACAGCCACTCTATTTTATCAGCAACGCGGTCTGCAAAACATCGAACTGCTCGGTGAGAACACCGAGAAGGTCGAGAAGACGACGCGTTACAATCCCGAGAACGGCGGTCTGCTCACTCCCCCAGTGCCGTTCAACTTGATGTTCAAGACGTACGTCGGTCCGACGGCGACGGAGGCGGACGTGGCTTATCTGCGGCCGGAGACGGCGCAGGCGATCTTTGCGCAGTTCAAGAACGTACTGGAAACATCGCGTCAGCAGGTCCCGTTCGGTATCGCGCAGGTCGGCAAGGCGTTCCGTAATGAGGTGACGCCGCGTAACTTCACCTTCCGCTCACGTGAGTTCGAGCAGATGGAGTTGGAATTTTTCATCAAACCTGATGAGGCCATCGAAGCTATTCACGGCAGTGTCGCCACGCCGACGGGTCCGGGGCATCCGGGTGAGCCGCAGCCGAATTGGGGCTGGCAGATCTGGCATCAGTATTGGGTGGAGGAACGCGTGCGCTTTTACGAGGGCATCGGCATCTCGCGCGATACGCTGGGCTTCCATATCCAGACGCCAGAAGAACTGGCGCATTATGCGCGGGCGACGACGGACATCCTGTTCAAGTTCCCCTTCAGCAAGGTGGATGAAAAGGGTGAGATGAAGGGTGAAGAACTCGAAGGTATTGCTGCTCGTAGCGACTTCGATCTCTCGCAGCATCAACGTTTCTCCGGCAAGAGCATGGGCGTGTTCGACGAAGAGTTGCGCACGGCCTGGGGCAAGCTGGATGACGCGAAGAAAGCGGACATCTCCAAACGTTATTACGAAGCGCGCCTGAAATACATGGTGAAGACGGGTGTGCCGCAGGAGAAGGCGGAGAAGGAAGCGAAGGAAAACGCCGAAGGCCTGGCCAAGGGCCAATACATCCCGCACGTCATCGAGCCGTCTGCCGGTGTGGACCGCCTTATCCTCGGTCTCATCACGAACGCTTACAGCGAAGTGACCTCGACCGACGACAAGGGCAAGAGCGAGACGCGCGTGATCATGAAGTTCCATCCGCGCGTGGCGCCTTACAAGGTGGGCGTGTTCCCGTTGCTGAAGAACAAGCCGGAACTCGTCGCCAAGGCGAAAGAAGTGTTCAACCTGCTGCGCCCGCATGCACTGGCCTTCTACGACGAAGCGGGTGCCATCGGACGCCGTTATGCACGTCAGGACGAGGCGGGTACGCCCTTCTGCGTGACGATCGACTTCGATACACTCGGCGAGAAGCCGGAGCTGCTGAACACGGTCACGGTGCGTCATCGCGATGACGGTAAGCAGGAGCGCATGCCGATCAGTGAGTTGCTCGGGTGGTTGTTGCCGAAGGTAAGGTAAGCGTTTGAATAGTTTTTCAAGCCGGTGGTCGCGTGCGCGATCACCGGTTTTTTGTTTTCAAGCGAATGGGAATTGGAGAAATCGAGGACGAGAACGCCGACGAGGACGATTACGAGTTTTAGGCCTCCTCTCCCCCCCTGCCCACGCCGGAGGAGAGGGAGAGGGGGGGGCGTTGGGCGTTATTAGGCACTGTTAAAATTTGGATGGGTACCGGCTTTGGCGACGGCCCGCTGCTCCGACCTATCAGCATGGGGTCCAGGAGCCCGACACGGAATCGGGGCAAGACGATGGGCTCCACCACGTCATATCGATTTTGATGTGCTGTTTCTTGTAACCTCTTTGCTACGGCGAATTGTCGGGATGTCTCCCCTCTCCTCAAGTCTGGCGGCCTTTCAGGCCGCATTGATACTCGTTCGTTAACCCAAGGCAGCAGAGCTGCCTTGGGCTAGAATCTATTGGCCCTTTGGGCCAATGAGGGGTTTGGAAATTGTGAAATCATACTAAGCTATTTGATGCATTTCAGGGTTCTGCCGACTGCCAGTCGGCGACATCACCGCAGTCGCGGGACAGGCAGCATGCTGTCAACCTGTGGAACGAAGAGGGAGCAGCCGGGACGGACTGCTTGGACGGCAAGCGGGACGCTTGCGCTACAAGGGAACTGTGCGCGCGACAAAGCATCTGATTACGGTTGTGCTATTGAATATTGCTGCGAGTTGGAACAACCCGCGCTCCTCCGAAAGACAGTGTATTGAATTGGAGCAAAGAGGTTTTAGATTTGATTTAGCAGGGGTAAGAATAGTTCTCAGGTTTGTAGAAAAGGAGTGGTTCATCACGAGGCGTTAGGGCCGAGAGGGCTTAGGGGCTCGGGCCATTGTGGAGGGCGTTTGGTACAAAAAGCGGTTGCTGCAGTGTCTACTCTAATGGCTGGCAAGGGGCGTGCTAAGGGTGTCTGTGTATGAGGATTTCACTGCGTCGCAATCATGGTTCCGTCTTGGTGGGCGTGTTGTTGTTGTGTTTCACGCTCGGGTTCGTGCTGGCTGCGTATCTCAGCATGATCAGCGCACAGCATCAGTCGGTGATGCGGTCGCGCGTGTGGAACAGTTGCATCCCCGCGATGGAAGGCGGCGTGGAGGAAGCGTTGGCACATCTCTATCAGACCAAGGGCACCAACCTCGTTTCCAACGGCTGGACGGCGACGAACATCGGTTGCTTCAAGGTGCGCACGGTGGATGATGGTTCGACGCTGATCGTAATCTCGAACGGCACCTATCCAGTGATCTTTGCGACAGCGAATCTGCGAGCTCCTTTAAAAGATGAGGCGACCATCAAGCGCACATTAATAGTGGAGACGCGGAAAGACGGGCTTTTCACGAAAGGTATGGTGGCGAAAGGTCAGATAACGCTGAATGGAAACAACATCTTGGTGGATAGCTTTGATTCGGCGGATCCGAGCTACAGTTCCAACGGTGTGTATGTGGTGAGCAAGCGGAAGGATAACGGTGATGTAGCGACGAACTCGGGGCTGGTGAACTCGCTCGCATCGGGCAATGCGGATATCTTCGGGCATGTCTCTACCGGTCCGGGCGGCACAGTGGGTATCGGTAACAATGGTGCGATCGGTGATCTGGCGTGGCACAGCGGTGGTAATAACGGCATCAAGCCGGGGTATTTCACGGATGATATGAATGTTTCCTTTCCGGAAGTCACCCTGCCCTTCAATGGCGGGTTCACGCCGGGCAGTGCGACGGGGTATCAATATGTCATCGACTTCAGTGGAGATTTTCGTGTGCCGAATCTTTCTGGCAGCCTCCTGATCAAGAGCAATGTGCAGGCGCGGTTGATCGTAGATTCCGATATCAACCTCACCGGACAGGACAAGATCATCATCCAAAAAGGTGCGTCGCTGAATTTGTATATGGCGGGTGCAGTCGCAAAGATCGGCGGGAATGGCGTGATCAATCAGGCGGGCAATGCGACAAACTTCTTTTATTGGGGCACGACGGCGAACACGAGTCTGGCAGTGAATGGCAATGGTGCATTCACGGGTGTGATCTATGCGCCGAATGCGTCATTCACGATGAATGGCGGCGGCAGCAGCATCGAGGATGTGACGGGATCAAGCGTGTCCAAGACGGTGCAGATGAACGGTAGCTTCAATTTTCATTACGATGAGAACTTGGGACGGCTGGATCTGAATCGGGGCTTTGTGGTGACGTCGTGGAAAGAATTATAAGTTTCAAGTTTTCAGAGGGAATTTAGTTTACCATGGAGAAAGCGGAGATGTTTAGCCACAGATTGAACACAGATCACACGGATTGCGGGAGCGGCGAAAGGGCATAGCCAATAGTTGATTGCCGATAGCTGAGGATTTCAAATTCAAAGGAGGAAAACCCGCTAGGTCCAAAGATGTTCAGAAGAATGTTTACTTGATCCTACGTGTCAGCAATAAACCGATAAAATGGTGCATCAAAATGTGACTTACACATTTTGGCTGCTTTGTAATTTGGTTCATTGCAAGGGGTTGAAGGAAATCGTTCTTGCGGAGAGAAAATTCTTTGACGGATTGCATCTGAAGGAGGATTCTATTTACGTCTGGTCAAGGAGCAGATGGAGCGAGTGTCGGTGACGCGAGCGATGAATCCCCTGCCCCTCAGATGAATAGAAATGCTTTTTGCAGAGGAGGAGTTATGGGAAATGGAGTAGTGACGGTTGGGGAAGTGAGGAAGCAGCATGTTTCGTCGGACGCGTCTGAACTGCCAGCTGGAATCCGGCAGCACGGGGTATTGGCTTCGTCGGGAACTTTTACATTCAGCAAGGGACGGAGTGGAACTCCGACAGGCGTCGCGAGTGCAGGCGAGGGAGAGGGAGCGTTGGATTGTTTTTCGAGTCCCCGGCTTTTAGTAAGTTCGGTGGTGAAGGCCCTAGTTTGGGCAAAGCCGCAGCTTTGCCCCACCATGGGAGGGAGAAGAACTTTGTGCATCCCTTTAAAAACTCTTTTCCACAGCGCAGTTTAGGTCAATATTCTGGGCATAGTTTCCGTCTAAATGATTTGTATGTGGCGTAAGAGCAGCATTCTGGGATTTTTGAAGCGTGGCGCGGCCTTGTCTGGGGCTGTGCTGGTGGGCGTTTCGTCGATGCAGGCGGCGGATGATGCCAAGGGGATCGAGTTTTTCGAGAACAAGGTGCGGCCTTTGCTGGTGGACCGCTGTTTTGAGTGCCATTCGGCGACGAAGAAGATCAAGGGCGGGCTTTCATTGGATTCCAAGGAAGCGATCCTTAAGGGTGGCGATACCGGGGCGAGCATTGTGCCGGGCAATCCCGATAAGAGTCTGCTGATCAAGGCGGTGCGGTATCACGATGAGAACATGCAAATGCCGCCGAAGAAGAAGCTGGAGGATCAGCAGATCAAGGACCTCGAAGCGTGGGTGAAGATGGGCGCGCCGGATCCTCGTACGGCTTCCGCAGGACCGTTGAATCCTTTCGATAGCATCATGGCGGAGGGACGGAAGCATTGGGCCTTTCAGCCGGTGATGAAACCGGCGCAGCCAGCGGTGAAGAATGAGAAGTGGGTGAAATCGCCGATCGATGCCTTCGTGCTGGCGAAGCTGGAGTCCAAGAACATGCAACCCTCCGGCCCGGCGGATAAGCGTACGCTCATCCGTCGCGCCTACTTTGATCTGACGGGTTTGCCGCCGACGCCGGAGGAAGTTTCAGCATTTCTCGCGGACCGTTCACCGGATGCGTATGAGAAGGTGATCGATAAGTTGCTGGCCTCGCCGCGTTACGGTGAGCGTTGGGGCCGTCATTGGCTGGATGTGGCGCGCTATGCAGATACGAAGGGTTATCTCGCGGGCGGTGTGGAGCGGCGTTTTGGTTATTCCTACACGTATCGGGATTATGTGGTGCAGGCGTTCAATGAGGATCTGCCTTATGACCAGTTCGTGAAGCAACAGATTGCGGCGGACATGATGCCGCTGGGCGAGGATAAGCGTCCGCTGGCCGCACTTGGGTTCATCACTCTTGGTCGTCAGTTTTTGGGCAATCAGAATGACATCATCGATGACCGCATCGATGTGGTGACGCGCGGGCTCATGGGAGTGACGGTGGCGTGTGCGCGTTGCCATGATCATAAGTATGACCCGATCCCGACGAAGGATTATTACTCGCTCTACGGCGTTTTCGGCAGCAGCACGGAGCCGGCCGAAAAGCCCCTGCTCGGAACCAAGCCTGATCCGAAAGAAAACGAACTCTATCTGGTCGAGCATAAGAAGCTGGAGCAGAAGCTGGAAGATTTCCGTGCCGAAGAAGTGCGCAAGCAGATGGCGGATATCCGCAAACGCACTGGCGATTATCTAAAAACGGCGATTGATACGAAGTCGATGGCGGATCGTGGCGCAGCGAACAAGCTGATCCAAGAACGCAAGCTGGAGCGGGATGTGGTGGAAGCGTGGGTGAAGCAGCTCGATGCGATCAAGACCAAGCATGACGAGGTATTCACGCCATTCGTCCAATTAGCCGCCCTGCCCGCTGATGGTTTCGCGGACAAGGCGAAGGCGATCACGGAAGCGCTAGGCAATGATGCAGCGAAGCCGATCCATCCGCTGATCCGCAATGCGTTCAAGGGACGTAGTGTGGGTTCGCTCAAGGATGCGGCGGATCGTTACAATGAAGTGTTCGCAGGTATCGAGAACAAGTTCCAAGAGGCTTACGCGGCGGCGAAGAAAAAGAATGAGACGTTGCCGACGGGAGTGCGTGATTCGCAGGAGAACACGTTGCGCCTCGTGTTGTTGGATGAGAAATCGCCATCGTTTGTCGCTGAGGCAAAGCATGACATCCTGCTGGATGGTGCGCGGCCGAAGCTGCGCGAGCTAAAGGCGGATATTGATCGTCTCGATGCGGTGCATCCGGGTGCCCCTGCCCGTGCGATGTCACTCGTGGACAAAGATAAACCGATGAACCCGGTGGTGTTCATCCGTGGCAGCCCAGGTAATCGAGGCGCGCAGGTGCCGCGCCAGTTCCTCGAAGTGCTTTCGAAGCCGGATCGCAAGCCATTCCAAAAAGGCAGCGGGCGTCTCGAACTCGCGGAAGCCATCGCGAGCAAGGACAACCCGCTCACGGCGCGTGTGCTGGCGAATCGTTTCTGGATGCTGCACTTCGGGAATCCCTTGGTGCGCACGACAGCGGACTTCGGTGTGCGTTCCGAACCGCCGACGCATCCGGAACTGCTCGACTTCCTCGCCTCCTATTTCATGGAGAACGGATGGTCGATGAAGAAGCTTCACAAGGTGATGATGCTGTCCTCGACTTATATGCAGAGCGCCGATGCCGATCCGGCACTCGCCACGAAGTATGCGCAGGTGGATGCAACGAATCTTCTGCTGTGGAAGATGAACCGGCAGCGGTTGGATTTCGAATCGATGCGCGACACGATCCTCTCCATCAGCGGCAAGCTGGACTTGAAACAAGGTGGATTGCCGGTGGAGCTCACGAGCGCGCCCTTCACAGGACGCCGCACGGTGTATGGGTTCATCGATCGCCAGAACTTGCCGGGCATGTTCCGCGCGTTCGATTTCGCAAATCCGGATGTGTCCACGCCGCAGCGTTTTACCACAACGGTGCCGCAGCAGGCGTTGTTCTTCCTGAACAGCCCGTTCATCGCGGAACAGGCGAAAAGCTTGATGGATCGCAAGGAAATGACGGCAGCGAAAACGGATGACGAGAAGGTGAAGGCGTTGTATGCGCTCGCCTTCCAACGCTTGCCGAGCCGTGAAGAAGCGGACATGGCTAAGCGCTATGTGGCGGAACAGGCTTCGCCGAAGGATGTCTCGAACGAGCCGGTGTGGCAGTATGGTTATGGCGAGATCGATGAGGCAGCGAAGAAGGTGAAGACCTTCAACAAGATGCCGCACTTCAGCGGTGATTCCTGGCAAGGGAGCACGAAGTTCCCGGACGACAAATTCGCGTATCTACGACTGACGGCGGATGGCGGTCATGCGGGTAACGCGCCGTTGCACACGGCGATCCGGCGGTGGGTCGCGCCGCAGTCAGGCACGATCGAAATCCAAGGCGCGCTGGAGCATAAGAACAAGCAAGGTAATGGACTCCAAGGCTGGATCATCTCAAGCAGCAAAGGCCTCCTCAAAGAAGGCGTGGCGCAGAATGCGAAGGCGGACATGCGCGTAGCGAAGGTTGAGGTGAAGGCGGGTGAGATCATCGATTTCATCGCGGACAGCCGCAAGGATACGAACTCGGATTCGTTCAACTGGACGCCGAAGGTGATTTACACAGCAGGCGTGGATGGCATGCCGGTTTACGGCAAGAAGGAATGGAGCGCGAAAGCGGATTTCGGCAAGGAAGTGGAACCGCAACGGCTGGATGCGTGGGAGAAATACGCGCAGATCGTGCTGCTCTCGAACGAAGTGGTGTTCGTGGATTGAGGAATATGCTGCGCTTGTATTGGGCGGGCGAACGAGTAGCTTGAGGCAGCATTGAAAAAGAACGGTCGCACAGAGATCCCTCGCAAGGCGGTTTACCGCCTGTCGCTCTACATGCGTTGCTTGCAACGGCTTAAGAGTAATGGCATCCACACGGTATCGAGTGAGGCGCTGGCTTCCGCGGCGGGCGTGAAGTCCACCCAGCTTCGCAAGGATCTCACCTACTTCGGTCAATTCGGCACGCGTGGGTTGGGATATGATGTAGAGCAGTTGGGGAAGATGATCTCGGATTTGCTAGGCACAAACAGCCTGCAACCGGTGGTTCTCGTAGGCGTGGGAAACCTCGGTCTCGCCCTGCTCTCTTATCGTGGGTTCGAGCAGGAAGGCTTTGAGATTGTGGCGGCATTCGATGTGGATGCAGACCGCAAACGGAACAAGAAGATCGAGCAGCCGATATTGCCGATGGATAAGCTGGCGGAATTTGTAGCCGGTAACGCAGTGAAGATGGCCATTCTCACAGTACCTACGATTGTCGCCCAGGAAGTCACCAACGAACTCGTCCGCACGGGCATCACGGGTATCTTGAATTTCGCGCCCATCGTCCTGCAAGTGCCTGAGGATGTGATGGTGAACAATGTGAATCTGGCGATCGAATTGGAGAACCTCAGTTACTTCATCCAGAACTGACGAAGCGTCTCCCTGCTCTGCTCACAACGTCCGTGTCAGCGCTACGATATACCGCTGGAACCGCGCACTATCCTCAGGCTTCTCCAAGTTCACATAGATCTGATGCAAGTTCGAGCAGATGCGAATGAGTATCCGCCGTGCGCTCACTGGGTCTAGCAACCGTTCCTGATAGCTGTGCCCGCTCATCACCAGATGCTTCACACACTCGGCCTTCGTCCAAAAGCGACCGCCGTTAAAGGCATCGATGAATATCTCCTCGGTCGATGATTGGAACCGGCACACGAAATGCCCCGGCATCCCGATACCCGCCACTGGCAGCCTTAGCCGCCGCGCAATGAACAGGTAGATCAGGCAGAGGCTGATAGGATTGCCCAGCTTCCGGTCCACCACTTGGTTCAAGTAACTGTTCTTGGCGTCGTAATAGTCCTTATCGTTCCCCTTGAACCCCATGTCCTTGAAGAGGAATTTGTTGATCTCGCCCAAGATGGCTGACGGTTCCGCTCCGAAATCGATCCGCAACATCAGTTCCCCTGCAAAATCATCTAAGACCGCCTGATAACCTGTGACATTGATATCCGGATACTCGGTCTGTGCCAGTAACCAGCACGCCTGCTCCACGCTGAAATGCTCCCCGTGACTCAGGCAGAACGCCAAAAAGCGGTTATCTGCCGCCTGTTTGTCGAAATGTTGGATGATTTCCTTGGTCCGACGCCGTATCACCGGGTCGTTATGCAGCGAATACCCCTTCAGCCATTCCTTGCTTTGGACTCCTTCCGCCATGATTTTCTGGCGAATGGTGTGGTAAACACTGGCATCATCGTCCGCCAATAGCGTCACTAAGGCCTCACGCTGGCTGGCTGTCAGCGGCTGGGAGCTTTGGCTTGGCAACGGAAAACTCATTGCTGCTACCTTTGACGTCCTAATGATTCCACCTATTCAACTGCCGTTCAACGCCCTAAAATGGCGGGTTTGCCCGGCCCGGCTTATGCTTACATCCCCTCCGGGACTGCTGTCTGAGGAGACGCACCGGCCCGGCATTAGGTTTCGACCTTTTGCCTGTCGGAATTCGGCCAGCGTGCCCATACGAAAACACTAACACCGCCAGGCAGGAACAGTTACGCTCAGAAAGTGGTGCCGGGACGTAAAAATCTTTTGCACAGAAAAACGGTTTTGCTACGTTCCCTGCGCTTGGCGACAAGCTGATACCGAAAGAAATGTATCCGAATATACCGAACTCACTGTACGACGCGAAGAACGAGCACGATGCCTGCGGCGTTGGTTTCATCGCTAACATCAATGGCAAGCAGGAACATCGCATCCTCGAATACGCCATTCAGGCACTCTGCAACCTGGCCCATCGTGGTGCCTTGGATGCCGATGCCAAAACCGGCGACGGCGCTGGCGTATTGACCCAACTTCCTCGCGCGCTCTTCCGCCGTGAAGTCGAGAAGCTCGGCGGCAAGTTGATGAACGACAGCGACTTGGCCGTCGGCTTCATCTTCCTGCCCCGCGGTAATAAATACCAGATCAGCAACTGCCACCGCATCGTCGAAGAGGCTTGCGCCCAGTTCGGCATCCATATCTTCGGCTGGCGCTCCGTGCCTACGAACACCCGCAGCTTGGGCGACAAGGCCCGCGAGACCTTGCCCGAGATGCAACAGATTCTCCTCGGCCGCACCGGCGGCTGGAGCGATGACGAATTCGAACGCCGCCTCTACTTGGCCCGTAAGGTCGCCGAGCGCCGCGCTCTCGAAGAGAAGATCGACAGCTTCTACATCCCGTCCTTCTCCTCACGCACCATCGTTTACAAGGGCTTGTTCAACGCCCCGCAGTTGCCGAAGTTCTTCACCGACCTGAAGGACCCGCTGTACGTGACCTCGCTGGCGATCTATCACCAGCGCTATTCCACGAACACGTTCCCGAACTGGCAGCTTGCGCATCCGTTCCGCACCTTGGCGCACAACGGCGAGATCAACACGCTCTTGGGCAACAAGAACTGGACCCGTGCCCGCGAACGCGAACTCATCTCCGAAGTCTGGGGTGAAAACACCGAACATTTGAAGCCGATCATCCAGCCCGGCGGTTCAGACTCCGCCGCTTTGGATAACGCTCTCGAATTGCTTGAGCTGAGCGGTCGCAGCATCCTCCACTCTGTGATGATGCTCGCTCCGGAAGCTTGGGAGAAGTCGAAGGACGTCGCCTGCAACGTGAAGGGTTTCTACCGCTATCACGCCAGCTTGAACGAACCTTGGGACGGTCCTGCTGCCGTGGTGTTCAGCGATGGCAAAGTCATTGGTGCCACGCTTGACCGTAACGGTCTGCGTCCGGCCCGCTACAAGATTTACGATGACGGCTTGATCGTCATGGGCTCGGAAGCGGGCGTCGTGGTGTTAGATGAGAAGAAGGTCGTGCGCAAGGGCCGCCTCGGACCAGGCCGCATCATCGCCATCGATCTCGAAGCCGGCAAGTTCATGGAGAACGATGAGGTGAAGAACCACGTCGCCGGCAAGCAGCCGTACGGCGAATGGTGCGATCAGCAGTTGTTCTCGCTGGCCAAACACGCCAAGCCGTTCAGCGAAAATCATAATCCGGTCAACTTGCTTGACCTGACCCTGCAGGAGATCACCTTCGGCTGGGACAGCGAAGAATTGCAGACGATCATGAAGCCCATGGCCATGGAAGGCCAGGAGGCGATCGGCTCCATGGGTGATGACACCCCGTTGGCCGTGCTCTCACGCAAACCCAAGCTCCTTTACTCTTACTTCCGCCAGTTGTTCGCGCAGGTCACGAACCCTCCGATCGATTCCATTCGCGAGAAGATCGTGATGTCGCTCTCGACCACCATCGGTCAGAAGCGTTCTTGGTTGCAGGAAACCCCTGAACACGCGAAGCAAATCGAACTTGATAGCCCTTTCCTGCTCGAATACGAGTTGGAAGCGCTCAAGAACATCGCCGATCCCGCTTTCAACTGCGAGACGCTCTACTGCCATTTTAGCGCGCAAAAAGGTGCGGCAGATCTGGACTCCGCATTGAACGCCATCTGTGCCCGCGCTTCGCAAGCCGTGGATGAAGGCAAGTGCGTCCTCATCCTGAGCGACCGAGGCACGAACGCCGAGCGCGTTCCAGTTCCGATGCTCCTCGCCGTCGGTGCCGTGCATCACCACCTCATCCGCGAAGGCAAACGCATGCGCGTTTCCATCGTTTGCGAAACGGGTGAAGCACGTGATGTGCATCACTTCGCCACACTCATCGGTTACGGCGCTTCCGCCATCAATCCGTATGTGGCCATCGACATCATCCGACAGTTCATCCAGAGCGGTGAATGGGCTGGCATTACGGTTGAGAAAGCCGTGGCAAACTACCGCAAATCCATTGAGAGCGGCATCCTCAAAATCATGTCCAAGATGGGCATCTCGACCATCGCGAGCTATCGCGGCGGCCAGATCTTCGAGGCCATCGGCGTGTCGGAAGAAGTCATCGATCGTTGCTTCTTCGGTACCACCTCGCTCATCAGCGGCATCTCGCTGAAGCAGATCGCGGAAGATTCCCTGCGCCGCCACCAGAGCGCGTATGCGAATCCCGAGACGGCTGTGCTCGACGAGGGCGGCAATTACAAGGTGCTCAGTGGTGGCCGTGGCGAATACCACGCCTACAACAAGCAAGTTGTCCAGACGCTGCACCGCTTCCTCAAGGAAGGCAAACGCGAGGAATACCTCAAGTTCGTGGATACCGTCCAGGGCCGCGATCCGATTTCTCCCCGTGACTTGTTGAAGTTCAAGCCCGGCACCCCTATCTCCATCGAGGAAGTCGAACCGATCGAGAACATCCGCGTGCGGTTCACCACCGCCGGCATGAGCTTGGGCGCTCTCTCCACGGAAGCGCACGAGTGCTTGGCTATCGCGATGAACAGCATCGGCGGCAAATCGAACTCCGGCGAAGGTGGCGAGGACAGCGCCCGCTACACCGTCCGTGAGAACGGCGACAACGCGAACTCCGCGATCAAGCAGGTGGCCTCCGGCCGCTTCGGTGTGACGCCGGAATATCTGGCGAGCGCACAAGAGATCGAGATCAAGATGGCGCAGGGCGCGAAGCCCGGCGAAGGCGGCCAATTGCCCGGACACAAAGTGTCCCCGCTCATTGCTAAGCTGCGTCACAGCACGCCCGGCGTGCCGCTCATCTCGCCGCCGCCGCACCATGACATTTACTCCATCGAAGACCTGTCGCAGCTGATCTACGACCTCAAGCAGGTCAATCCGCGCGCGAAGGTCTGCGTGAAGCTGGTGGCTGAAGCCGGTGTCGGCACTGTCGCCGCCGGTGTGGCCAAGGCCTATGCGGACGTCGTCCTCATCAGCGGTCACGACGGCGGCACGGGCGCCTCCCCGCTCAGCTCCATCAAGTACGCTGGCAGCCCGTTCGAGCTCGGTCTGGCAGAAGCGCATCAGACGCTCATGCTGAATGACCTGCGCTCCCGCGTGGTTCTGCGCACGGACGGCGGTCTGAAGACCGGTCATGACATCGTCATGGCGGCCATCCTCGGTGGTGAAGAGTATAACTTCGGCACCGGCGCCCTCGTGGCGGCTGGTTGCGCGATGTTCCGCGTCTGCCATCTGAACACCTGCCCTGTCGGTGTCGCCACGCAGGAAGACAAGTTGCGCCTCAAGTTCCGCGGCAAGCCCGAGAACGTGGTGGCTTACTTCAACGGTGTGGCCCAGGAAGTTCGCGAAATCCTCGCGCAACTCGGCTTCAAGACATTGAACGACATCATCGGCCGCACGGACCTCATCGAGCGCAAGCCCGTGGAGAGCTTCCCGGCGGAAGTGCAAGGCAAGGTCGCGAGCCTGAACCTCGACCGCTTGCTCTATCAAGTGGACCCGACTGGTTCCGCCACGCGCATCCACACCCGCGAGCGCAACGAACGCTTCGGTGACAGCCCGCTCGACGCCAAGATCATGCACGACGCCAAGCGCGCGCTGAACGGCAAGGGCGCGGTGAAGCTCAATTACAAGATCAACAACGTCTATCGTAACGTCGGCACGATGGTGTCCGGTGAGATCGGTTATACGTATGGCGACAAGGGACTGCCTCCGGCTTCCATCGACATCACGTTGACCGGCAGCGCGGGCCAGAGCTTCGGCACATTCCTCGCGAACGGCATCAAGATGAAGCTCATCGGCGAAGCGAACGACTACGTCGGCAAGGGCATGAACGGTGGCGAGATCATCATCCGCCCGCCGGATGGTTGCCAGTTCACCTGGGCGGACAACCAGATCATCGGTAACACGGTGATGTATGGTTCCACGGGTGGTATCCTCTTCGCCGCGGGTCGCGCTGGTGAACGCTTCTGCGTCCGTAACTCCGGCGGCACCGCCGTAGTGGAAGGCGTGGGCGATCACGGTTGCGAATACATGACGGGCGGCACGGTGGTCATCCTCGGTCGCACGGGCCGTAACTTCGGCGCGGGCATGAGCGGTGGTATCGCTTACGTTTACGACGTCGATGGCCGGTTCGCTGACCAATACAACGACCAGATGGTGGGCATCGAACGCCTCGACAACGAGGAAGAGATCAAGGCCCTGCAAGCCCTCATCTACCAGCACCTTGAGAAGACCGAATCGCCGCGTGCGAACGAGATCTTGAAGAACTGGAAGGACGCTCTCAGCAAGATGTGGCGCATCGTCCCACATCCGGCCAAGGCCCCTCCGGGCGCTGCTCCGGTCCACGAACCGGAGACCAAACCCGCTGCGGCCACCGCAACGGTGCCACCTAAGGGCGGCTACTAATTCAACAACCGGCAGAGGAAACTCTGCCGGTTTTTTAATGCCCGTGCTGCCGGATTCCAGCCGGCAGTAAGCTGCCTCACAAAGCCAGCCGGTGATAATTGATGAAACGGAAAAATCGCATATTGCGAATTCACATTGATGTCACCCTTGAAACAAGCGGCGTGAAATGTTCTCCCTCTCCTCTCAATGAGGCTGAGCATTACCCACAAGTCTATAAAGTGTGAATGAACAAGACTGAGGACAGGGAGAGCTGCGTTTTTCGGGGGCCGGTTTCATTTGAGAGGCGGCGGTGAAGGCCAAAGTCAGGGCAAAGCGGCAGCTTTGCCCCACCTTGATAAGGGGCTTCAGGCTGTTTTGGATGCTGTCTTCCTTGTATAACCACTTGTGGGTAATGCTCAGCTCAATGAGGAGAGGGCCGGGGTGAGGAGTGAGCGAGCCAATCAACTCTCGTTTTTTACGACACAAAAGCGGCATCCATTTTACATCCTCGACTAACCTCCGATTCAGTGCTAAGTATAACCAACCTCAGGTGATTCAGATTTTATGGAAATCACACGACAACTCGCCCTCTTCCTCGACAACCGACCGGGCATGCTTGCCAAAGTTTGCGACGTTCTGGCCGCCGAGAAGATCAACATCTACGCCATCAGCACCAGCGATACCGTGGATCACTCGGTCATCCGCATGGTCGTGAGCAATCCCGACCGCGCCCTGCGCGTGTTCGAAGAGCACGGCACCTTGGTGGTGGATAATGAAGTCCTGATGATCGAAGGCGGCAACAAACCTGGCTCCTTGGCCGACATCTCGCGCAAGCTGGCCGCAGCCAAGATCAACATCGAATACTGCTACTGCGCCACCAGCCCGGCAGCGAAGAGCGGCCTGCTCATCGCCCGCGTCTCAAACGCGAAGAAGGCCCTAAAAATCCTGAATAGCTAAGATTGTCCCGGATCTTGTTAAGCGAACGGACCGCGCAATGTTTTTGGACCGCGGCTGTGTTCCGCTTCGCGGAATCAGCCGCAGCGTGTGAAACTATCATCAACGGCTACAAACCATTTCAAAACCGTTTTTAGCCAAAGTTCCCACTGCGACTGGTGCTTTAGGCACACAGTCGCGGTCCCAAAAAGTGACCGCACCCAATCCCTTGCTCTACGAGATCAACACGCGTTGCCTGCTCACCGGCTTATCGCGCCAACTTGGCCGCTCTGCCACATTGCGTGACATTCCAGACGCCGAGCTGAAACGCTGGCAATCGCTCGGCTTCACGCACATCTGGCTCATGGGCGTCTGGCCGAATGGCCCGCTCGTCCGCCAGCACGGTTTGCAGCAGCCCTCGTTGCTCAAGCGCTATCGCGAGCTGTTACCCGATTGGCAGGAATCTGATGTGGGCGGCTCTCCCTACGGCATCAGCGCCTACACACCTGACCCGCTGATCGGTGGAACAGCAGCACTCACAGAATTCCGCACACGATTACACACCCACGGCCTCCGCCTCATCCTCGATTTCATTCCGAATCACATCGGCCTGGATCACCCGTGGATTCAGCAACGCCCTGACTTGCTCATTCACAGTCCCAAAAAGCAAAACGGCTTTTTCCCCATCACACACAACGGCAAGAAACACTGGATCGCCCACGGCAAAGACCCCTACTTCGATCCATGGACGGACACCGCGCAACTGAACCATAGCAACCCCACCACGCGTCATGAAATGATTAAAAAACTGTTCCGCGTCGCCCAGCTATGCGACGGCGTACGTTGTGACATGGCCATGCTCGTGCTCAACGATATTTTCGCAGACACATGGAAGCATTTCTCCAACGGCCAGCTAACTTTGCCGATCGAATTCTGGACTGATGCCATCACGCAAGTTCGCCAGCAGCATCCCGATTTCCTCTTCCTAGCCGAAGCCTATTGGGGCCGTGAAACCCAACTGCAACAGCTCGGTTTCAATTTCACTTACGACAAGAATTTTCTCGATCACGTAGCTCATCGTGAGACGAACAAGCTACAAGCGCATCTCCATCGCGAAAATGCTGTTCAAACCCGCAGCACACACTTTCTGGAAAACCACGACGAACCGCGCATCGCCGCTCAACTTGAAGAACCCGCCCAAAAAGCCGCCGCCCTGCTCTGGCTCGCTTTGCCGGGTATGAAACTCCTCTACGAAGGCCAGATGGAAGGCCAACGCGCCCACCTGCCCGTCCAACTCTGGCGACGCCCCGAAGAACCAACGAACACCTCACTGCGCGCATTCTACGAAAAACTTTTCTCCCTACGCCAAACCACCGCCCTAAAAGATGGCACCCATCGCATCCCCGAATCTTTACCTGCATGGGAAGGCAATCCCTCACACCAAAACCTCTTCGTGATCATCTGGCAGAAAAATGCCGATGAATTCGAACTCATCGCAGTAAACTACGCCGCCCACCGCAGCCAATGCCGCGTACGCCTAGAAATCTCCACCGCAGCTCAGTGGACGCTCCAAGACCGCCTAGGAACCGAACTCCACCACCGCACCCGCGAAGAAATCCAAAAAGAAGGCCTCTATCTTGACCTAGACGCCTGGAACACCCAATGGTTCGAAGTCCGCAAGAGGTAGGGGCCGCGCCGAAGCATCTGCTCATACAATTTCACAACAGCCCACAGTAACGACCAGCGCTTTCGTTCCTCCTTCTCCCCTCGGAGGGGAGAAGGATTGAGGATGAGGGGTGCCCCTACTTATTCGTTCTGTCTGAAAACCTAAACTTCTGTGCAGAATTCGGAAGCCGAGATGGATGTCTAGGCTGTCCATTCATGGTTATTCCCAGACACATCATTTGTGGAATAGTCACAGCAACCATCGGCCCTCTATTCTTGAGAATGCCGTGTTCTCCCCAAGCTCCAACTACCAATGCGGATTCTTTCAGCGCTTTTTTGAAATAATAATCGTTCTCAGGACCGAAAGGATCGGATTGCGCTTTCATGACTTTTGGACTCGTTGCCCGATAAGCAAACAAGTTGATCATGATCATCCCATCAAAGCTCCAGCTCTTGGCAAAATTTCGGCATCGCCGAATTGTTTGATCATCCTGAAATGCATCTGCCGTAGAAGGATTCAACCCAATAAAGACTACCAACTTGGTATTGGCTTCATTTGTAGCCCACACACGACGCAGTTCGTAACGATACAGCTTACAAACACTCAAAACGGCCGACCTCTTTTCTCCTTCTATGAGTTGAAATTGGGAGGCCACAGTTCTTGTCAGAAAATTCTAACTCACCCCTTATTAAACACCCTATGCAGCACGCGGCTGTGCTTCTCTCGCGTCTTCCAGCCCTTCTGCCGTTTCACTTCTTTGAGGAATTTCTGCTCCTTGCTCAGCTTCACGTAATTTTGATACCGATCCTCATCGATCTTCCCCTCAGCCCGCGCATCCAGCACCGCGCACTTCTTCTCCTGCGTGTGCGTGCAATCACGGAAATGACAATTCACCGCCACCTCATCGATATCTGCGAACGCGCGATTCAACCCCTCATCCGCCAGCCACACGTAAAACTCCCTCATACCCGGCGTATCGATCACGATGCCCCCTTGCGGCAGCGGGATCAGTTCACGCCAAGTCGTCGTATGCCGTCCCTTGGAATCCTCATCCCGCACATCACCCACCGGTAACACATCCTCCCCGTAAATATCATTGATCAAGGTGGACTTCCCCACACCGGACGTGCCGAAGAACACCACCGTGTCCTGCTTGCTGATCAATTTTTTGATCGCTTTGATGCCCTTGCAAGTGATGGCACACGTCGTCAGCACCGGCGCATCGCCCGCCGCTTTCTCAGCTTCCGCCACACGCGCCTTCACGTCATCGCACAGGTCCAGCTTGTTCAGGACAATCACCGGTTGCGCCCCACCTTCCCGCACCATGACCAGCATACGTTCCAACCGGGGAATATTGAACGTCTGATCCAGCGCCTGCACGACGAACGCCCGATCAATGTTCGTCACCAAAATCTGCTCCTGCACATCGCGCCCTGTCAGCTTGCGCGAGAGCGAGGACTTGCGCGGCATCACCTCATGGATGGTCGCCTTCCCCTCCGTTTCCAACGGCGTGACCACCACCCAATCACCCACCTTCGGCAAATCCGATGGGCTTTTGGACTCATGCAAAATCTTTCCCGAACACTGCCCTGTTAGCCGACCGCCATCCGTATACAGACGAAAATAATGCTTATCCTCAATCGCCACGCGCGCCGGAATCAGCCCTTGGGCGCGATGCGGCGCGAACTGTTTTTCCAGCTCTTCCGTCCAACCTAATTGTTCCAAACTCAACGTCATTCAGCGCCACTAAAGGCAATAATCCCATCACTATACCCAAATCCCACTACAAAACGCAAACCCTGTGCTGCCGGATTCCAGCCGGCAGTTCAAACGCTCCCGCCGAAGCATTTAACCCCGCAAATATAGACTCACCCTATCCTGTCGGAATACGCCCGCTACCTTTTACTTCGGCCCCTTATTCCACCACGCTAGCCCCCTTACTGCCGGCAAGATGCCAGCAGCACATTGCTTTCTTTCTTCACCCATTCGTCACGAATCAAGAGTTGCGCTATCTTCCGCCAGCCGGAAACATAAGCCGTTGTCCATGAGCGATCAGCCCATCACAGCTACGACCCCTTTGCCACCCGTGGTAAAACCGCGCAAGAGCCCCTTCAAGCTCCTCGGCGAGGTGCTGGACCATGGCGGCCCCGGTTACCTGCAATTTGCCATCACGAACATCTGCAATGCCGATTGCGGCTTCTGCGGCTTCGCCCGTTCCAAGTTCGATCCCAAAGCCCGCCGTAGCGTCACACTGAAGGAAGCTACCGACGTCATCGACATCGCGCTGAAAAATCACATCGGCTACCTGCTCTTCGTCGGTGGTGAGCCCATGGTCCATCGCGATCTCCGCGCCATGATCCGTTATGCTGCCGAGCGCGGCATCCACCCGATGATCTGCACGAACGGCGGCCTGTGGAACGAGGACAACATGAAGGCGCTGGCCAGCGACGGCCTCAGCAGCGTCATCATGTCCATCGATGCGCACGATGTACAGAAGCACGAGAAGAATCGCGGTCTGCCCGATGTCTGCCGCAAGATCAAACGCGCGAACGAATATTTCCAAAGCGTCGGCATCCAGACCACCGCGAGCATCACCGCGAGCCGCCTGATCGAAGATTACGAGAAGCTCCCCGCTTTCCTCGAATCCGTCGGCTTCAAGAGCTGCACGTTCAGCTATCCCCTCACCAGCCTGCAATCCAGCTACCTCAGCTTCAGCGATGGCGGCCTGGTGAACTTCAACAACAACGAACTGCTCGAAGTCTTCGAGCAAATCAAGCGGATGAAGCACAACAGCGGTTACCCCGTGGTGAACCCCACGGAATCACTGACCGAGATGCAGCGTCATCTGCGCGGGGAAAAAGAAAAGTTCGGCTGCCTCGGCGGTCACAAATATTTCTATCTCGATTGGCACCTGAACCTTTATCGCTGCCACTTCTGGGAAACCCCAATGTGCAACGTGTATGACTGGGATGACTCCAAGCTCATCCGTGATGGCTGCACCCGCTGCATGATCGATTGCTACCGCGATCCCAGCATCCTCCAATTCGTCGCCATCAGCGCCAGTGATGCCTGGCAGAGCCTAAAAAAAGGCAACGTGGTAAAGGCCGCGAAACACGTCTTCGACTCGCGCAACGTGACCTCCATCAAAGCCGTCTGGGAAGACCGGCAATGGATCGGAAAGGTGTAGCCCGACGAAGCACGCAGCCCCGTGCTGCTGGCATCTTGCCAGCAGGATTGAGGCACCCGACGAAGCACATTCTTCCGAACATCCGAACGCCTAAACCTGTCGGCTAACAGCTAAGCTGCTGAATCTTCGCAATCTTACTTTAGCTGCGTCAGCCCCTTTACTGCCGGCAAGATGCCGGCAGCACATTACTTCCCCAACCGCTGCAGCAGCTTGTCATGTATCCCACCAAACCCGCCGTTGCTGAACACGCACACCACATCCCCACGTTTCGCCTGCTGCCCCACATGTTCCACGATGGCTTCCACCGTGGGTAGATAAGCCGCCGGACGCCCCGCCGTCTGTAAGTCCGCCATCAGCTTTGCCGGGTCCATGCGTTCATTCACCGCGAGCAATTCCAGGCGCGCCACCTCAGACACCACTACGGCATCCGCTAGTGCCAAAGCCTCAGCCATCTCCTGCTGAAACACATTTCGCCGTGTGGTATTGGAACGTGGCTCAAAGATCGCCCAGAGCGGACGATCCGGATATTTCACGCGCAACGCACGCACCGTTTCCTTGATCGCTGTGGGATGATGCCCGAAATCATCGATCACCGTCACGCCACCCGCATCGCCCTTCACCTCCATGCGGCGCTTGATGCCTTTGAACGTGCTGAAACCGCCCTGAATCTGTTCATTCGTCAGGCCGCAATGCTTCGCCGCCGTCGCGACTGCCAGAGCATTGCGCACGTTCAATTCACCCACCAACGGAATCTCGAATGTGAAACCATCCAGCGCAAAACGTGAACTGCTATCGCGCAAATCCAAAGACTCAGCGCGCACGTCATTGCCCGCACTCAGGCCAAAACGTTTCACTGGTGCGAACTTCACGTTGAGCAACGGCTGCAGATTCGCCTCATCGCCATTCGCCACGATCAAGCCATTGCGCGGCACCAAGCGCAGCAGATGCGTGAATGACTTTTGCACCGCCGCGAGGTCTGCGAAGATGTCCGCGTGATCGAACTCCAGGTTGTTCACGATCGCCACTTCCGGCAGGTAATGGATGAACTTGCTGCGCTTGTCGAAGAACGCGGTGTCATACTCATCACCTTCGATGATGAACCATTCGCTGTTCGTGAATCGCGCGCCCTGCCCCAGATTCGTCGGGATACCACCGATCAGGTAACTGGGATTTTTCCACGCATGTTCAAACACCCATGTGAGCAAGGACGTCGTAGTCGTTTTCCCATGCGTGCCGCTAACCACCAACGAGCGTTTGCCGCGGATGAAAAATTCTTTCAACAATTCCGGCAACGAACAGTAACGCAGTTTCTTATCGAGCGTCAGTTCTGCTTCAGGATTGCCGCGCGAGATGGCATTGCCGATCACCACCAGATCAGGATTATGTGCCAGATTCGCTTCGCTGTAGCCGGAGAACACCTCGATCTTTTTCTCCGCGAGGAAGGTGGACATGGGCGGATACACGCCTTGATCCGAACCGGTCACTTTGAAGCCGCGCTCTTGCATGGCAGCAGCCGCAGAGGCCATGGCTGTGCCGCAAATTCCGATGAAGTGAACTGTCTTGATGTCCGCAGACGAAAGCATGGGCGGATGATGAACGATGGCCGAAAGCTGGGAAGCAATAAATCGCATCAGAGCAATTTTGCTTGTCACTTGCTGGAAAAAGACTGGCGGAGAAAACAAACCTGAACTTTATTAGAAGCATGACCCGTTTTTGCACCCTCATCGCCTTATGCCTGCTCACCGCTTGCGCCACTGGCAGCGCGAGCAAAGGTCCGCAGACTCTTTTCAACGGTAAGAATTTCGATAGCTGGGTAAAGCTACATGGCGGTGAATGGACGGTGGAAAATGGCGAGATCGTCGGACGCAAAGGCGTCGAATGGACGACCAATCCGGAGAAAAGCGGCTCCTGGCTGCGCACGGAAAAAGAATACACCGACTTCATCTGGGAGCTGGAATACTCAGTGAATGAGAAAGGCAATAGCGGCGTCTTCATCCGCTCCGCCATTGAGAAAAACCCGGCCTTCACCGGTCACGAAATCCAAATCTTAGATGACCATGGACGTGAACCAAAGAAGTTCACCACCGGCTCACTCTACGATGTGGTCGCCCCTACGAAGAACATGTCCAAACCGGCGAATGAATGGAACACGCTGAAGATCGAAGCTCGCGGCCCGCGCGTGCAGGTGTGGCACAATGGTGAGCAGATCGTGGATCACACCCCAGCCCGTTCCTTGAAAGGTTATCTCGGTCTACAGAATCACGATGACAAGGCTGTGATCCGCTTCCGCAATATCCGCGTCACCGATCTTAGCCAGTAATCGCTCAACCTCCGATGCAGCTCATCGAGCGTTCGGGTTGCTGGAACTCCGGTTCGCCGATGTGATGGCGATCTTCTTTTTGCCACACAATAGCACGCAGGCGTTTCTGGATTTCCTCATCACTCGCACCACCGCGCAGGAGCGGCTTCAAATCGTGCTCACCTAGACTGAACAAGCAGGTGCGTATCTGGCCATCCGCCGTGAGCCGGATGCGATTGCAATGGCCACAGAACGGCTCGCTCACAGGTGCGATGATGCCGATCTCACCTCGCCCATCCGGGAACGCCCAGCGTTTGGCTGTCTCTGAAAGGTTCACTGACTTCACCGGTCGCAGATCGAACTTCGCCTGCAAACGCGCTAAAATCTCTTTCGCGCTGATGACCAAATCTTTCTGCCAAGCGTGCTTGGAATCCAAGGGCATGAATTCGATGAATCGAAAGGAAATATCTTCTGCGCGCGCGAATTCAGCGAGTGCTTCTAACTCATGATCATTCACACCCCGGATGAGCACGGCATTCACCTTGACGGGTGTGAAGCCGAGTCGCCGCGCGAGCTGGATGCCATCCAGTACTTCCTGAAGACCATCGCGGCCAGTGATCTTTTTGAAATTAGCGTGATCTAACGAATCGAGACTGAAGCTCACGCGCTTCAGTCCAGCAGCCTTGAGGGCCTGTGCCTTCTCCTGAAAATGAAAACCGTTCGTGGTGATGGCAATGTCTTCGATACCCGGAATCTTCGCCACGCCCGCCACCAGATTCTCCACGCCCTTACGCAAGAGCGGTTCGCCCCCCGTGATGCGGATCTTATCGACACCGAAGCCAGCGAAGATACGCACCACGCGCTCAATCTCCTCCAAGGTAAGAATCTGCGCCTTGGGTTTCCAATTCAGGGCGATGGGTTTCGCGGGATTGGGATTGCGCAGGATGTCGAACTTGGAGCGGTAAAAGTTCGCTGCCTCTTCCGTCTCAGGGAGACAGTAGAGGCAGCGAAAGTTGCATCGGTCGGTAATGCTGACGCGCAAATCACGCATCACCCGACCGTGAGAATCTATGAGCGGCGCGCGGAGGCTCATTTCGGCGCCGGAGGCGCAGCCGGGGCGTTGGTGGGTGAATTGATCTTCACGCCGCCATCCCGACGGATCTCGACATCAAGCGTCGGAGCCGCATTCGTGCCCTTATCCTTGCCAGACGGAGGCTTCACGAAGCCGTCCTGCATCAATTGACCACCCTTGCGGATGTCACCTGCACCGTAGATACCACGGCGAATCCATTCCAGACGCTTCTGGATGTTCAACTCTTCTTTCAATTGAGAAATCTGGGCGCGGAGGAATTCGAGATCGGCCATCTGGCGTTCCAGTTCTGCCTTTTCGGATTGCAAGCGTTTCAACTCCTTGAGGAGAAAATCTTTATCGCCTTGGGCGGCTGTCAGTTTCTGCTGAGTCTCGGCGATGTTCTTTTCCAAGCCTTGGATAGAGGTGCTGAGTTGCCCCATCTTCTGGGTCAATTGGTCGCGATTCGTTTCCAGTTCCGCGATTTGAGCATCACGCTTGGCGATCTCCTGACGAGCAGTTTCCGCAGCCAGCTCGGCGCGCTTCTTCGTATCAGCAGCCTCTTGCGAAACTTGCTTCAATTGGGCTGCCGTTTTGGAGAGATCGTTGCTCGTATTGGCCAGATCTGTTGATGTGCGAGTCAGATTATTGGACAAAGTGACCGTCTCCTGGGTCAGGCTCTGCACCGTGGAGTCCAGTTTCTCATTCACCTTCTTCTGATTTTCCAGGTCGCCACGAATCTTCACAATCTCGCTGGATTTCGTCTCGATGACTTGATCCTTCTCCACTTTCATCTTGGTGGCGAGGCTCTTGTCTCGACGCCATGAAAGAGCCAGCAATCCGCAGGCAACCACCAAAATAATTATTACTACTTTCGACTTCATAGACCTAGTTTGCTTTCGGTTATCTGTTTTGTAAAGGCGTCCGTGCAACTTGCTCGTTACCCGCCATTGTTTTCAGCACGCCCTATGCCGCTTGCATCCTTACCAGTCAGACTTAGATTATTCACATGGATTTGCCGTCAGAGATAGGCGTCATGGTATTGCCGAATGCCACACTATTCCCGCATACCATTCTACCGCTCTACATTTTCGAACCGCGTTACCGGACCATGCTGGCCGATGCGCTTTCTTCGCACCGATTGTTTTCAGTAGCCCTGCAACGTCCGGACAGGGTCCGCGAGACCCCATCCGAGGTGGCCGGCGTCGGCATCATCCGCGCATCCGTCCAGAATAAAGACGGCACGTCGCAGATGATTGTTCAAGGAATGAAGCGAATTCAGTTGGGCAAGATGATCCAGTCCAAGCCCTACCGCGTCCACGAAATCGCGGTTTTCCAGCCAAACTTGCTGAATCCGGGCATCGCCGAAGCCCTCATGGTGAAGGCCCGGGAACTGATAAAAATTATTTTTGATGAGGGTTTTTATCCCGGAGCCGAGCTACTCAAGAAACTTCCGGCGAATGAAAATGATGCCACCATGACGGCTCAGGCTACGGATTCTTACCAACACTTCCTGCGACAGATCGAGCAGTTACAAGACCCGGAGATCTTCGTGGATGCCGTGGGCGGCACCTTGCTCACCAGTGCGGCCGAACGGCAGGTCCTTTTGGAGACCCCAGAGATCGATGAACGCCTGAAACACCTCGTGCATTTCCTGCTCGCGCTGATTGAACGTGCCCGCAACACTGGTGCGAAATGAAATTTTCGTTCCCGTCAGATGAATCTCTGGACCAGGCCTCGCGCGATGAGATCATGTCCCACCTGTTCACCGGCCTCGTCCTGCAGCATTCGCAGCTCGCCATGATGATGCTGGGGCGTGTGGCTGATCCTGATACGGGCGCGACGGCTCCGAAGGACTTGGAATCCGCCAAGATGTTCATCGACCTGCTGGAGATGCTGGAATTCAAGACCCGTGGAAATCTCACCCCTGCCGATGCGGCCCTGCTGAAAGAGCACATCGAACTGACACGTGATGCGTTTGCGAAAGAGCTGGATGAGCATGTGGAGCAGACGGGCGGGCAAGACTGAGAATTTCAGCCATGACCAATAACTTGAAGACGCTGGTTTTGGCACTGGGTCTTTGTGGTCTTGTCATGTTCGTTTCCTGCACAACGGAAACTCAACCCGATACAACTCCACCTGCGACAAAGGATATCGAAGTCGTTACCTATCATGATCGGAACGGAGATGGAAAAGCGGATTTGGAAAAACATAGCTTTCCCGGCTGGGCAGATCGCGATTGGGTGCTCCGTGATGATGATTTCGACGGACGATTTGAGAAGAAAATCGTCTTTGGGGTTGCCGTTTGGGAACACGTTGTAGATTTCCCTGTGCCAACCTCGATCCAGCTCGAAAAAGGCACGCCTGCAATTTTTTGACACCAAACTGCCCCTTGCACAAGCAGCCCTGACCTGCTTCATTATCCATCCGGCTGTCGCGGAAAACCAGCCGGAGACGTTACCCAACGTCCCAATTAAAACCGCACATGACAGAACAGCGTCCATTTCATGCATTCGCTCGTCGCCTAGGCGACGCGATTTCCCGTGCCTCACAGCAGCCTGAATCCTTGGGCGAGGCTGAATTTCAAGCCCTAGCACTCCAACTGTTCCAGCTCCAATACGATAGCATCGTCCCCTATCGGAATCTTTGTAACCGCCGCCGTAAGACACCGCAAACGGTAACGGCTTGGCGCGACATCCCAGCTTTACCCACGACGGCATTCAAAGATTTGGAACTGACTTCGTTACCGCCGGAAGAGCGCACAAACGTCTTCCATTCCAGCGGCACCACGGAGCAACGCCCCAGCCGCCATTTTCATAGTGCGGATTCATTGGCGGTTTATGAGACCTCATTGCTGCCCTGGTTTGCGAAGCATGTGCTGCAAAGTGCTGCCGGATTCCAGCCGGCAGTAAGAGCGGCCACGCACTTCAACGACACATCCAAAGCCGAAACGCAGCCCCCATCACCCTCGCCCCTCGGAGGGGAGAGGGCCGGGGTGAGGGGTGCCCCTTCCCTGCAATACCTCGCCCTCACTCCCCCGCCCTCATCCTGCCCTCACTCCTCGCTCATCCACATGTTTGAGTCCGTGCAAAAGAGCTTCGGAATGGGCACGCCTAAATTTTATGGTGAATTAGGCACGAACAAAGCATGGGAAATCCGTTTCCCGGAAGTGTTCACGACCTTGGAAAATGCGATCGCCACGGGACAACCCGTCCTGCTCCTCGGCACCGCATTTCTTTTTGTTCATCTCCTCGATGAACTCGAAACACGTAGCCTGCATTTCCAATTACCCACTGGTTCGCGCCTGATGGAAACGGGCGGCTACAAGGGGCGTTCACGCGAACTGCCGAAAGCGGAATTGCATCGACTGCTCGCTCAGCGTCTTGGCCTGCCTGACACCGCCATCCTCTGCGAATACGGCATGAGCGAACTAAGCTCGCAGGCTTACGATCGCGTTTGCGATTCCCCTGCTCCACGGCGTTTTCAATTTCCACCATGGGCACGCGTCGTCGTCGTTTCACCGGAAACGGGGTTGGAGGCGGCGATCGGCGAAACCGGTCTGGTACGGATTCACGATCTCGCGAACGTGTGGTCTATTGCGGCGGTCCAGACGGAAGACCTCGCCATCCGCCATGCCGATGGCTTTGAGTTGCTGGGCCGCGCTGTTCAAGCCGAGCCGCGCGGCTGCTCGCTGATGGCCCGGTGATGTGATATAAATAAAACTTCTGAAATGACCGCCACGAACGACCATCGTCCAAGAACACTCTTCCTGAGTGCCGCGCTGCATGCCTTCACGCATGTCTATCAAGTCGCGCTGATCCCGCTCTATTTGCTCATCCGGGATGACTTGGAACTCGATGGCGTGGGCAAAGCCACGTCGCTGGTCACCGTGATGATGATCTCCTATTTCCTGCCCAGCTATCTGGCCGGCGTTTTGGCGGATAAATTCAGCAAAAAGAATCTCCTAAGCATCGGCTTGGCGGTCAATGGTCTGGGTTTTATCGGTCTGGCGCATGCGGGTGATTATCCTGCTGCTTTGGGCTTCGTGGTTCTCGCTGGCCTTGGTGGCAGCCTCTTTCATCCCGCAGCGACCTCACTTATCGCCCGCCTCTATCCCGAAAGCACCGGCCGCGCCATCGGTCTGCTGGGGATTGGTGCCGGCATTGGATTTCTCATCGGCCCTATCTATTCCGGTTGGCGTGCAGAGATGCTGGAGCCGATGATCGGCCCATCTGCTTGGCGTAAACCGGTTTTTGAACTCGGTCTGGCTGGCCTCATCATGGCCGTCATTTTTAACAGGTTTGCCTCGGACAGTAAATCGGCGGAGCATGCTCAAAGCAGCCCAGAAGTGAAAACTCCTCTCTTTCCCACAACTGCGCTGTGGGTCTTGTTTATTGGAGCGTCATTCTTTTTCGGCCTGCGTGATTTCACGGGCTTCGGCATGGGTAGTCTTACCTCGCTCTTTCTACAAAAGGCACATCATTTTGACACCAAGCTGACAGGCTCCACGCTGAGCATCATCTTCCTCGCGGCCAGCTTGAGCAATCTCGTGTTCGGTCGCGTGACCGATCGTTTCAAATGGACTGCCATCGTGCTCGTGATTGCGGGTGTATTGGTCTCCATCACACCGCTCTTCCCCTCTGAATGGATCTTCGCGCCGTTGTTCGTTTACGGCTTCTTCTTCATGGGCACGTATCCGATGATCGAAGCCGTGCTGATGGAATCGGTGCCGGATTCAGTGCGTGGACGTATCTTCGGCGTGTTCATCACCATCGGCGGTGGTATCGGCAGTCTCGCCCCGTGGATCCTCGGTGAATGGGTCAGAAGAGTGGATGAGACCGGTGCGGGTAATCCCACCGTATATCTTCCGCTGTTTGGCTTGCTGACCGCAACAGTGCTGATCTCCCTGTTCGGCCTGCCTTGCCTAAAAGCCATCCAGAAGCGCGAAAAAGAAGAAGCGTTGCATCCCGCGGCTAAAACTAACTGAGAACGCGCATGAATCTGCCCAACTACTTCCTCGCTGACCTACCGCCCGAAGCCACCCTCACCGGGCCGCTCATCGCGGAGGCGTGCCAGACGTTGAAGCGGAACCGGGTGCAGTTCCTCGCGCAGCGTTCCACCACGGCGATCATCCGCGTGCTTTGCGAAGTGGCGGAGAACTGGCAGAAGAAAACTTATCCTTTCCGCCAGATGGCTTTGGAAAACGGCCCGCAACAGACGGGCTTTTCCCGCCACACATTGGAGCGCGGCCTTGATGATTTCTTCAGCCAGATCACGGAAGAAAACCTCGAAACACTACTATCGCAGGAACTCGGCCATACGAAGCGCCTAGATACGTTTTCAGCGAGCAAGGAAGAGCGAATCGGAGATCGCACCTCCATGGTCACCGGACCGGATATGCTGGTGCATATCGCGGCGGGTAATCTGCCGAATCCTACGTGGATGAGCATGATCCTCGGACTGCTCACGCGTTCCGCCCAGTTCGTGAAATGTGCGCGTGGTGCCTCGTATCTGCCACGCCTCTTCGCGCACTCGCTCTATGAAGCGGATGCGAAACTCGGCGCGTGCCTGGAACTCGCTGAGTGGCCCGGTGGAGAGCGGGAACTGGAAAGCGCGCTCTTCGCCGAAGCCGATTGCGTGACCGCCACCGGCTCAGATGAAGCACTGGCGGATATTCGTTCACGCGTGCCTCTTCGTGTGCGTTTCCTCGGCTACGGTCACCGCGTGAGCTTCGGTTACATCGCGCGCGAGATGATGAGCGATTGGACTCTGGCCCAAGTAGTGAAGCAGGCGGCGGATGATGTGGTGGCGTGGAATCAGCTCGGTTGCCTCAGCCCGCATGTCATCTATGTGGAGCGGAATGGCGCATTGGAACCGGCCCTGTTCGCGGCCAAGCTCGCGGATGAATTGGCCGCCCGTGAATCTGCCGAGCCGCGTGGACCATTGGATACGTTTAGTGCCGCAGCAATCCAGACGCGCCGTGCTTTCTACGAAGTCCGCGCGGCGCATCTGCCTGACACGCAACTCTGGTGCAGCGAGAATTCTACTGCTTGGACGGTCGTCTTCGAGAATGACACCAACTTCCAGCTTTCGTGCCTGAACCGCTTTATCTACGTGAAGCAACTGACGGATCAGGAAGAGTTGCTCCGCACGCTGGAGCCGCTACGCCAGCAAATTTCCACGGTCGGCCTCGCGGCGACGGATGTCACCGCGCAGAAACTGGCCCTGCGTTTCGCCCAATGGGGCGTGACGCGCATCTGCCCGCTGGGACGGATGCAAAAACCGCCCCTCACATGGCGTCATGACGGCCGCCCGCCGCTCAGCGACCTCGTGACATGGACTGATTGGGAGAAAGATTCCGCATGAAAATGGACTTACGCCGCACGTTTCAATTCGAAGCCGCCCACCTGCTGCCGCACCTGCCGGAGACGCACAAATGCCGTCGCCTGCATGGCCACAGCTTTCAGGTGGAGATCGTCGTCACCGGCGAAGTCGATCCGAGCTTCGGCTGGGTGATGGATTACGCCGATGTGAAGGCCGCCTTCAAACCGCTGTGGGATCGCCTCGATCACTATTACCTGAACGAAGTGAAAGGTCTGGAGAACCCGACGAGCGAGAATCTCGCCATCTGGATCTGGCAGGAACTGAAGCCGCGTCTGCCGTTGCTCAGTGAAGTGGTGGTGGCGGAGACGTGCACGGCGAAGTGTGTTTATAGAGGACCGCAGGCGTAGTGGACCTTGTCTCAATCGATAAACACTTCGACCGGTAAGCCGAACCGTTCCGCGAGTTTCTTGATATGAGGAATGGTCAATTGCCGCTCCCCGTTCATAATACGCACGCCCAAACTCCGGTCACAGCCGAGTAGTCTAGCCAGATCAGCCGCTGACATATCATTTGCTTCCAGCAGGTGACGGAGCAATTCGATACCTTTCACCTCGGAAGGTGGAACGTGCTCGCGTTCATAGGCTTCTACCAGCGTGGAGAGAGCATCAAAATAATCCTCCTGCTCCCGATTCAACTTGTGTCCAGCCATGGGCTCCAGCATCTCCAGCGCATTCTCGAACTCCACCTTATCACGGACCGGACGCAGCATGTGCATTTCCACTAGTCCTTGATAGGTCTTGGGGAGAGAGCGAAAAGCCAGTTGAGTCTTCATAATTCGTCCTTCCATTGATCTTTGCTATATTCGGCGTGAGTCAAAAAGCGCAACACAAACACAATCTGACGGTTGTAATGCACTGCGGCTATGAGACGGTAATTATTACCAGCCGCATTGAACACCACTATCACCCGCCCGCTGGCCACTTTCACACCATCAGCACTGGCATACATCTGCCGCACATCCACCAGATTATGCCATCGGGCACCACGAACCGCCTTCCGCCACCCCTCCAGATACGGCGCAGCATTGGGATGCTTGCGCGCCATCGCCAGCAGGAATGACTCCTTGATGATCCGCACGATGACAATTTGTCACCACAACTAGAGACTGTCAACCCTCCTGTGATGGACCAGTTCAAACTCCCGGCTTTCCCATTCTCCAATCTATGTTTATCTGTGTCCATCTGTGGTTAAACACGAGTAAATGAAAATCGCGCGGCTCAATGGTAAGGGTGAGATCTTTCACAGCCTGCAAGGCGAAGGTCGCAGCCTCGGTGTGCCCAGCGTTTTCATCCGCGCCTCGCTCTGCAATCTCCACTGCATCTGGTGCGATACGGATTACACCTGGAACTGGACAGGCACGCCTTTCAAACATTTGCGCGATGCTAATCCGGGCTATCAGAAGTTTCGCAAAGAAGAGCAAATCATCGAGCTGACCACGGAGGAGATCGTGGCGGAGGTTCATCAATATACGAGCCGCAATATCGTGCTGACGGGTGGCGAGCCGATGCTGCATCAGCCGGATTGGATCGCGGTCATCAAAGGTCTGCGAGCTCTTGATCCGAGCTATACGGTGGAGATCGAGACGAATGGCACCATTCTGCCGACGCCTGAATTAGACACCCTACTCACGCACTATAATGTCTCGGCCAAGCTGGCAAACTCAGCGAATGCAGAACATCTGCGGGAACGACCTGAGGTGTTGAAGTTTTACGCGAGCAGTCCCAAAGCGTATTTCAAATTCGTCATCAGCCAAGAGGTGGATCTGCAAGAGGTGCTGACGTTGCAGAGCAAGTATGGCATCCCCAACCGACGAATTTATCTCATGCCACAAGGGACGAGTGTGGCGGATCTGGATGCGCGGCAGGCTTGGTTGGTGGAGACTTGCTTAAAGCATGGGTTTAATTTTACGGATCGATTGCATATCAGGTTGTTTGGGGAAAAACGCGGAGTTTAAGCCTTCGTCATTCGGATTTGGGCATTGGTCATTTCAAAATCCATCCTCGACACCCCCGCCCCGTCCCCTTAAAACGCCCGCCGTCCCTGATGTATTTTTTGCCACCAGTATATTTGAATTTTGAACCGTCGTTGCCCGACGGAAAGGAGTCCTTTTGAAAATCACCAAGGTTGATTCGTTCCTGTTGTCCTACGCGTTTCCTGAGCCCATCAAACTGCCTTTCTTCGGCGGTGAACGCACCATCCTCAAGCGCGACGCGATGTATATCCGCGTCACGACGGATACGGGTTTGAAAGGTTTCGCTCCGGGCCCAGCGCATGAACGCGCGGTGCATGAGATCAAGGACATCATCGCGCCATTCCTTATCGGCAAAGATCCGCGGCAATGGGCGAGCTTCAATTTTCAAGCGGACCTCGAGGTGAAGAAGACTTACTACGCCGTGGAGATCGCGGTGCTGGATGTCGTCGCACGTTTCGAAGGCTGCCCGCTCTCCGAGATCATCGGCGGGCGCAAGCGCGATACCATCAAGCTCTACGGCAGTGCGGGCATGTATATGCCACCGGATAAGTTCGCGGAAGAAGCCGCCGCGGTGAAGGCGATGGGTTTCCCTGCTTACAAGATGCGTCCCGCGCTCGGACCAGATAAGGACATTGAGACCGTTCAGAAAATGCGTGCGGCGACAGGACCTGATTTCGGCCTGATGATCGATGCCCACTCTTGGTGGCGCATGGGTAGCAACAGCTACAACTACGACACAGTCGTAGAAGTCTCCAAGGCCATCAATGAGTTCAAGCCCGTGTGGCTCGAGGAACCCATCCCGCCCGACGACCATGCGGCATATCGCAAGTTGATGGCCGCGAAAGTTATCCCTGTCGCCACGGGTGAGCATGAGCAAACGGAAGCGGATTTCCTTGATCTCATCGATACGAAGGCAGCGAATTACATTCAGGCAGACGTGTGCTGCCAGGGCGGTGTGGCGATGGGTAAGCGCCTCTTTGATGCCGTGGGCAAAGCTAACTTGAAGTTCGCTTTCCATAGCTGGGGCACCACGCTGGAAGTCCTCGCGGCGGCGCATCTCGGCATCTGCTGGGGTGAGAACGTCGTGGAATGGCTCGAATATCCCTGCTACTCGAATAGCGGTCGCAAAGGCATGTATGCCTTCCCTGCGGCCGATGAGATTCTCGCGGAACCGATGGAGATCAAGAACGGTTACCTCACGGTGCCGAAAGGTCCGGGCCTCGGTATCGAGGTGGATGAAAGTATCGTGGAGAAGTATCCGTTCATCCCCGGTCCGTGGTCTTACTTCCGTATCGATAATCCGCCGGAGACCATTGCCGTCACGGGTGATCACAGCGTGAAGTGGGTGGAGGAAGAGAAGAAATAATCACGCTGATGGACCCGCTGCTCATACTTCTTATCGGCATCATCGTCGTGGTCGGCGGGATTCTCGCCTTGCGATTGAACGCGTTTCTGGCGCTCATCCTCGCGGCCTTGGTCGTAGGGTCGCTGACTTCTACTACGGCTTTGCAGGAGTTCGGCAAGAACCGGAAGCTGTCCGAGAATGACACCAAGAAGCTCGTCAACCAATCCGTGGGCGAACGCGTGGCGGTTGAGTTCGGCAAGACCTGCGGCAGCATCGGCATCTTGGTGGCGATGGCGGCAATCATCGGCAAATGCCTGCTGGAAAGTGGCGCGGCAGAGAAGATCGTCCGCACTTCACTGAAGCTACTGGGTGAGAAAAATGCGCCGGTGGCATTTGCCGGAACGGGCTTCACGCTCGGTATTCCCGTATTCTTTGATACGGTCTTTTATTTGCTGATTCCATTGGGCAAAGCCCTCGCCAGTCGTACGGGGCGGAATTACGCGCTCTATGTGATGACCATCACCTGCGGCACGACCATGGCGCACTCACTCGTGCCGCCCACACCCGGCCCGCTCTTCGTGGCGAATGCCCTGAACATCCAGATGGGCACAATGATGGTCTGCGGCATCATCCTCGGTTTGTTCACTGTCGTCACCGGACTCATCTACGCATACTGGGCCAATCGCAAATGGCCCATGCCCGTCCGCGAGACCAGCGGAGAATCGCTGAAGGAAATGGAGAAGATGACGCAGCGCCCGGAAAGCGAACTGCCGGGTTTCTGGCTCGCGCTCATGCCCATCTTACTACCCGTGGTGCTGATCGGTGGTGAAGGTTTTATCACGGATGCGTGGGGTAAAGCGGCGGCTGGAACACTCGCTGCTTGGCAAAGCGGCTTGCTCTGGTTCTTTCAGAAATTCGGCGACAAGAACATCGCCATCGCTATCGCAGCAGGCATCGCCTTGCTCACCGTGGTGAGCCAGAAACGGAAAACTAAGAAAGAGATTTCTGCTGGTGTTCAAAGCGCCTTGGAGAGCGGCGGTCTGATCATCCTCATCACGGCAGCCGGTGGTGCTTTCGGCGGTGTTCTCCAGCACACGGGTGTGGGTGAACGCATCCGCGATCTGGCGGCGGCTTACCAGATTGGCATTTTGCCCCTCGCCTTTTTCGTCACCGCACTCATCCGTACGGCACAAGGTTCCGCGACTGTGGCCATGATCACCACCATCGGCATGTTGCAGAGCATGGCCGCGCCGGAGACGCTTGGGTTCCATCCAGTTTATCTCGCGCTTGCCATCGGGTGCGGTTCCAAGCCGTTCGCGTGGATGAATGACAGCGGCTTCTGGGTCGTGTGTAAGATGAGCGGCATGACGGAAGGCGAAACTCTGCGCAACTTCTCCGTGCTGCTGACCATCATGGCGATCGTCGGTCTGGTGCTGGTGATGATCGCGGCGAAGATGTTTCCGATGGTTTGACCCGCTTTTTCTGCTCGACGCCTCCGGCCTGCATAGGAATATCACGGTGTTCCCAGAACTCGTGATATACTCCAGCCATGCAGACCGTCACTTTGACATCTGACCAGATTATCCGAGCGGATAGACGTTCGCTCGGAAGCGCTTTCTTCGCAGCCATCGCTATATTCACTGCGACTGTCTTGCACGCGCAAACCGCGCAATTTCCACAAGCAGACATTCGTTTTCTTCAGGAGGGTGTGAGCGTCATCGAGTCCAGCGGATTGCCGGGACCGGTGGCGGCGTTTGGGCCACAGGCGTTCCCAGTAGTGCTGGGTTCGGTGAACAAGACTGTCTCTGCGCCTGTCGTGGTGGCGAGCCGTCTGGGAAGCGGGCGCATTGTGGCGTTCGGACATGGTGGTTTTCTCAGCACTACGGATAAGGCGGATTCGGGGAAGTTCCTGCAGAACAGTGTGCGCTGGGCGTCCAGTCGCACGACGGCCAAGCCTGCTGAAATCAAGGTGGGCGTGTTGAAGAATGATGGGTTGCAGAAGTATCTGAAGGCGCAGGGCTTTGATGTCACGGTCCTGGATCCGAAGGATTGGCACAACAAGCTGACCGGGCTGCATGTGGTGTGTGCGGATGTGGGTGATTGGAAACCGGATGCGAGCCGTCCGGCACTGGATAAATACCTTCGTGCAGGTGGTGGCTTGCTGACGGCGAGCCTGGGCTGGGGTTGGTTGCAATTGAACCCGGACAAGACATTGAGGGATCATCATTTGGGCAATCAATTGCTCACGCATGCAGGTATTGTTTATATGGATGGGACGTTAGAGCGCACGGCGAAGAATGGTTTCGCGGTCACGAACAGTTTGCCGGTGGTGGTGAACACATCGCATGCATTGAACACTCTGCTCGCGGTCACAAACGCCTCCACGCCCATCATGCAGCAACTGGTTGGGCAGGCTTCATGGATTCTGACACAGACGGCGCAGGCGTTACCGAAGAGCGACAAGCTCTTGCAACCGCAGATGGTGGCACTTAAACAGCGTAGCAAAGGCAAGATCCCCAGTGAGAAATCGCCGCTGAAGACGGAGGACAGCATCGAGCGGCTCACGATGACGCTGGATCTGCAGAACCTGAAGAATGCCCCGGCGGAACAGGTCAAGGGGCATCCGGCGGCGGTTGAATTTCCTGGCAGTGTCCCCTCCTCTGCTGAGCGCGTCACGAAGAGCATCCCTATCAGCACCAAGCAAACGGGCTGGCATTCCACGGGGCTTTACGCTGCGCCGGGTGAGGTCATTCGCATCGGATTGCCGGGTGAGGTGACGAAGGACAAGCTCACGGCACGTATCGGCTGCCACACAGATCGTCTCTGGGACAAGACCACGTGGTCGCGGGCGCCGGAGATCACTACGACGGAGCCGTTATCCAAGACGAACAACACCATCGCCAGTGCGTTTGGTGGGTTGATCTACATCGAGGTGCCGGGGAATGCGGCGGCGAAGGAATTTACTGTCACGATCGCCAATGCGGTGAATGCGCCGCGTTTTGTACTCGGCAAGACTACGCTGGAGGATTGGAAGCAGACGATCCGCAATCATCCGGCGCCTTGGGCGGAACTGGAGACGGCGAAGCTCATCCTCAGCGTACCAAGCAAGGCGATACGGTCACTCGATGATCCTGAGGCGTTGATGAAGCATTGGAATCAGGTGATGGATGGTGTCTCCGATCTCGCGACTATTCCGCGTGATCGCAAGCGTCCCGAGCGTTTCGTTCCCGATGTGCAGATCTCCGCGGGTTATATGCATTCAGGTTATCCCATCATGACACACCTCGATGTGGTGAATGAAACATTAGATCTCAAGCATCTGACCACGAAAGGCAGTTGGGGGCATTATCATGAACTGGGCCACAATCATCAGGCGCCGGAGTGGACGATCGATGGCACCACGGAAGTCACTTGCAATCTTTTCTCGCTCTACACATACGACAAAATTTTGGGCATGGGTCTTACTGGCCATAATGGCATCAGCGCGGATTCACGTCAGAAGCATTTGAAGAAATACTTCGGCACGAATGCAAAGTTCGATGATTGGAAGCGTGATCCGTTCCTGGCGCTCACGATGTATTATCAGCTGATCGAAGGGTTCGGCTGGGATGCGTTTAAGAAGACGTTCACGGAGTATCGCAATTTGCCGAAGGAAGAGAAACCGAAGAACGATGATCAGGAACGTGATCAGTGGATGGTGCGTTTCTCGAAGACGACGGGCAAGAATCTCGGGCCTTTCTTCGAAGCGTGGAAGGTTCCGACATCTCAAGCGGCACGGGATAGCATCAAGGATCTGCCGGTGTGGATGCCGGAGGCGGATTTTCCGGCGAAGTATAAGAATTAACCACGGAGGCACGGAGAAAGCGTAAGAGAGGAATCAAAATAAGACGGGCACCCCTCTCCCCTCCGAGGGGCGAGGGAGATGAGGCGTTATCTTGCTTTCCTCATCCACTGGTATTCGGAGTGCAATGTCAGCACCCGAACATAGAGGCATGGACTATCCTTTTCTTGTCTGATGGTTTATTTTGCGAAGTATGAAAACGGAGAAGGAGAAGATGCTCGCAGGGGAGCTTTATGATGCGCTGGACGCGCAGCTTTCGCAGGAGCGGCAGCGATGTCGCGATCTGTTCAAGGCGTTGAATGATTCGCGGGAAGATCAAGTGGTGGAGCGAAAGAAGATTTTGGAGGAGCTGTTCGGTTATCCGAATGATGCTTGGATACAGCCGCCGTTCTTCTGTGATTACGGCTACAACATCAGGCTGGGGAGCAAGGTGTTTTTCAATTTCAACTGCGTGGTGCTGGATGTGATGCCGGTGACGATTGGCAGCAATGTGCTGTTCGGTCCCTCGGTGCAAATCTATACGGCGATGCATCCGCTGAGCGCGATGGAGCGGCGCACGTGGCTGGAGTATGCGAAGCCGGTGACGATCGGTTCCGATGTGTGGGTGGGCGGCGGGGCGATCATCTGTCCGGGTGTGACGATCGGAGATCGCTCGGTAATCGGCGCAGGCAGTGTGGTGACGAAGTATGTGCCGAGCGATGTGTTTGCAGCGGGGAATCCGTGCAAGGTGATACGGCAGTTGAAGGGGTGAACAGTTTGTCGGTTGGCTGTTAACCAACTTCCGCTTAATAATTGAACATCAATGGATTGGTCCCTATTTCCACTCTTATTACTTTTCGGGGCACCCGCATGGGCATTCCTGATGATCTATCTGGCATTTCGGCTCCCGACCAAACAGAAGAGCGCCCAAAAATCTAGCCCCATAAAAGTGTTAACTACGGTATTTCTGATCATAGCCCTCATTGGTTTAGGTTTGTTTGCTTATACCATCCTTACTTTTGATCCCCGTTGAAGTGGAATTTGGCATTGGCAGCACTGATCAGTCCGGCATCATGGTGGTGGGAAATCACATGGCCAAGGACCAGCGAACAGTTTTTCTGCCAGTGCTGGAACGCGAACTGCGGGTGCAGGCGCGTAAGAAGATCACTTATCGTCTGCGCTGGATCACAGCCTTGGTGGCTTTGCTGATAGGCGGGTCCCTCTTGTGGGCATTCAGCTCGACTCCATTGTCAGCCAATTCCAGCAGCCAGGTGTTTTACCTCCTCGCGGGCCTAGGCATCCTGTTCAGTCTGATAGAAGGTGTGCGGCTGGCTTGCGATTCCATCAGCAGAGAGACGCGTGAAGGCACGTTGGGGCTGCTCTTCCTGACGGACCTGAAAGAGTATGAGATCATTCTGGGCAAGGTGGGAGCCTGCTCGCTTTCCGCCTTCTACGCCATGCTGGCATCGTTTCCCATCTTGGGCATATCACTGCTACTGGGTGGTCTGATGTTTGGAGAACTGTTCCGCGTGGGCATTGTCCTGGTCGTTTCGCTTTTTTACTCCATCAGCCTGAGCCTGTTAGTTTCTTCGCGCTGCAAGGAAGAAAGCCGCAGCATGGTCGGGGCTGTGTCCCTCGTCTGTCTGATGGTTTTCCTGCTGCCGGTGTTGCTCGACGTGTTCCTGCCGTCACCGTTTGGGGAGTGGGGTGCATGGACCAGTCCGTTCGCGGCATTTGGGAATTCATCCGATATCGCCTATCAGGTGAATCCTCTCGGCTTCTGGTCAAGGATCGCGGTTTTGCTGGTCCTTTCCGTTGGCTGTCTTGCATTGGCAGCCAGAAGGCTGCGGACCACGTGGATGACGGAGAAGTCCACCACGGCAGACCATCGGCGACCTCATCCATTCTGGCTGCGGGCCAGATTGAGCATGAATGGATCGGACAATCCCATCTTCAATCTGGCCGCTCACCGTCACGTCCGCAGTTTGTGGCTGGTCTTTGGTTTTTTCTTTTACCTGTATGTGGTTTCCATCCTAGAAGACCGTCACTGCTCTTTTCTGCTGCCGATGATCTTCTTCGTGATCAAAGTGGTCATCGGCTGGAAAGCCTGCGTTGATTTTCAGAAAGCCAAACAATGCGGTGCTTTAGAACTTTGGCTTACCTCTTCCCTTACAGTGCGAGAAATCATCTCCGGCAAACGGCAGGCGATGAACCGCTGGTTTCTAGCTGGGCTGGTGCTGGTCACAAGCGCGCTGCTGCTCTATTGGTTCCAGTCGATGCTCATCAATACGAACAACGACATCCTCTTTGCTGGTATCATGGGCACCTTTGTGGATTTCGGACATGGTCCCATGCCTTTTGATACAAACATGCATAACCTCATAGTGCTGGCCATGCTGGGGGTGGTCTTCTTCTTTGATACTTGGGCGATGATCTGGATGGGCATGTGGCATGGGCTGGCGGGCAGAAGCATCGTGGAAGCGGAGACCAAAGCGTTTTACTGGGTTCTGCTGCTACCATGGCTGGTGATGTTCATTTCACAGGTCTTTTTCATGTTCGGCGGCGGATTTGATCCGGAAGAACTGACGATGCAGACAGCTGTCACCGTTCTCACTGTGTTCGCGGATATCTGGTTTGTGATCTATGCGAAACGGAAGTTAAACAGACGTTTCCGGGATGTAGCGGCGGAGGCATTCATGCACAAACCGGCGTGGTGGGAACGGGTGTTCAACCGGATATTCAGGAGGGCGGCAGGAGCACGAGTGACAGCATGAGCAGGTTGAAAATGCAGGCCAACCATCAGGAGGGACTGCACGGATAGGCATTAATAACTCCCCTTCTGGCACTCCTTCAGAGTGCATTTTATTTACCGATTTGACCGGTGGTATCGCTCGTTCCTCGCTCAACCAACCGGCTACTTTCTTTTATCCCGGCGGGATAACACCGATCAATATCGCAAGCGATTTGTGTTCTAGGTGAACTCTTTTTAAGAATTTTTCCGCCTTCAATAAGAAAACAACGCAACACACTCACAACCAAACAGTTACGACTCAAAAATAATTTTGATTAAAAGTTCACATGGACAGCCAATGTCCTACCCCCCTCGCTAAAGTGTGCGGCATGAAGGTCGAGGGAGGAGAAAAAACGGGGCCGGAAGAAGCGAAGGCCAAGGAGGCCGGAAGGGGGACTTCCGGGCGGGTGACGGAGAACGTCATCGCGCCCGGAAGACTTTTACCCTTCAAAAGTTTTCATGCTTTTAGGGCAAACCCGGCACCCCTCACCCCGGCCCTCTCCCCTCCGAGGGTAGAGGGTTCTCACTTCGGCCCTGTTTCATATAATTTTCCGTTATCAAATTTCGGAGCAGCATCTAGGGCGAAAACGCGAAGGGCGATTCTTTCGAACCGCCCGTGCTTGAATCAATCTGTGCTACAGGTGAAGAGCAATAGCTCCTCTGCCCTAACTTTACCAGCTGCGGCCGGGAGGCAGGCTCTTGCTACCACCGTAGCCGCCACCACCGCCGAAGCGGCGATTACCTCCACCGCCACCAGAACGATGCTTGCCACGACGGCCCTTGGACTGGCTGGGCAAGGGTCCACCGTAAATCTTGCTCACGCTGGTGTCGGGACGGTTCGCCAGCCATTTGTGGATGGGCGGACGTTCGTTGGCGCCTTCGCGGTTGCCATCCACTTCACGCGGCTCACGCGGTTCTTGCGGGCGTGGTCCACGGTTTGGCTGGTTGTGCCGAGGTTGCTGGTGTTGCGGTCTGGGCGGACGCGGGCCTTGGCCATGCTGTTGCGGTTGCGCCGGGCGCGGATGCTGAGGACGCTGTTGGGGCGGTCTCTGCGGCTGATGTTGCTGATGCTGTTGCGGTGGCCGCTGAGGTTGACCTTGTTGAGATTGGGGTTGGCCTTGAGGCGGGCGTTGCTGCGGTGGCCGGTTTTGCGGATGCGGCTGGTGTTGAGGCCGTTGCTGCTGGCGCTGTTGCTGTTGACGGGGCTTCGGCTTGATGGTTTCGCCGGGACGCAGTTCATCAAAGGCCGGGCTGGCGTTGTACGGGAAGTTTTCCAGCCGTTCGCGCACAATCTTTTGGCCGATGAATTTCTCGATGTCACGGACCTGGCCGCGTTCCTCGGCGATCATGATGGTGAAGGCGTCGCCAGTGGCTTGCGCACGACCGGTACGACCGATGCGGTGCACGTAGTCCTCCGCGTGGAGCGGGACGTCGAAATTAATGACGTGGCTGACCTCAGGCACATCGATGCCGCGGGCGGCGATGTCCGTAGCGACGAGCACATCGTAGCGCTTATCGCGGAAGCCTTTGAGCGCGTCTTCACGTTGGCGTTGCGAACGGTCCGAGTGGAGCGTGGCAACGGCATGGCGATTCTTGCTGAGGAATTTCGCGATGCGATCGGCGCGATGGCGTGTGCGGCAGAAGATGATGACGGAATCGTAATTAATCTGATCGAGCAAGGCCTGGAGCAGATCGGTCTTTTGACCATCGGCCACAGGGAAGATGGCGTGCTTAACCGTAGTGGCCGGGGAACGGCGCGCGCCGATCTCGATGATCTCGGGTTTGTTCATGGACCATTTGATGAGGGCATCAATGTCCGGCGGAACAGTGGCGGAGAACAGACAGGTCTGGCGCTGCTTCGGGCAACGCTCGATGATGCGGCGGACGTCAGGGAGGAAGCCCATGTCCAGCATGCGATCGGCTTCATCGAGGACGAGATGCTGCACTTGATCCAAGCGAACGGTGCCGCGCTGGAGGTAATCGATCAGGCGTCCGGGTGTGGCAATGAGGATATCGACGCCACTGCGGAGCATGTCCGTCTGCTTCCCATAGCCGACACCGCCGAATACGACGACGGAGCGCAATTGGGTGAAGCGGGAGAAATCGCGGAAGGAGGTCTCGACTTGGGCAGCCAATTCACGCGTGGGCTCAAGCACGAGGACGCGTGGACCGGGAGCGGGCTTCTCCAGTTTAGACAATATGGGCAGCGCAAAAGCGGCCGTCTTGCCAGTGCCAGTCTGGGCACTGCCAATGACGTCCTTACCTGCCAAAATCTTGGGGATGGCACACAACTGAATGGGCGTTGGCTCCACATACCCCATGGCCTTCACGCCTTCCATCACTGCGCTGGACAAACCCAGCTCTGCAAAACTCATACGGTAAATTGGCCGAAACAAAGGGGGAATGAAAGAGGATTCCGTAAGGGGAACTATCGGAAACATCGAACATCCAACGCCCAACGTCGAACACCGAGAGAGGGAAACCCTATAAAATGGAGGTCTTTGTGTCATGTCTCACCCCTCACCCCGGCCCTCTCCCCGTTAAGGGGAGAGGGAGAACATTTTGCACGATTGTTAGCAATCAAACTCGCCAAGTTTTCGGGAAGTTTTTCTACGCGAAACCCTTCGCTTGCGTTCGGTTGGTTCGCTCCTACACTCCCGCGCGCGATGTTCGATATTGGTTCACTCAACCCGCAGCAACGGGAAGCGGTCCGCACGATTCAGGGACCGGTCTTGATCCTTGCCGGCGCGGGCACGGGGAAGACGCGTGTGATCACGGTGCGTATCGCGCACATGATCGATCGCGGGGTGAATCCGGGAAATATCCTGGCGGTGACCTTCACGAACAAGGCGGCGAAGGAGATGCAGGAGCGTATCAGCAAGCTCGTGCCGACGCAGCGCGCCAAGAAGGGTGAAGAGAAGCCGCCTCGCCCTACTATCTGCACGTTCCATTCTCTATGCGTGCGCATCTTGCGCCAGCACATCGAGAAGCTCGGCTACAAAAAGAATTTCGTCATTTACAGTGAGAGCGAACAGCTCGGGGCGATCAAGAAGATCATGAGCCGCCTTTCCTCGAAGGGCGAGAAGTCCGATCCGGGCGCGATTCTCTCGATGCTCAGCCGCTTCAAGAATGGAGGCGTGGATTCCACCTTGTTCGCGGATGAGAGCGTGCGTGCTCTGGCATTGCACGTGCGTCGTCAATACGACACGGCGTTGAAGGCGTGTAATGCGGTGGACTTCGATGATCTGATTTTGCTCACGCTGAGGCTTTTTGAGGAGCATCCGGAGGCGCTGGAATCGTGCCGTGCGAAGTATCAATACGTGATGGTGGACGAGTATCAGGACACGAATGCAGCGCAATTCCAGCTCGTGCATTTCCTGACGAAGGTGCATCGGAACTTCTGTGTGGTGGGTGATGATGATCAGAGCATCTACGGCTGGCGCGGCGCGGAAGTCGCGAACCTGCTGAATCTCGAACAGCATTTCCCTGAAGTGAAGGTCGTGAAGCTGGAGCAGAATTATCGCTCTACAAACACGATCCTCGAAGCAGCGAACGCAGTCATCAAGAACAACACGCAACGGCGCGGCAAACAGCTCTGGTCCACCAAAGGCCAAGGTGAGAAAATCACGATCGCGAAGTACCCGAAGGACGAAGACGAGGCGCGGGAGATCGTGCAGCAGATCGAGTTCAACCGCATGACACGGCAGATTCCCTGGGTGCATCATGCGATTTTGTTCCGCACGAATCTGCAGGCGCGACCGATTGAAACGGCATTACGCAAGGCCGGCGTGCGTTATCACTTGATCGGCGGGCAGAGTTTCTTCGACCGTCGTGAGATCAAAGATTTCATGGCGTATATCCGCACGTTCATCAATCCGCACGATGACATCAGCCTCTTGCGCATCGCGAACACGCCAGCGCGTGGATTGAGCGATACGACGATGCAGCGATTGCTGGAGACAAGTCATGAGCGCGGATGCTCGGTGTATGCGGCGATGCGGCATACGGATGTGCAGGACTCGTTTCTCACGCGCATCAAGGAAAGCATCCAGGCATTTCTCCTGTTCATCGAAAAGATGCGCGAGCCGTTGCAATCGGAGGACACGCTTTCACTGAGCAATTGGGCGAATAACTTCCTGACGGAGACGGGTTATCTAGATGATTTGCGCAAGTCGGAGAAAGATCCGGAGACTGCCGAGAATCGCGTGAAGAACATCAGCGAACTCGTCGCCACACTGGACACGACTCCGGGCGGCACACCGAAGCCGCAGGATCGCCTGGTGGAGTTTATGGAAGAGATGACGCTGGATACCGAGCGCGCTGAGGACAAGGAAGTGAAAGGCGATGCGGTTACGCTCATCACGATGCATAGCTGCAAGGGCTTGGAGTATCCGCATGTGTTCATCGTGGGCATGGAGGAAGGACTCTTACCACACGCACGGAGCAAAGTGGAAGGCACGCTCGATGAAGAGCGGCGACTTTTCTACGTGGCGATCACGCGCGCGCAAGAAAGCCTGATGGTCAGCCATTGCGATGCGCGGATGCGTTACGGCCAGCCGATGCCGTGCCACCCGTCGTCGTTCTTGAAGGAGATGCCGGAAAACTTGGTGGAACACATGAGCGAGAAGTCGAAGAAGCCGGTGACGGTGGAGACAGGGAAGTCGATTTTTGCGGGGATACGGGCGAGTTTGGGGTAAGATTATTTACCGCGAAATACGCTAAATACGCGAACGATCGCACCCTTTTCTCTTTTCGTGTATTTAGCGGTTAATTTCTTCTCTCATCGCCGCTTTCAAAATTCTGCTCAAATCACCTGCAGCAAGCTCCACCGGGTTCGCCTTCATACTGCTCGCTTTCGCCGCTTTCTCCACGACGGATTCCACGTCTTTCTCCAAACAGCCATATTGAGAAAGCTTGGGCACTCGTAAATCGTTCACAAGTTTTTCCACCCACTCCACGCCATCTTCCGCGCTCGCTTGCAGCCTTCCTGTCAGCAATCTCCCGATCTCCTCATAGCGCGCCAAGGCTATACTGCCCGGTGCACTCTCCCGCAATTCCTTGATATTCGCCGCCATCACATGCGGCAGCAGCGCGGCACACACCGCTCCATGCGGTGCGGGAAACATCCCACCGAACGGCGCAGCAAATCCATGCACCGCACCAAGACCCGCATTCGCCAACGCCAGCCCACCGAAGAGACTCGTCACCGCCATATCTTCACGCGCCACCTTGTCATTCCCCTGCTCCACCGCTTTACGCAGCGACTTGGCAGCACGGCGAATCCCCTCCACACACCAGCCATCCGTCATCGGATTCGCCTTGGCGCAGACGTAAGGCTCGATCACCTGTGTCAACGCATCCAAGCCAGTGTAAGCCGTCACATCCTCTGGCAAATCATACGTCAACTCCGGATCCACAATAGCCAATCGCGGCAACATTAGCGGACTGCGCAGGCTCACTTTCACCCGATGCTCTTTGGAGCCGAGCACCGCATTCCGCGTGACTTCCGCACCAGTTCCCGCGGTAGTGGGTATCGCGATGTAAGGAGCTGCCGGATTTTTCAGCGGCAATGCCTTGCCGATCACTTCCAAGTAATCGAACAAATCTCCGTCATTCGTCAGCAAGCCACTCACGGCCTTGGCGGCATCGATCACACTGCCGCCGCCGAAGCCGATCACCACATCACACCGTTCAGCCTTAGCTTGAGTCGTTAAAGCCTGCACAGAGTCTGTCGTCGGCTCACCGCTCACTGAAGCCATCACGACCTCCAATCCCGCTCGCTGCAACTGACTCAGCAAACCTTGCGCGCGGTCCGCCCGGCTGCCTGTCACCAGAAACACCCGCCGACCAAATCCCTGCGCTGCCTTCGCCGCTTCTGGTAAAGTTCCAGAGCCAAAAATAATCCGCGTTGCCGTAGCAAATTCAAAGCGCGTCATAATGCGTAGTCAAACCCTACCACTTCGCATCTTCTGGGAATATATTGCTGTATTTCACACTCGCGCGTGGCTCAGCCATCATGTCCGCCACAGTGTCGCGCCATTTGGCGTAGTGCTTGGTCTCCTTGTGCTTCGCCGGGGCTTCCGGATTCCGATAGACCTCTACTAGCACGAACTTGGACGGGTTATCCTGTTGTTGAACGATGTCAAAACGGGCAATACCCGGTTCCTGCACGCTAAGCTGGGCGTTCTCAATGGTGGCAAGTTTGAACGCTTCCACCGATTCTGGTTTCACATGCACATGGACATGAACGATTAGCATATAGAAAAGGTTCCTTTTCCCCAGCAAACGCCAGCCGGTGCCAGTGGGTCAATCCGTTTCCAAAGAACGGTGCGAATTGCTGCTTTACAAGATTGTGCTAGGTTGAATAAGTTCAACCAGTAATCACGCTGACTAACCTATGCGCAAACCATTGGCCCTGTTGTTTTCGGCGGCTGTCGCGGTCACTTTGACCACCGGCTGTGCTGGCCCTTCCCACAAGCTCGGTCGCGGCATCAATAACGCCACAGAATTCGCCCGTCTCGGTGACCTTCGTCGCTCCATGGAGCAAACCGCCATGTGGTATGGCCCCGATCAGGCTTACACCTCCGGTTTTATCAAGGGTATCAACCGTAGCGTGACCCGCACCGCCTTGGGTGTTGTTGAAATCGTCACCTTCCCCTTCCCGTCTTACGATCCTTTCTACATGAAGCATAGCAAAGGTAACGAGGACATCTACATCGGAGGTCCTTACCAGCCGAAGCAAGTCTGGTCCATCAACTTCATGACGGAAGACCCGGCCTACCCCACGAATTTCAAGCCGGGGCTGATTTCCGACAGCATTTTCGCGACGGATACGCAGATTGGTTTCAGCGCGGGTGATGCCTTCCCGATGGTTCCGGGCAGCCGTTTCCACATCTTTGATTACTAAAAAAGCTTTTCAAACAGCCGGCGCCAACATTTGCTTGTTGGCGCCGTTTTTATTTTAAATACGCGAGATGCCACTGACATATCAATCGCACTGCAAGGTCAACCTGATCCTGAACATCTTGGGCAAGCGCCAGGATGGCTTCCATGAACTGGAGACCGTGATGCTCCCCATACCGCTCCATGACACGCTCACCTTTGAGCGCGCCGGGCGCGGTGTCACCCTCACCTGCAGTGAACCCAGCCTACCCGTGGATGCCAGCAATCTCGTTCATCGGGCCGCCTCGGGCTTTTTGACGAATGCAAAGATGTTCGATGGAGTGAAAATCCATTTAGAGAAACGTATCCCCATGGCCGCTGGCTTGGGCGGTGGCAGTGGTAATGCCGCGATCACGCTGCTGGGCATGAACGAACTTTTCGGTCAACGTCTTCCCGAGAACCGTCTCTACGATCTCGCCGCTGCCCTCGGTTCCGATGTTCCATTCTTTTTGCAGAAAGGTCCGGCATTGGCTATCGGTCGTGGTGAGAAGGTCCAGACGCTGCCTCCTTTCAAAGCGCTGCAAGGTTGCGCCATGCTGCTCATCCATCCTGGCTTCGGGGTTTCCACCGCATGGGCATATCAGAATCTCGCCCGTTTCCCGGAGGACTTGAATGGGCGCGCCGGTCGCTCTCAGGAACTGGTCAATGCCCTGAACACTGCGGATACTGAAGCCGCCGTGAAGCTCTTTTACAACTCCCTCGAAGCACCCGTGCTGGAGAAGCATCCCATCTTAAAGATGTATCAGGATTTTCTCGAAGCCCGTGGCGCATTCCGCGCGATGATGTCCGGCAGCGGCTCCACCACCTTCGCCGTATTCCCAAGCAAAGCGGCTGCGGATGCCGTGATCGAGGAGTTCAAAGGCAAGTTCGGCGAGACCGCGTGGATCGCTTCTGTGGAGCTTTAACTCAAACTTTCTCCTTCTCGCGTTAGCGAGAAAAGATTCATAGCCACGGGTTTCCAACCCGTGGTTGGCATTTCCAGATTACAGCGTCGCATCGCGACGCAAGATACTTCGCCATTATCCTTAGATCTACCGTCACTACGTGACGGAACTTGCTCTCCATTCACACAGCGGCTTAAAAGCCGCTGCTACGAATCTTTCGCACCTAATGGCGCGATCCTCATACAAATTTCTCCAACTTGGTGTCTATCCTATGAAAACCAACCAGATTCATGGGGAGAAAACACCATTGGTTGTCATTGCTGTTGCTGACTGCCGGGCTTGTGGGCGGTTTGTTTCTATCGGGTTGCGCAAAAGAACCATCCCTTTTGCAGCGGCCTGAAAACGAACCGCAGATAAAGGCTTTCTTCAACGCCAAGGAGGCGCAAGCCCGGCAGCTGGTCAGCATGGAAAAGAAAGAGTTGCCACCAGAGATATGGCCTTACTTTGAGGCGGGCAAGAAAGGAGACTGGGCCACCGTCACGAATCTCTACGGAAAAATGGCGAGCCGGAGTCATCAGTTCGATGGCAACAAAAGCTACGATGAACGGATGCTGACAATGGCGTGGAATCCCATCAATGAAACAGACCGCTTCTACCTGCAATGCACTCAGCCAGATTCCAATCTCGTCCTGAAGTTTGGCGAGGAAGTCATGCGTCTTATCCCACCTGGCAGCATCTACTTTGGAGATACGGATACGGGGCGATTCGTGCCCACGGCACTCTGCCGGGACCATGCCAAGGGTGATCCATTCTTCGTGATCACGCAGCATGCTATGGCAGATGGGCTTTATCTCGCCTATCTCCGCACCATGTTTGAGCCAAGAATCTACATCCCTACATTGCGTGACTCCCAGCAGGCATTCGATGAATACATCCAGGATGCAGTCAAACGCATGCAACAAGGGAAACTGCAACCTGGTGAAGATTTGAAAAAGGAGGGAAACCGGGTGGCCGTTTCCGGAATGACAGCGATCATGGCCATCAACAGTCTCATCTCCAAAGTGATGTTCGAGCGAAACCCAAACCATCAGTTCTATGTGTGTGAAGGTTTTCCCAACGCATGGATCTATCCGTATGCGGAACCGCATGGACTCATCATTAAAATCAACCGGCAGAAGCTCGACGAACTGAATTCGGAAATGATCCAAAAAGACCGGGATTATTGGCATAAGCAAATCACGCCACTCATCGGTGACTGGATAAAAGAGGAAACTACCATGACCGAAATCTGCGATTTCGTGGAAAAAGTTTACGTGCGGGAAGATTTCACGGGCTTCAAAGGCGAGACTAATTTCACGCGCATGGCCACCTTTTGGAGAAAAGTTCCCGCTTACAATTCCGCCTCGGCCAACTGGTCCAAATGCCGCTCTGCCATCGCGGGCATCTACGTCTGGCGCATCAATGATTGTGCCGAGCAGATAAGGGCGATCTATCGACTATCAGCAGAAGAGATGAATAAGAAACAAGCCGACATCCATCGGCTTACCGCTGAGCAACAGCGCTACATCAAAGAAGCGGATTTCGCTTATCGACAGGCCTTCGCACTGAATCCCTCTTCACCGGAAGCCGTTTATCGTTACGCCTCGCTGCTCACTTCAATGGGTCGACAGGAAGAAGCTTTACAAATGGCACGAGTGGCAAAAAAACTCAATCCGGCATTGATCACATTGGAGGCAGACTTAATTAAAGCCAAACTGCAAACCAATCCTGTGATAACGGTGACGCCCTAACTACCCCTTCATCGCCGCCTGATACACCGCCACATACTCCTCTGCCGTACGATCCCAAGAGAAATTCGCATTCATGCCGTTCTGGCGGAAATGCGTGAGCACTTCGGGATCTTTATAAAGGATCAGCGCTTTGCGGATGGCCTTGGCGAGTGCACGCACTGAGTATTCGTGCAGCTTGATGCCATTTGCTTCATCGCCTGATTCTGTGGCATCTATCACCGAGTCGTCCAAACCACCCACGGCACGCACAACGGGAATGGTGCCGTAGCGCAGGCTGTACATCTGGTTCAAGCCGCAAGGCTCGAACTTCGAGGGCATCAGGAAGAAATCACACGCAGCCTCAATGCGATGCGCCAGCACATGATCATAACCGATCTTGATGCCGACCTTGCCCGCATGGCGCTTGGCGAGATCGCGGAAGGCATTCTCCATCTGAGCACTGCCGCTGCCGAGGAGGACGAATTGCATGTCCGCCGCGAGCATCTCTTCCAGCGCACCAAGCTGGATATCCATGCCCTTCTGATCTGCGAGGCGTGACACCGTGCCGAACATCGGGACATCTGCACGCACCGGCAATCCAAGCTGCTCTTGCAAGGCCAGCTTGTTCGCGGTTTTCGCGGCCAGATCTTCGGCGGAGAATTGCGATACCAAGCACGGATTATTCGTCGTGTTCCACTCGTCGTAATCCACACCATTCAGAATACCCACTAAACGATCCTGTCGCGAACGGAGCAACCCATCCAATCCGCAACCGAACTCTTCCGTGGTGATTTCACGCGCATAACGCGGACTCACGGTGGTGATGTAATCGGAAAACGCGATGGCCGCTTTCAGGCAGTTCAGCGAGCCCCAGAACTCGGCCCCATCCGCATTGAAATAGGCGAAAGGCGCGTTCGTAAGCCAGAAGGAGGAAGCGCCAAAGACACCTTGATACGCAAGGTTATGAATGGTGAGGCAAGAAGCAGGCGGTTTGCCTTTGCCCGCTTTCGCCGCTTCCGTTTGCAGAAGCAGCGGCACCAGCCCTACCTGCCAATCGTGGATGTGAACGATCTCCGGTTGCCACGGAAGATAGAGCGCCAAATTAACGACCGCTTTACTGAAGAAGATGAAGCGCTGGTCGTTATCCGCGTAGTCGTGGCCGCCCTCGAGATACAGTCCGGAACGTTGATAGAACTCAGGCTGGTCGATGAAATAGATCGTGAGATTTGGCTCGGGCTGTAACACCTGCACACCACCGGAAACGACGTGGTCGCCCAATGGGATCTCCAGCTTCCAATCGAAGGGTTGCAGACCTTTGTGCTTCTCCGCGATGCCGCGATAGAGAGGTGTCACGAGACCGACCTGATGGCCGAGGCGCGCCAGCGTTTTTGCCAAAGCGCCGACCATGTCAGCCAGCCCGCCCGTCTTGGAGAACGGATGGACCTCACTGCTCGCGAGCAGAATTTTCATGCAGGGATCTTGTCAGCTTTGAGATACGGCTGCAGCGGTGCTGGGATACGAATGGAACCATCGGCCTGCTGGTGTGTCTCCACCAAGGCAACGAACAGACGGGCCAAGGCGGTCCCGCTGCCGTTCAGGATGTGAGGGAAGCGATTCTCGCCTTTCTCATCCTTGTAACGCATGCCCATACGACGTGACTGAAAATCTTCACAGTTCGAGCAGCTCGATACTTCGAGATACTGCCCCTGTCCCGGTGCCCAGACCTCGATGTCATACGTCTTGGCACTGGCGAAACCCATGTCACCCGTGCAGAGCATGATGGTGTGGTAATGCAGCTCGAGGAGTTGCAGAACTTTTTCGGCATTCGCCACCATCTTCTCGTGTTCGGCGTAACCATCTTCCGGGCGGACGATCTTGATGAGCTCTACCTTATCGAACTGATGCACACGGATCATGCCGCGTGTACCAACACCGGCTGCACCAGCTTCCGCGCGGAAGCAAGGGCTGTAAGCGCAGTAGAAAATCGGGAGCTGTTCGCCTTTCAGCAATTCCTCGCGATGGATATTCGCCACCGGAGCTTCAGCCGTGGGCAGAAGATATTGCGCGGGCGATTCGGTGTCCGTGCCCTTCATGACGGCATACGCCTGATCCATGAACTTCGGAAACTGCCCCACGCCCACCATGCACTCTTTGTTGATGATGTAAGGCGGTGCCACTTCCGTGTAACCGTGTTCGGTCGTGTGCAGGTCGAGCAGGAAATTCACGAGCGCACGTTCCAAGCGAGCGCCCCAGTTCGTGTAGAGCAGGAAGCCGCTGCCGGAGAGCTTCGCACCGCGATTGAAATCGATGAGCTTGCTGGCCTCGGCGAGTTCGATGTGCGTCTTGGGCTTGAAGGCGAACTGCGGCTGGGTGCCATACTCGCGCACAATCGGATTATCCGCCGCAGTTTTGCCGACGACGACAGACTCATGCGGCACGTTGGGAATGGTGAGCTGAAGCTGATCACGCTTGGCTTCCACTTCAGCCACCTGACGATCGATATCTGCGATACGATCCCCCAGTGTGCGTGTCTCGGCTTTTTTGGCCTCGGCTTCTTCGAGCTTCTTCTGGCCCATGAGCGCACCGATCTCTTTGGAGACACGATTGCGCAGAGACTTGAGCGTCTCTGTTTCCGCCACCAGCTTGCGCCGCTGCTCATCAAGCTGCAGCAGTTCCGAAATCTTGTTTTCGTCCCCCGCTCCTCGGGTGGACAGCCGTTCGCGGACATAATCCGTCTTCTCGCGAACCAGTTTGATATCCAGCATGGGGCGGATTATAGGAATGCGACCCTTTAGGGCAAGCATCGAACAGAATTCGACCGGTAGCGGTCTGAACTAAAGCAGCAGCAAAAAATGCAAAGCGGGACAACATCATGCGATCAACAAACGCTAGGGCAAGTAGCTTCCCTTCACTTGCACAGCACTCTTCCTTGGGAACCGATGCAAGACGTGTTCACAATGGAAGTGATTGCAGGCAAAGGCATCTTCGGCAATAAACGCTACTTCAACCGTCCTACACGTCGTCAAGTGACCTTGATCGAACGTGAACAGATTGAGGAACACGCTGCCATACTGGACCTTGATGAAATCGCTCCCGGTCGCGTGCGCTCGAACATCGAAACCTCCGGCATCTGGTTCCGTGATCTGATAGGTAAACGCATCCAGATCGGCAGTACGGCAGTGTTGTTTCTCTACGAAGCCCGCATCCCCTGTCATAAAATGGATGCAATCGCCAAAGGGCTGCGTCAGCTTATGGAAAACGGGAAACAAGGCGTGCTAGCCCAAGTCATCGTCTCTGGTGTCATTCAGACGGGGGATACAATCACTCTCGCCAACCCCAAGGCGGTCCAGTAGTCTGCGTCTTCAAGAGCTGTGAAGATACTTATCCTGGTCAACATCTATCCGCCGCATCATGCGGGGACCTATGATTTTCGGTGCGAACAGGTGGCATCCGAGCTGCGCAAACGCGGTCATGGGGTGCTGGTGTTGACCTCCAATCACGGCCTGAAGACGGAACAGCGGGACAAGGAAACCATCCGTCGCTTGCACTTGAACGGTATTTATGGCCATCCCAAGCTGGACCAGTTCAAGGAGATGAAAGACCTCGAGACGCACAATCATGAAGTGCTTCGCGAGACCTTGAACGAATACAAACCTGATTTGGTATATGTCTGGAGTTTGCATGGGCTTTCCAAGTCACTGATCTTCACTCTGCATCAAAGTGGCCGCCCGCTCGCTTATGATGTATCGGATTACTGGATCACCAATGAACTGAACACCGATCCTTGGCTGGATTGGTGGAATCGTCCGAAGCTCTCCATGGCGCAATCTGCCATGCGCTCGGCATTGGAGATGAGCAAACAGCGGGACAAGATGGATGAAGTGACGCCTACGCGCGACAACATCGCCACCAAGCGCCTCTCGCACATCTACGATACCGAAGGTGACCGGACCGCGTCGCAGCCTGGCAGCATCCAGACGTTCCGTTTCGAGCATATTTCTTTTGTCAGCCAGTTGTTGTGCGATTCCGCCATCCAGACCGGTTATCACATCGGCACGCCGACCATCATGCGTCCGGGCATCAACGTGGAAAAGTTTTTGGGTGATGTCCGTCCTCCAGAAATACCCGCCACGCGTCTCATGGTGGCCAGCAAGCTGCACAAAGAAAGTGGCGTGCGCACCGTGGTAGAAGCTTTCAAAGAATTACACGACGCCAATCCCGCAGTGACATTGACTGTGTGTGGCAGCGGCGAGTCTGAATACGTTGCGAGTCTTAAATCCTTTGCAACCCGGAATAAACTGCCGATCACATTCGACGCATCTATCGATCAGGCCAACGAATTGCCGCGTTTTTACCGCCAGCATGATTTCTTCATCCACTGCGCGGAGTGGGCGGAGCCTTATACCACAACTCCGCTGGAAGCGATGGCTGCGGGGATGATGGTACTCTCCACCGGTTACGGTGGTGTGGGTGAAGTGCTGCAACACGGTGTGAACTCCCTGCTCTACTCGGCAGGCAATGTCTTGGACCTCGCTCAACGCATCCAGTACCTCCAAAACGAGCCGGCCATGCGCTTGCAAATGGCTGTCACCGGCCAGCAGGAAGTGAAGGATACCTACACTACCGAAGCGATGGTAAATCGCGTGGAGGCGTTTCTGCTGAAAGCAGCGAAGGGTTGAGGACTATTCCAGCCAAACCATTGTTCCCACCCATAGTTCCGTCAGTCCCTCCAGGCTCCAAACCTCCCTCCCCACCGAAGGATCACCGATGATCGGGTGACCGGCCTCATTAAAGCCAAGCAGGACCACCGCATGACTCTGCCCGATAACCCAGCCCCACTGGTTCTCGTAGCGAGGCTCCTTCGCCGCGACTTCCGGCCGCAAATTCACCAGCAGGATGGCCGGTTGCCGTTCCTTGCTCCTCAGATCATCCAACGTAGCTGTCGCCACCCTCGCGCGATACCCCTGTGGGCGGGCCATCAACTCAACTCCGCGCAGCAGGCCGCCAAGCGATGTCCCATCCTTCCGTGTAAAACAGGCCATGATCAACTCACCCTCCACTGCCGCGATACCATGATATTGCAATAAGGTGGCCGCTGCCGCTGCACAGCAAGTGGACGGATGCGTCTGGCGACAGACCATGCCGTCCCAAAAATCAACACTACGCGGCACCTCCCCAAAGACCACCTTTCCCACCGGCAGAGAAGCCCCAACTACCAGCAAAGCACCCAGGACGATTCTTCGCCACCAAGGCAAATTCGTCTCACGCATGAAAATCCCTGCTCCCAAAGCCACCAAAGGCACCTGCCATTCCGCCGCGAACGGCAACCATGACGGTGGCACCAGCAACACCACGGCAGCCGTATCATACGCCCATCGGAAAAACGCCAGCGCCGTCAGCAGACTGACCAACACTCCCACCATGCGCGCACTGCGCGACCAGCCAGATGCCAGCCTGCGACCGGCAAGGAATGCCAGCGCCGACACCAGCATCAACAGCATCAACCCAAACATAAAACCTCCGCAAAAAAGCTCACCGATCCGTTTCTACTACGGCCAGAAGCACATCATTGGTCGTCGCTGGATTGGTCTCATGGAAATGGACCTTTCCGCCAGTCAGCAAATAATGTCCAGGCAGATACTGTGATCTATCCACCGCAACCGACCACTGATTAGCGCCCGCAGAATAATTTACGATATAGTAGTTCGTCTTGAACCAGCTCCCAAGATACGGAACCAGCTCCGCTTCATTGGCTGCGTATCTGCCAGTATCGTCCAGATGCATCTTCTGCGCCAATTGCAGCATCTTAAGGTCGGCAATCAACTTTCCTCCTTTGCAATGATGCCTGACTCCCTGAACCCAATCGAGAAATCCATCCACACTTTTGAATCGCTCATCCGGATGACCGCAAAATCTCCGAGAGCCCGGAACCGGATACGCACTGGCAACCACCACAACCACCCCGGCAAGCAGAACTAGCGCCAAAATCACTCCGATCTCTTTTGTTCCGGTTTGCATAAACCGCTTCTCTTAAGATAGCACCTCATTGTGATGCCAGGTCATTGCTCATTCCTTCCCACTCTCGATGTTGGAAGTTGGGAGTTCGATGTTCGATGTTTTCTTCAAATCACTCCTTCTCCTTCTTCGCTTCTTTCGCCTCCATCTTCTCCTTGTGCTCGATGAGTGCTTCAAGCTTCGCCACGTCACCAAAAAGCATCAGATAGCCGCAGCGCTCGCACATGCGCGCCCGCGTCTCCACGTTGCTGTCCTTCAGCGTCCAGAACTTCGTCTTCTTCGGCACGAAATAGCTGCGGCCCGTGCTCTCCAGCCGACCTTCCACCATCGCATCATGATGACACGCCGGGCAGGTCAGTTCCACCTTCACCAGTTCCTTCGCGCTCGGATGCACCTCCACCACGGCATCGAGGTCCTCCTTTAGAAAACGGGTGGAATCCCCCACCTTGCGAAACGTGATCTTCCCGTCCTGCATCCACCGGTAAAGGGTCGGCTCGCTGATGGAGAGGTATTCGGCGGCTTCCTTGATGGAAAACCATTGCGGGCTGGCAGAGGAAACATCATTGGTCGCGCTCATTGATACTCATTAACTATCAAGAAATGATTAAAATCAACATTTTTGATAGAAAAGCATTTACAATGATAGTTTATGATAGTAATTGATAACTAAACAACCAACCAAGGAGCACCCTATGAACGCTGAAAACTCCCCTTCAGATGGTTCGCAGAAAGGCCCGGAACCTGTCTCACCGCCACCGCTGCGCGTCAGTCCACCCTTTCCGGCTGAAGAAGAACCGAGCATGTGGACACGCCATCACAACGTGCTCGACCTCTTCACCGGCATCCCCTGGAAGAAACTCCTAAGCTTAGTGATCGCCAGCAACCCCTTCTTCCTCCTGAGCGCCCTGTTCATGCTCCAAGGTATCTACCTCGTTTCCGTGGACCCGCAGATGCTCGGTCAGGAACAATCCCAGCTCGCCTTCAATTTCAGCTCGCTTCAGGTCTACGAGCTCCTGTTGGTGCTGACCGCCCTGTTCCTCGCCCGTCGCCAGTTGTGGCACGATACCGCCCTGCTCTTCTGGCTGGAGAACCTGTTCGTCTTCGTCCCCTTCATCCTCATCAGCCAGGCCTCCATGATGGAAAATCGCGCGGTGTGGACCACCTCGCTCTGTCTGGCCGCCACGCTCTTCACCATCCTGCGTTTCACCAGTTGGAAGCTGTATCTGCGTCCGCTGAACCTGCCCGTCGCCGGACTGGCGCTGGGGGCCGTGCTGCTCGTCACAAACCTCGCCTTCCCGCTCCACTTCCGCGCCGTCATCGGCGAGGACAGCCAGTCGTGGACACAACTGAGCCCGCAACTCTGGCGCTGGTTCATGCCCGTGCTGTTCCTGACGTTGCTGGCCTTTCCCCGCAGCCAAGACCTCACGGAACGCTCCCTCACCCGCCGCTGGACACCGCTCGCTGCCGCCATCATCTGGATCATCGCCACGGCGGTGCATCTGCGCTCCATGGACTACCTGGACGGCATCCGCTTCCGGCTCTGGACGGTCGCTCCGATGCTCTGGGCTTTGGCTTGGGTGATCAATCTGCGCCTGTCCGATTTCGTCATGCGCGCTGAGATCTACCGCTCGCGTATGCTCGTGCTGCCGATACTTGCCACGGTCTTCGCTATGCAGGCGGACACGCGGCTATTCCTCGGACTGACCGCTTTGAATTGCGCCCTGCTCGGCTGGCAAACTTTGGTGCAGCGCAATGAAACGGCGAAAGAATTCCTCTTCGCTTCCCTCATGGCCTTGCTCGCGGCCATCCCGCACCATCTGGGCCACCGTTACATCCCGGATTTCAGCCGCGAGAAGGTCATTTTGCTCGCGATCGGCGCTTACGTGTTCCTGCAAACCTGCCGCTCCCGGAATCCGCGTGGTGCCATAGCTGGCGCAGTCATCGTCGGTTTTGGTTCGCAATATCTCTTCGCGCACTTTGATTACGTCGAGCAACTCGCGTTCCAGAATGCCCTGCTTTTCGGTCTGGCCCACAGCCTTTTCTGGACCGGTGAACGCACCACCTTTGCTCGCGCCGTCTGGAAAGCCTTCGCCATCGCCCTGCCCCTGCACTCGTTCCGTTGGGGCTCCATCGCCGGTCTGGATGCCGCGCTGCTGATCTCGCTCGCCAGCCTGTTCATCGCCGGCGTCTATGTGCTGGCCCGTTTGTTCCAAGGTCACTGGGCCTCCAAAGCCTTGCCCGCTGCGGCTGCCTGCAATATCGCCACCGTGGCGCTGAACCACACACTGGAAGTTCTGCGCATCACGCCCACCGGTTATCTAGTGGTATTGGCTGCCTTTGCATTCTTCGCCGGCGGCATCGCCTATGCGCTTACACGTGACCGTTGGCATAAGTCTGGGAACAAAGATCACGGTTCAACCGCTTTGCCGGTCGTTCCACAAGCTCATTGAACTTTCGCACCAAATTTTTATGAACATCTTCCTGCAGGGGAACGCGACTGAAGCCGGCATCTGCAAGCACCGTCTGGGTGGACGTGACAGCTTGGGGATGCCGACTTACTTCCAACTGACCTCGGGGCCTTACAAAGGGACATGTGACTACCGCCATCAGCCGGTCTCCTGCAGAATTTCTTTTGGGTGGGGAGCCCACATGCCCGTCGGAAACACTTCATCGCTGGGGCGAACGCTGTCGGAACAGCTTCGCCCTGTTTTCCGGCGGGCATAGTTTTTCTTGCGAATACGGTATTCTTTCGAGACCGTCTTTAATCCTTATTTGACTCCTACTTTCTGCGTCTTCATCCATTCCGCCACCCCTTCCCTCAACACCTTGCGTTCCTCTGCTGACAAACCCGCTGGGTCAAAACGATACCGGTAATGCAACTTCACCAGCGACGGGAGTTCCACTACGGCATCCGGCATCAGTTCACGTACCCTCGCCAACCAATCATTGATGCTTTCGCTTTCCAAACGATCCAGCCCCATGGCCGCGAGCTTCTGCTCAACAGCATAAAACTCCGAATCACGCCCCGGCCAATCAATCGGCTTGGAAGTCCCCGCAGGTCCTCCATCCGTTTTTTTCATCCGGCTGCGCCGCACCAGGCGCCACGCCAGCACGGCGATCAGCACCACCATCAGCCAGATCATGTTCTGCCGAAACTTCTCGCGATCCGTCAGCCAGCGCCACTCGGATATCTGAAATCGCATCTTGGACCATAGATCCTTCAGCGGCTCGAACATCGACGAATTCTTTGCCTCTTCCACTGCGAACCAGTCCGGCGGCGTCGTATCAAAGTCTTTCCACACCCCTTCCGCGCGGTCGTAATAAAGCACCCATGCATGACCATGCCGTTCACGCACCACGAAGCGGTTGGGCCCGCCTTCCGTCTCCTGCACGGCGTAACCCACGGAATAGCGCGCCTCGACTCCAAGCGCCCGCAACATCAGCACCGTGGCCGTGGCGAAGTACTCGCAGTGCCCGGCGCGGCTGCGCAGCAGGAAGTATCCCAGCATCGTTTCCTTGGGACGCAGTTCTTTCCTCCCTTGCCAGGTGTCGTAACGGTACTTCTCAGTGAAGAACTGCTGCAAAACTATCAATTTTTTCTCCAAAGTATCCTCTGGTTTCAATCCTGTCTCGGCGACCGCCCGTTTGACGCTTTCGCTCTCGCTGTCCGTCACAATTCGGTCTGCTTCGATCGGATCTGAGTCGATCGTCTTCCCCGGTGAATGCTTCGCTTCATACCGGGCGAAAGCCGTCGCATTCGACACCCGGATGCCACCGTAAAAGTTTGTCTCCATCTGCGCCGCCAGCAGCTTGTCAATCGCCGCCACGCCGTTCGGCGCGCACAACATGCCTCGACCGCGAGGGAAATATGTGGAGATGATCGCCGTGCCTTTAGTCTCCTTCTCGGGAATCAACGGCCACGTCGTCGCATCATTCTCGGAAACGGCATCCTCGAATTTGCTGCGCGTCACGATCCAGGATGGGCTCACAAACGTGTCATAACTGGCTTCCCGTAAAAGCTCCACAGGTGCCCCTTGCACCTCCACCCGCATCACCACCTCGCCAGAAAGTTTCAGCCTGCCCAATCGCCCGATAGCCGTCCGGCTTTCATACGGATTCGAATTGCGGTTGATGATCTTGGAGAGCCATTGTGAGAAGCTCGTCTCCACCGCCCCTTGGGCCTGTTGCAGGCCGATGTGGCCAAAATGTCCCAACACCACCACGGCCAGGGCGAGCGGGGCCCAGATGAGCGGGGAAAATCTCCGTGAACGTATCGCCGCCAGAGCATACAGCACCAGAATGCTCAACCCGATATAAAAGACAGGATCACGCTCATTCACGAGCGAGGTCGAGAACAGCACGATCGCGAAATACGGATAGGAGACATTCATCGCACCTCGTTCCGCCACCAGCCCCTGTCTTAACTGCCTGCGCCAGATCCACGAGAACGTGCTGTAAGGAATCGACGGGTTCGCTGCATATGCCTGAGTCATCGCGATGGGAAAGAACACGATGGGCATCCATTGAAAGAAGATAAACGCCGTGGCAAACGCATTGTTCAAGACCTGATTGCGCTTGCTGTAGTTCGTCGCCTGGAAAAATTCCATCACGTCATTTGTGGTATCCCTCGACACGAAACAATAGATCGCCGAGGCGGCAAACAGGATCGCGCAAAAATCCCACACGCGATAATAATCCCCGCGATCCACATCCCAACGCTGCCTGACGATCAGCGAAAGCTCCATCAACACCGCCAAAGCACCCCCCACCCACAGCATTCCAGACTGGTATCCCCAGAACACCAGCGACAGTCCCAATAAAAACGGAGGTGTCTTCATAATGCCCTCAAGGCCTCCTCCACCTTGCCCACCTCAAGCTGGTGGAACTGTGCCGGGATATCCGCCATCGGCCCCAGATCCATTATCTTTGCAGCGTTTTTCTCGGTCACGATGAATACTACCACAGGCACATTCAATCCGCGCAACATTTGGATGAACTCCTTGCGCGGCTCATCCCATTTCAACAATACGCAGATGCATCCGCTCACCACCGGGATATGCTCGACGACCACATTCGCCAGCGACTTGAAACCCTTCGTCTGACAAAGATTTACCGACGCTAATATCTCCAGCATTTGCTCCGTATGCGCCAAACCGCGACCCGCCGTGAAGCAATACGCCTGGGCTCCTACGAACATCAGGTCCAGCAGCGAATCCTGTGTCTGGATCGTGCAGGCGAATGAAGCCGCCACCGAAACCGCTTCTTCAAATTGCTCACTATAAGCCACCGTATCGAATGTATCCAAGATCAGTGCGTGCCGCACAAAGAACTCATCCTGAAATTCCTTCACGATCGGCTTGCCCGAGCGTGCCCAACTTTTCCAATGGATATGCCGCATCGGATCACCCGGGCGATAATCACGAAGGGAAACGAACTCCTCCGATTCACCCACCGAAGCCGCGAGCGCCACACCGCCTTGCTGATATCGCATCGTTCCCGGCAGTGCAAAGTGCGGTATCGCATACCGTTTCGGCAAGATCAGCAGCTTGTCCGGCAATGTCACCGGTGAGAGCTGACGGAATATTCCTAAGGGATCCATGCTGGTCGCGATCATCTTTTCAAAATGCAGCACCCCACGCCGTCTCGGTAGCAGCTCCATCTCGACCTCCACCGCCGCCTTGGGAAGGCAACGATCCACCTTGCCTTCCGTGACGATCGCCCGCTGATTGATATCCACCAACCACTGCCAGCGGTAGAAACCATAGGTGCGATCAAACCAGTTGCGCTTTTCCTCTCCTGGCTCAGGCGTAGCCAGAAACTCATCCAACGTCGGACGCGGATCGGAAAGTTCCTCCAACAATCCCACATCCCGCACCGTGAAACGCCCCAGATTCTTGAAGCGGACACGATATTTCACCGGCGAACCCGCTGAAGCAAAGCGCGGCAAAATCCGGTGCGCGCTGAATTTCGTCTTCGCCAGCCGCCTTGTGAGCAAAGCCACAAGTATTAGCACCAACATCAGCGAGAGCGCCTGATACGCCACCGTCAGATTCGTATCCAGGCCGAACATCGCGAGGACTATGGTGCATCCGAGGATCAGCACCCCCACACGCCCCACACGCCGCACAATCCACCGGCGCATCACGTAGTAGCCGCGATACTGTCGGTATGACCTCCGGCGAAAGTTGTCTAAGCCCCATTTCACACTTCTATATCACTTCATTTCCCCGACACATCTGCACCCCCTAGTAAGACTGGCACTCTCGCCTGCCTTACCCTCCGTAGTGGGACAGGCGCCACCGCCTGTCCAGTCTCCCATTTTCCACACTCTCCATAGTGGACCAGACGCCCTCGTCTGCTTCAGTCGTGCAGGTGCCCTCACCTGCTCGCTTTTCCTAAGCCGGCACCTTCACCGTCTTCAAAATATCCTGCACCACACCCTTCGCTGAAAGCCCGCTGAACTTCGCCTGCGGCTCCATCACCATACGATGCGCGATGACCTCTACCGCCAGCTCCTGGATATTCTCCGGCGTCACAAACTTCTGCCCATCGAACATCGCCAATGCCTGCGCCGCTTTCATCAATGACAACGATGCACGCGGGCTTGCGCCCAATTGCACTCCCTGCGCCTTACGCGTCGCCGAAACCAAGTCCACGATATAACGCTTCAATTCTTCGCTGATGCTGATCGCCTGCACTGCCTGCCGCGTCATCATCACATCCGCCATCGTCACGCACGGTTTTAAACTTTCGATCGGATGCTTCCGCTCCTGCGCCGAAAGGATGGAAACTTCCTCCTCCGTGCTCACGTAACCCAGCGTGAATTGCAGCGCGAACCGGTCCATCTGCGCCTCCGGCAGTGGATACGTTCCGCGAAACTCCACCGGATTCTGCGTCGCGATCACGAAGAACAGCTCGGATAATTTGCGCTGAACACCCTCAACGCTCACCTGCCCTTCACCCATTGCCTCGAGCAAGGCCGATTGCGTGCGTGGTGAGGCGCGGTTGATCTCATCCGCCAACAAAATGTTCGCGAATACCGGTCCCTCATGAAAATGAAAGAGCTGATCGCGTTGGTTGAAGATGGAGACACCGAGAATGTCGGATGGCAGCAAATCCGGCGTGAACTGGATGCGCTTGAATTCCGCTTGCACAGAGAGTGCCAGCGCCTTCGCCAACGTCGTCTTACCTGTGCCTGGATAATCCTCCAGCAGCACATGCCCGCCGCTGATGAGTGCCGCGAGCAGCTTACGAATGGCCTCGCTCTGGCCCTTCATGACCTGCTCGACGTTTGCTTGAATGGCTTGAATCACCTCCCGCGGTGATAGCTTTTGTGTTTCGCTCATGTGATAAGTCTCCCAGAAGTATACCCTGTTTGTGGACCACAGCCAATTCGGACCGCGACCAAATGGCTTATTTACTTCGACAACCCTTTCTCCTCACCGTTCAAAATCACCCGGATGCGTTTCGGCCTACCCGTTGTTTCCGTCTCAATCAGGCAGAAACTCGCCGCCTTACCCGGTTCCAATGCCACGTCCAATCCCATCATCCGCGCTGGCACCGTCGAGAAGCACGGCCAAACCGTCTGCCACACCTCACCCAGCATCTCCGCTGTGCGCTGCACCCCTTCCAATGGACTCAGCGCAGATCCCGCAAAGTTCGGCTGCCCCGGCAACCGCACCACCTGATCAGCACCCACTTCTACTTCGACAGCGCCGATGCGATATCGTCCCGGAGGCGCTCCCGCCGCCGCCATCGCATCCGTGGTGTAGTAAATCTGCTCCATGCCCAGCGTTTTGTAAAATAACCGGAACGGCTCCGGCGATACATGGATGCGATCCGGGATGATGCCCACCGTCAATGCAGACTGATCCAGCACCCGCCACACAATGTTATCGTGCCGATCCAACGTGCGCGGACACCCATTTCCCAAATGCGTGAATCCTACCGCCCCTGCCTTGGTCGCCTCCGCGATCGATTCTGCCGAAGCATTCGTATGCCCCAAGCTGATCTTGATCCCTTTGCTTGCCGCATAACGGATTGCCTCTGCTGAACCCGCCCTTTCCGAAGCCACCGTGAGCAACACCGGATCCCCCTCCGTCACCGCCAGCAATTCATCGATGTGCCTCACCGTCGCATCACACATCACCGCTGCATTGTGCGCTCCTTTAAAACCCGGCTCTGGCGAAAGAAACGGCCCCTCGATATGCCACCCCGCGATGCCCGCCTTCAGCTCCGCATTCGCATCCCGCAACGCCCGGATATATTTCAACCGCGCCAGCAACCGCGACCACTCATCCGTGATCAACGTCAACAAAACCAGTCCGCAACCATCCCGCTGCACCCCCCGCACCGCCTTCAGCAAATCCGCCTCCGTCAGATCATCCTGCTGAAAATCGATGCCCGCATACCCATTCACCTGCACATCGATCAACACCGGCGCAAGCCACACCTCCGCGCGCGTCCCCTCGGCCAAAGGCGAAATGCCCGTGATCTTCCCAGCCTCCCAGGAAATCTCCACCGCCTTCCCCGTCCGATAATCCTTCGCAATCACTTTCATACTTAAATTAATCGTCGCTTTTCTTGGACCGCGGCTGTGTTCCCTCCGAGGGAACCAGCCGCAGCAGCCGCAAAAATTTTATGCCTAACACTCATGAGAAGGCCTGCGGCATCTCATTCTGGTAAGGACGGGCCTGCTCGCGACCCTTGTCGGAGTTCCACCCCGCCCCTAACCCTTTCCGCAACCGGTCTCCCATCCAACTACCGGCTCTCAACACCCGCATCATCTCTCTTTCCCGTCCCGCTGCATCCCTTGCGTTCCAATGCGTTCACAAAAATTCACTCATCCTCACGCCGCACCAAAGTCACAACGCGCTCCCATCCCCCTCTCCTCCGCCGACGGAGGAGAGGGCCGGGGAGAGGAGGCACTTACCCACCTCAGCCCTTCACCCTCACCCTGCCATCTCATCGCCATATCCGTTATCCTTAGCCTCGCTATTCTCGGACTAAATTTTCATGTCCCCATCCTGCCACTCTTTCCGTCCCACCGTTAGCCTTCCATCCGCTATATCGGCTACATCGGCACAAAATATTCTCTCTCACACCTTCAGCCTGTCATCATTTTCATCTCATCGTGAGGCCTATATGCACTATATGCGCTACATGGAGACAAAATCTCAAAAACCAGTCCCATTTGCGTTTCCCTAATCCGTGCGTTTCTGTGTTTAATCTGTGGCTTAAAACTTCCCACTAAAAACTTGGGACTGGCGTTCATTCCACCCAAAAAACTCAAAATTTAAAACTCAGAACTTAAAATTTCCTTCCCATTTGTCCACTTGCGCCCCCTACCGTCCTCCCCTAGTCTGCCCCTTCATTTCAGGCGGAATGAATGCCAGATTGATTCCTGCGTCTATTACCCGTCTTGAATGAAACCTTGAACCCGAAGAAAAAGTAAAGTTCATGCCACAGCCGATCAAAACGTACACCGTCGATTCCCTCCCCGTTCGTGTCTACGCCAACCAGCCTGACATGGCCGCCGATGCCGCCCTCACCGTTCGCGATTATTTAGTTTCTGTCATCGCTAAGAAGGGCTCCGCCGCCGCCATCTTGGCCACCGGCAATTCCCAGATCAAATTTCTCGAGGAAATCATCCGCCTCGGCGGTGTGGATTGGTCCAAGGTCACTTTGTTCCACATGGATGAATACCTCGGCATCCATCCCGCGCACAAAGCCAGCTTCCGCTGCTACATGCGTGAACGTGTAGAGTCGAAGCTCAAACCCAAGGCGTTCCATTACTTGGAAGGTGACGCTCTCGAACCCATCGTGGAATGCGAGCGTTACACCGCCCTCTTGAACGCGCAGGAGATCGACCTCTGCTGCCTCGGCATCGGTGAGAATGGACACATCGCTTTCAATGATCCCCCGGTCGCCAATTTCAACGACACCCGCCTCGTGAAGATCGTCCAGCTCGATCTCGCCTGCCGTTTGCAGCAAGTGAACGAAGGCCATTTCCCAAGCGTAGACCAGATGCCGCACTACGCGCTGACCCTGACCATCCCCGCACTCTGCCGCGCCAAGAAGATGGTCTGCCTCTGCCCGGAAACGCGCAAAGCCAAGGCCGCCCAAGCCGCCCTGAAAGGCCCCATCGCCACCGCTTGCCCGGCCTCCTACCTGCGCACGCAGGCCCAATGCACACTGTATCTCGATACCGACTCCTCCAGTCTGCTGTAGCAAAGTGCTGCCGGATTGCAGCCGGCAGTCCAAGCGCGCTCATCACGTATCGGCGCCTAAAAACTTCAAAGCCGCCTCAACCCGAGGCGGCTTTTTTATTTCAGCGCAACCAAATCGCACCGACCTGAAACTTTAGACCTGAAACATGAGACTCTTCGCTCACGACCACCGGTGCTGGCTGAAAACTGAACACTGAAAACTTGAAACTTTTTAGTCCTTCCTCACCGTCACTTCCCCCTCATACTTCCCCAACACCTTGATCATCACGTGCGCATTATCACTGCCCGGCGTCACTGAAAGTTCGATCGGATACTCCTGCTTGCCACTCTTGGAAGCCTTCAAAGCCACCACTTGGATCGGCTCCTTGCCATTGCCATAAATGACCAGTTCCATACCGTTCTTCTCCGTTTTCTTCACTCCCAATGTGCACAGCACCACATCTCCCGTTTGATCCTTTACCGTGATCTCCACCAGCTTCAGCTTGCTATCTGGCACCACCTTGCCATCCACCTCCGGTACCAGCCCTTTCATCCATAATTGTCCTAGCGGCAACTCCGTCTCGCCCGCCTTCGCCAGCACATCAGCCAGTTTCGTCTCCGGGATCACGACCATCCCAATATCTCCTTTGGTCAATCCATAGGGATTCTTTATATCCACATCCACCTTCAGCGCCAGATCCTCCAATTTTCCCGCCGCATTCCACAATGCGAACGACGCCTTCAACGCCTCATCTCTCGGCACCACCTCCTGCGCCTGCGCACCGAAATTCGCGAAACTCAAAGCACCAGCCGCCAACACCACCAAACAAAATGATCTCTTCATGATAATTGGAAATGATTGATAAACGGACATTACCCCATCCATGACGCTCCACCAACCCTTCGGTTACGCACAAAATCGTAATCGTCCTCGGACTCGTCGTCGCCCTCGATTCCTCTCCTCCGCCCCCTTAGCGCCCTTCTGTTAAAACTCCGTTCCCTCCGTCCCCCTCCTGTTCAAATCCCCGACTTGTTCCGTCTTCATTTGCCCACCAATGCAACCGGCATCCGATATTTCATTGATCAATTTTGCATTGCTCATTCCTTCGTCATTCGTGCTTGGGCATTGGTTATTTATTCCCCCATCCGTGTAAATCTTTGTTCCATCCGTGGCTAAGACCTTGTTTATCCCATTCCATTGCGCTTAATTTAACCTATCGCCATGCGAAATGTCGCACTCATCGCCATCGCCCTGATCGCTGTCTCCCTTGCCATCGGCTATCAGTTCGGCCAGCGCAAGTCCCCCATTCCTCCTCCCGTCGCAACCAACGCTCCCTCCAAATCCGTCGTCAAGATCACCAAGTCCGTCACGCCCCCGACACCACCACGCCCCGCTCCCGCGAACTCCACAATTTCTTTGTCTGAAGCCGAGCGCCAGCTCCGTGAACTCCTAGTGCGCTCCAATCCCCGCGCCGATCGCGTCTACACCATCACCTCCGGCCTCACCGCGAGCGATCTCGGCATTCTGATCCGTCGCCTCATCGAAGCCCCACGCGGCGTCAACGGCTATGCCGTGAACACATACCTCATGCCCCGCTGGGCTGAGCTTGCCCCTGCCGATGCCCTCGCCTTCGCCGAAAATATCCGTGATCGCAGCCAGCGCGATTACGCCATCTCCGTCGTCATCGCCGCCATGAGCCGCGTCGATCTCCCCGGCGCTCTGGCATATGCCAGCAAACTCACCGGCACCATCCGCCAGTCCGTTTGGAGCAACCTCCTCCGCACCGTCGCCGAGAGCGATCCCGCCCACGCCTTGCAACTCAGCGCCGAAAATCTTTCCCCGCTCGAAGCCTCAAATCTGAATCAACAGATCATCAACGCTTGGGCCGCCAAAGACCCCAAAGCCGCCTTAGACGCCCTCTTCTCCCTGCCCAAGAACCGCCGTGAAGAATATACGATCGGCAATATCTTCGCCCGTTGGGCCGAGATCGATCCCGATGCCGCCTTAAGCCGCGCGATGCAATTGGACGATCTCTCCTCTCGCAAATCCGCCATCCGCCGTGTCCTCGGCCAGATCGCCACCCAAGATGCGCCCAAAGCTCTCGCCACCGCCAACCAGCTGCCCAGCCAGTTACGCGAGCAAGCCCTCGGCGACATCATGCGCGCTTGGGCCGGGCAAGACATTCAAGCCGCCTTGCAATGGGCCAAGAACGCTACCAGTGAAACCGACCGCCGCACCGCCTTGCGCTACCTTCTCCCCGAATGGACCCGCAACAATCCCAAAGACGCCATCACCTACGTCCAAAATCTTTCCCCCGGCAGTATCCGCACCGAACTCCTGAACTCCGCCTTGACCACCTGGAGCCAGTCCGATCCCAAAGCCGCCGTCGAATGGATCCAAGCCCAACCTCCCGGCACCATCAAACGCCAATCCCTCTCCCAAGTTCTCAACTACCTTGCTAATCAAGACCCGGTAGCCGCCTCGCAATTGATGACCACACTGCCCGCCGGCTCTATGGATAGCTATCAATACAGCAACATCGCCGGACAACTCGCCGATGTGGATCCCGAAAAAGCCATGGCCTGGGTTCGCAATCTCCCGCCCGGCAATATCCAGAACGAAGCCCTGCGCGGCACCCTTCAAGCCATCGCCCAAAATGATCCGCGCTACGCCATGAACGTCGCGCAACAACTTCCCTCCGGCCAGAACCGAGAGAACACCATCAACGCCATCATCGCCACTTGGGGAAATCAAGATGTGGATGACGCAGTGAAATGGCTCAAGACCATCAAGGACGAAACCCTCCTCCTCAGCGCTAGCCAGGCACTGGCCCGTCAATGGGGACGGCAATCCCCCTCGGACGCCGTCGCCTTCGGCATGTCCTTGCCCGAAGGCAGCAAGCGGGATAACTACCTCTCCAGCGTCGCCCAGCAATGGAGCCAGACCGATCCCGCTGCCGCCCTTAATTGGATCAATTCCTCCAATGATCCCAAACTCCGCGAGCGCGTTCTCCCCAACATCATGAGTTCCCTCGCCAGCAGTTCTCCCGTGGAAGCCGCTAATCTCGTCTCCACTTTCCCTGCCGGACCGGAACAAGACGCCGCCGCCAAGCAAGTCGTCTCTACATGGAGTCGCGAAGATCCCGCCGGTGCCGCCAAATGGGTCAGCGCCTTTCCTGAAGGCCAGTTGCGCGAAAACGCCCTGCGCCAGATCGCCTCCTCATGGGTCTCCCAAGATCCCAATGGCGCATTGCTGTGGTTGAACACCCAACCAGCAGGCAAATCCCGCGATGGCGCCTATGGTGCCATGGTGGATAATCTGAACAACGAGCCCACCATCGCCGCCATCGCCGTAAACAACATCAGCGACCAGACAACGCGCCATCGCTACATGGAGAACATCGCGCGCAACTGGCTGCACATCGATGAAAAAGCCGCCCTCGACTGGCTTGCCCAAAGCCAGCTCCCTCAGGATAAGAAAGAAAAGATACTGAAGAACCATCACTCTGAACGCTGATCATGTCCTACCCGTTTCGTTCATTTGCTGCGCTTGTTCTCCTTCTGATTTCAACCGCCACGCTAAAAGCTGCCGAGCTGAAACTTCAAAAGATCTCCGGCACCAAACCGCGCAACATCATCTTCGTCCTCGCCGATGACCATCGCTATGACGCGATGGGATTCCTCGGTCACCCATGGCTGGAGACGCCGAACATGGATCGCCTCGCGAAGAACGGCGTCCATTTTCCGAAAGCGATGGTCACCACTTCGCTTTGCTCTCCCAGCCGCGCCTCCATCCTCACCGGTCTTTACGCCCACAACCATCGCGTGGTGGACAACTACAATCCCGTTTCACCAGAGCTGATTTTCTTCCCTCAGTATTTACAGAAGGCCGGTTACGATACCGCTTTCTTTGGCAAATGGCACATGGGCGAGACCGATGAACCCCAGCGCGGTTTCAATCACTGGGTCGTCTTCAAAGGCCAGGGCAGCTACTGGCCCGATGGTCGCGGCACCTCCCGCGTCGTTCCGCAAACCGCCTACGACGGCTTCAACATCAACGGCAAACAACGCGTCCCGCAAAAAGGCTACATCACCGATGAACTCACGGACTATGCCCTCGATTGGTTGAACTCGCGTAAATCAAACAAACCCTTCTTCGCCTATATCTCCCACAAGGCCGTCCACTCCGATTTCGTTCCGCATGACCGTCATAAAGATCGCTACAAAGACAAACCGTTCCGCCCACCGCTCACTCTCGCCAACACACCTGAGAACTACGCTGACAAACCCATGTGGCTGCAGAACCAGCGCAACAGCCGCCACGGCGCAGACTTCGGCTACAACCTCCCCGACTTCGATCTCGCCGCCTATTATCGCCGCTATTGCGAAGCCTTGCTCGCGGTAGATGAAAATCTCGGTCGTGTTTTCAAGTGGCTGGAAGATCACCACCAACTTGAGAACACACTCTTCGTTTACATGGGCGATAACGGATTCCAGTTCGGCGAACACGGCCTCATCGATAAACGCACCGCCTACGAAGCCTCCCTCCGCGTGCCTTTGCTCATGCACTGCCCCGCCGTGCTGAAACCCGGCACCACCATTCCGCAGACCGTCGCCAATATCGACATCGCCCCCACACTCTTGGAATTCGTTGGCTTGCGACCGCCTTCACACATGGATGGCCGCAGCTTCCTGCCCCTCTTGCAAAACCGACCGACCCAGTGGCGCGAAAACGTCCTCTATGAATATTATTGGGAACAAAACTATCCCCAGACACCCACCATGCACGCCGTCATTGGTGAGCGTTACAAATACATCCGCTACCACGGCCTCTGGGACATCAACGAACTCTACGATCTCCAAGCCGATCCGCTCGAACGCAAAAACCTCATCACCGCTCCCGACCAGCAAGCGCGCGTGAAACAGATGAACGAACAACTCTTCGATCTCCTCGCTCAAACCCGCGGCGAAAACCTCCCTCTCCTCCGCGACCGCGGCACCATCTACCCTTGGCGCCATCCCGACAAAAGCCCGCAAGCCCCCTTCCCCAAAGACTTCTTCCGTCGCACAGAAGATGGGAAATAAAACGTTTGGTCATTTGTCATTGCTCATTCCTTCGTCATTCGGATTTAGTCATTCGTCATTCATTTCAACCTCTTGGAATTCTCTCTTCCATCCAGTATCTTATTTCCATGATTCTTAAGGTCACCTTGGCCGATTGCTCCTTTAAGATCGAGGACTGCATGGAAGGCCGCATCACTCACGAAGAACTTCGCGAGTGGTCCCGTGACGCCATGATGGCCATGGATATCCCGCCCAACGAATACGAAGAGATCATGGCCCTGTTGCAAGACATCAACACGAGCACCAAAGAAAACCTGCGCGTCGCCTTCAAACACTACAAGGCGTTCAATTCTCCCCTCGCTAAAGGCGTACCCCGCTACGGACGTTTCCCCCGCTAAATCATCACATCCTCGGGCGAAAGCACCCCATTCTGGATCAGCCGGATCACCAGCAGGATCAATCCCCCCATCAAGATCAGGTTTAAAAATACCCCTATCAGCGAGAGAACAAACCCTGTACGCAGATAATTGTAAGCCGCGTTCCACTGCTGCCGGCTCATCGCCTTAAGTTCTTTGTACTCCATCAGCACCAGAAACGCCGGCAGGAAACCCAGCAAAGGAATCAACGACAACCATCCCCTGGCATAGCATGCCAGGGAACCCTCGATCAGATGGATCTTGTCACTGGCCGGATTACCTGGCATCGGATTTGGCTTGAGCCTGTTGCTGGGATTGCAGGCGGTTCAATTGTTGTTTCTCCAGCAGATCGATCTCTTTCCGGAACATGACCGAACGGTGTCCGATGGACAGCATCACTGCAGCCAGCAGGGCCGACATCACGAGCACCACCACGATAGCCACCGCGCGGTCTCCTTTTTTGGCCTGGATCGGAAATATCGTCATTTGGCACCTCCCGAAGGAACGGCCAGGAAAGTGAACTTCTGGCCTCCGATGATCTCCACATCCCACTGCCAATAGACAACGCCAGTACGCTCCATTTTTTGCATCTGTGATGATGTGACGTTTTTCAAAAGTTCCTCTGTGAATGTCTTCTGCTCCCTTGCGAGCTGCCCGGAAGAAAATCGGTAAATTTTCTCCCCCGCTGGTGTGACAATCTTGAGATGTGCCCCGTTCTCACCCATCTCCATCTGGCTGACGGCAGAAGCAGCCCGCACATCAGCCCGCCACGTTTCACCCACTCTCAACAGCCGAGACATCGCATCAGTACGCCGTCCCAAACCTTCATAGGCTTTCAGCACCTTCCATATCCCAACAGTCAAAAACGAAAGGATGATCGTCACGCAAGCGATATAGATCAGCATTTCCATCAGAGAAATGCCTGCTCTGTCTTGTCTGTGATTTCTTAGTTTCATTCGTTACCGTTTGAACTCCCGTCTCACGCGCACATTTTCACCCCCATCGCGCTGCGCCATGCGCCATTCCAAAGCCACTCCCTTGTCTTCCACCAGAAGCACAAACCGTCCCTTAGGCAAAGCCTCTGCCGCCTTATACGGCATCGGATATTCGTGCGCGCCTGTCCCATAGGACTTCCACGCACCCGCCATCAATATCTCCGCCTCGCCATCCACGATCTCCATCGCCACCGCGCGATGGCTAGTACTGCGGATGACTGCGCGATCCCATGCGATCGGCACCGCCAGGGAAAAGATCAACAACATCATGATACCCAAGGCGGCGTTCAGTTCCACCATCAGCATACCCTTTTCAGAGATACGTTGCGCGCCGGGCTTCTGACTGTGTGACATCATGTTCATAACATGGATTCAGTCAGCAACACCAACGAATGAAACACATCAAAGGCTATCATGAAGACAAAGGTCGCATTCACCATCAGCATCGCCACCGTGGTCAGATGCGTCACCGTCAACTGCATCTGGCTGGCCCGGATCTCCAAAGCATCACACCACCCCTTCAAGGCTGTCTCGAACTTCGCCCCTCCCCCAGTCGCCTGTTGGAAACGCCACCTGAACTCACCACGGCCGTCCATCTTGGCCACAGCCTCAGCCAGTGGCATACCTTTGGCCAAAGCCGCAACAACGCCTTCCGCCGCGAGCTTGATGTGGAAATTCGCCGTTCCCTTCGCCGCCAAACGCACCGCTTCCGGCTCCGCAACTCCGGCATCCAGCAACAGGCTGAACAGGCTGGTGAAATCGCGCTGCAACCGCCAGCGGCTCCACGGAAGCAACCACGCCAACCAGTCCCCGACGGGCAGATGGATCCTCGCCAGCAGCGACGAGAGTCTTGGTCCCGCCGCATGCACAAACAATATCAGTAACGGCAGCAATCCGATCAAAAGCAGCCAGCCGCTGTAAGAGGATACATGAAACGAAAACCACTCGAACGTGATGGTCCCTTCCGACATGTCTTCAAAGATCATGCGGAACTTCGGCATGATTATTTTTATCAACAGGAACGATATCCAGACGGTCGGCAGCGCCAGCAGCATCAGCGACGGCGTCAACCAGCTTTGCCTCGCCTGTTGCGTACTCCGCACATCATTCAGCATACGCTGGCATACCGGCAAAACACGCGACCATCCGCCGATCCGGTCTGTCAAAAAAATCATTTCCACAATGGCCGGTGGCAGCAGACGCGGCACCTTGGCGATCGCCTCCTGCCATGTGCAACCTTGCTCCACCCACGCTGCTGCCAGATGAAAACGCATGCTTACCGAACGGTCGTGGCATGCAGCTACGGATTTCAAAGTGTCTTCCGGGGTGATGCCTCGTCGTATCCCGGAGTCGATCAGATTCAGGAAGATCATCGCCCGCTCCAACCGTCGGCGCGGCAGGGTAAAAAGAAAATAGATCGCATACCCGCCACCGAATGTGATGAACAACATCACAGCCATGTAGAGCAGCATCCCCAGAAAACCCATGATTGTTACCTCACCGGTCATAATGAATCGTCAGAAGCCATCCCCTAGCATTCCCAACGCATGCGTCACATAAGTGAGCACGGGTAACATCTGCCCGGCGATGACCGTGCCCAAGATCAGTACCGATACGGGCAAAGCCGCAAACAGCAGCATCTCCCGTTGGGTGGCGCTTCGTTCCGCATAAAACTTCGCCGCCTGCTCAAAACCCTCCGCCGCATCTTCACCACATTGTCTCACCATCCAGCGGAATAATGGCGGGATGGATTTGTTCTTCAAAGATTCTTCCGGAATGGTCCCACCCCCGGTGGAAAGATGCTCCCGCCATGCCGCCAGTTCCGCCGCCACAGGAGAACCGTCCTCCAGTGCCTCGACTGTCTGCAATGCCGCAGGCAGCGTCATGCCGCTACGCAACTGTATCTGCACCATGCTCGCGATCTGCGCCAGACACGTCTCTCGCATGCCCGGAATGCTCCATTGCCACTTCCTGCGGACCATGGGAACGAAAGTCAATAATGCCAGTCCCAGCCAGACCAGCGCGATGATGAACGGCGTGAACCACAACAACAATCCCATCACGCCAGCCAGGCTTGATGGACGGATGTAATAAAACTCCCCAAAAATCGACTGGCTCCCGCTGCCGATCATATGGCCGATGACGGTCATCACGATGGAAACCGCCAGGGAAACCGTCAGCACGATGAGCGGATACACCATGATCCCCCGCAACTGCCTGCTCAGCGAATGTCTTTGCCCGCAAAAATCCGCGAAAAGAATCAGTATCTTGGGCAGATCACCGCTCGCCGCACCTGCCGTCAGGATGCGCCCATACAACTCCGGCAGCTTCTGCTTTTTCACCGCTTCGGCCAGAGGTGTTCCAGAAGCAAGATCTCGCTCCAACGCCAGCAGGCTTTCGCGCGTAGACGATGCCGGCATCGTCTCGCACAATTTGCGCAAGCTCCCCTCCAAAGGGATGCCCGCCTTCAACATCCCCGCCAATTGCCGGTTAAAAAATCCCAGTTCCTCAACATTCATAACCCGATGACACGTTCGGCTTCAGTCTGGTTAGACAACCCTGCCTCCAAAACCTCACGAACGGCCATCGACAGCGTGCCACCCGGCTTCAGATTGGATAGATTGCCCGAACGTAACGACTCGCGTGAAACGCTTTCCAAGGTCATCCACTCTGCGACGGGCACGCGACCGCGATAGCCTGTGCGGGAACACCCGCCACATCCATTGCCTTGGCATTCCTGGCACAATCGGCGCAATAGTCGCTGGTTCAGCACCAGGCTCAGCCCACTGGTCAGAGCATAGGGGTCTTCACTCATCTCCAGCATCCGGTCAATGACCCCCACACACGAACCGGCATGCAATGTCGAGATGACCAGATGCCCGGTAAGTGACGCGCGTGCTGCCAGATTCGCTGTCTCCGGATCACGTATCTCGCCGATCACCAGCACCTGCGGATCTTGCCGCAACAGCCGTTTGCCCGCTTCAGCGAAGGTCAGTCCGCGCGCTTCATTGGTCTCCGTTTGCGTTATGCCAGGGATGATCTGCTCCACGGGATCCTCCACCGTGATAACGTGTCGACCGCCAAGTGTCGCGACATATTGCAGGCACGCATAGATTGTCGTCGTCTTGCCGCTACCCGCTGGTCCCGTCAACAACAGCATGCCAGAGGGTTGCTTGAGAAAACGCTCCAGCTTGGCGCGCAATTCAGCTGCGTAGCCCAAATCTTCCAGCTTCAACACTTCAGGCGCGAACAGCCGCAACACGATTTTCTCGCCAGTCACCGTCGGATAACAGGAAACCCGGATATCTGTCTTCGTTCCGCAAGCTTCCTTGGGAATACGTCCATCCTGCGGCATCGCTTCCTGATAAGTCTTCAGCTTGGCGAGATACTTGAGCCGTCCGAACCAGCGTTTCGCATCTTCCACCGGCAACGTGCGCACACGCTTCAAGACACCATCCAACCGGAAATCGATCGCCGCTTCCTCCGCCAGCACGTGCAGATGCACATCACTCGCTCCGGCCATTTCCGCTTCATGCAACAATGCATCTACTCGCTGGATGATCTCGTTCTCGGCTTGGATTTGCTCCGGCACAATCACGTTCTCCTTGAATGGGTGTTTCCGGTATGCTGCCTCACTGCTCAAATTCTGGAAACAAAAAAGGCGGACCAATAATGGTCCGCCTTTTCGAATTTATTTAAGCTGCAGCTTACGCCTTCGCGTCAGCCGGCTTCTCGCCCTTCGCGGCCATCTCTTTGTCGCGCTCTTCCATCGCGGCGCGGCGGGACAGCTTCACGCGGCCCTTCTCGTCGATGCCTAGGCATTTGACCCAGATCTCGTCGCCCACCTTCACGATGTCTTCCGTCTGCTTCACGCGGAAGTTCGCCAGCTCGCTGATGTGCACCAAACCGTCCTTGCCCGGGAGCACTTCTACGAAGCAGCCGAATTCCTTCAGCGTGACGACTTTGCCACGGTAGGTCTTGCCCACTTCGATCTCGGCCGTCATGCCTGTGATCGCGTCCTTGGCGATCTGCATGCCGTCCTCGGACACGGAGTAAACGTGCACCGTGCCGTCGTCGTCGATGTTGATCTCGCAACCCGACTCTTCGACGATGCGCTTGATGTTCTTGCCACCAGGCCCGATGAGCAGACCGATCTTGTCCGGGTCGATCTTCAGCGTCGTGATGCGCGGGGCATACTTGCTGAGGTTCTTGCGCGGCTCGGCCAGCGTCAGCTTCATGCTGTCGATGATCTTCAGACGGGCGACGCGCGCCTGTTCCACAGCTTCCGTCATGATGGAGAACGGCAGGCCCTTCAGCTTCAAGTCGAGCTGGAAGCCTGTGATGCCCTTCTCGGTACCGGCGATCTTGCAATCCATGTCGCAGAAAGCGTCTTCCCAGCCGATGATGTCCGTCAACAGCTTGTAGCGGGAGATTTCCTTCTTGTCGTTGTATTCCGTGCAGATACCCACGCTGATACCGGCGACGATGCGCTTCAACGGCACACCGGCGTCCATGAGCGCGAGGCTCGCGGCGCAAACGGAGGCCATCGAGGTGGAACCGTTGGATTCCATGATCTCGCTGGTGATACGGATGGCGTACGGGAATTCCTTCAAGTCCACGAGCGGAGCGACGGAGCGCTCAGCCAAGGCACCGTGACCGATCTCACGACGGCCCGGACCGGAGATACGGCCCGTCTCACCTACCGAGAAGTTCGGGAAGTTGTAGTGCAGGATGAATTTCTTTTCCGTCTGGCCGCCCGTGTAGGAATCATATTCCTGGGCGTCTTCCGTGGTGCCGAGCGTCGCGAGAGCGAGCGCCTGCGTTTCGCCACGGGAGAAGATCGCGGAACCATGCACACGGGGCAACAGGCCCACTTCACCGGAGATGGCACGGATGCCATCCGCTGTGCGACCGTCGAGGCGCTTGCCGTGATCGAGGATCAGGCCGCGGACCGCTTCCTTCTGGATGTAATATTGCGCGTCTTTCAGCACGAACTCGGTCACCTTCTCGGCACCGAATTTTTCCACGAGCTGTTTACCCACATCAGCGAACACCGCTTTCACAGCGGCTTCACGGGCGAGCTTCGCGGTCGTGAGGAGAGCCGGAACGATGCGGTCACCGGCGAGCTTCTTGGCTTCTTCCAAGATCTCGTCAGGCACGATGTTCACCGTGATCTGGCGCTTCGGCTTGCCGGCTTTCGCGGCGAGCTGCTTCTGCGCCTCGATGATCGGCTGGCAGGCTTCATGAGCAAACTTCAAGGAGGCGTTGAAGTCAGCGTCGGAGATCTCATCCGCGCCACCTTCGAACATCACCACTTCCTTCTCGTTACCCACGTAAACGAGATCCATATCGCTTTGGGACTGCTCTTCGTGCGTCGGGTTCGCGATGAACTTGCCGTCCACGCGCGCCACACGCACAGCACCCAGCGGACCAGCCCAAGGGATGTCGCTGACCATCAACGAAGCCGAGGCACCGATGATGCTGAGGATGTCCGGATCATTCACGCCATCCGCGCTCAGCAGCACGGTCTGGACTTGCACTTCGTTGTACCAGCCCTTCGGGAAGAGCGGGCGGATCGGGCGGTCGGTCAAACGGCAGGTCAGGATTTCCTTCTCCGTCGGACGGCCTTCACGCTTGAAATAACCACCGGGAAATTTACCAGCGGCAGCGGCCTTCTCGCGGTAGTCCACCGTGAGGGGGAAGAAGTCCTGGCCGGGCTTCGCGTTCGGGGCGGCCACAGCGGCCACGATGATCATGGTCTCGCCGAGCTGCACGGTGACGGCACCATCAGCCTGCTTGGCCAACTTGCCGGTTTCGATATGAATTTCTTGGGAGCCGACTACGGCTATTACTTTTTCGGGCATAATATACCTATGCTTTCTTACATTGTGCCCGCCAGCCCAGAGGAACTTCAGTGAACACCTGAACCTTCAGGTGCTGAATGAAATTTCCCCGGCCAACGGACGTTTCTTCGCGATAACAAACAAAAAACGGCCAGACTAGATCGCGTTCACTAGTCTGACCGTGCAAACCTTTGACGAAATTATCACCGGGTCTTCAACGAATTGAAGAGTGTCCCTATGCTTACTTGCGGAGGTTGAGCTTCTTCGTCACCGCCTTATAGCGCGGAGCGTCCGTGGTGTGGAGATAATCCAACAGGCGACGGCGCGTGCTGACGAGCTTCAAAAGACCACGGCGTGAGCTGTTGTCTTTCACGTTCTTCTGCAGATGCTCCGTGAGTTGGTTGATCCGTTGCGTCAACAGCGCTACCTGAACATCGGCGGAACCGGTGTCTTTGTCGTGCAGACGAAAATCTTGAACAATCTGACCTTTCAACTTTGCTTCCATACTTATCTGTTAAATAATGAAGGCGGGACACTAAGTGCTTCATACTGCGGTGTAAAGACAAATTGCAGGCTCTTTTTGCCACGCCCACAGCCCGGAACCCTTTGACGAAGGCATTATACAGGCGTAAACTCCCTTCCCTCAAATACTTTGAGCGAATTCCCAGCTCTGCTGTCTCTTTTTCAGCAAGCTTACCATGGCAGGGTTTAAGCTGAATAAAGCTTGTCCGGCCGTCTGACAGACCTTAACTCGACGCCCTTAAATTTTATGGCTGCTTTGAAAATGAAAGGCTCCTCAGCAGGAGCATCCTCCTCTGTCCCGAACCGTCCGAAGAAATGGGTCGTGGTCACCGCGGTGATCATCGCCCTGCTGCTCTTCCTCTATTTCTTCCTGACCAGCGGCTTTTTCATCAAATCCTTCGTCCTGCCCAAGGCCAGCAAGACCTTGAATGCCCAGATCACCGTGGAGGACATCTCCGTGAGCCCCTTCTCTTCTGCTTCCTTGAAGGGATTGAAGATTACCACCACCGGTGAGTCCTTGATCTCTGCCGATGCCGCCCAAGTCCGTTACAATCTACTGGATATCATGCGCGGCACCATGAACATCTCCGAACTCAAGGTGCAATCTCCCAAGGTCGTCTTCGTGCAAAATATCGATGGCACAACCAGCACATCCAATTTTGATCCGATCCTGAATGCGCTCGCCCCAGCCGATGCCAAAGAGCCCGAACCCGGCAAGGAAGGTTCGTCGGCAAAACTGAATCTAAAAAACATCTCCCTCGAGAACGCTCACATCTCCGTCAAGTTGGTGATTAATGGCGATCAACAATCGATAGAGTTGAGTAACATGAACCTGACGCTGGATCAGGTCGTGGTCGGCACCCCCGGCAAGCTGCACCTGGATACCGACCTCATCCTCGACCAACAATCGCAAGGTCAGCCGCAGAAAAACCATCTCGCGGCGAAAGCGACGGCCGATTTTGAATTCATGCTCACCCCGGAACAGACTCCCAAATCCATCAAAGGCAAGGGCGAACTGAAAGTCGGCCAGACATCCGGCAGCTTCACCGATCTCACTGGCTTCGTCGCCCTGCTCAATGCGGAAGTAACACCCACCGAGCTGAAAAGCGTGCGTGTAGATTTCAGCCAGAATTCCGAAGCACTTGGTGCTATCAATGTCAGCGGCCCCTTGGACACCACCAAAGGCGAAGCCAAGCTCAACATCAAAATCGATCCGCTCGGCAAACGCGTCCTAAATCTCGCCGGTGCCGCCATGGGCTATGACTTCGGCAGCACTCAGATATCCGGCGACACCGTTGTAGAGATCACCAAGCAATTCACCTTCGTGAAGGTTAACGGCCAGATCACCGGCCAGCAATTCACCCTCATCAAGGATAATACCCACGTTGCCCCCATGGATCTCACTGCGCAGTATTCATTGCAGTATGACTTGGCGACGGCGGATGCGCAGATTGATAAACTCAGCGTCACCGCGCAGCAAAAAGCCAAGCCGCTGCTGAACCTGAATATCACGCAGCCCATCAAGATTTCTCCTGAAGGCGCTGTCGCTGGTAACTCTTCCCTCACACTTAAACTTACTCAGCTCGACCTCGCGGATTGGAAGCCGATTGCGGGTACAGCCGTTAGCGGCGGCATTGTAGATGCCAATATCGATGTCTCTTTCGCCAATGGCGGCAAGGAAGTGGAAGCCACCTTCCAGACCTCCGCGAAGAACGTCGCCATGGTCGCCACCTCAAATGCCCCTGCTCCGTTCAACGCTTCCCTGCGTGGCAAATTCACGGCGCAGAATTCGAAATCGTATAAGGGCAATGTCGTCGCCAACGCCACCGGAAAGTTCGCCGACATCAATCTTCAGGATTTGCAGATGGCGGGCGATCTTACCGTCAATATCTCCACGCAAGGCGTCGTCTCGCCTACGCTCGCTATTTCTCTGCAACACGCAGGCAAGCCCGCTGGCAGTTTCGATTTCTCCGGCACCTATCAGCCCACGAATTCCACGAACAACAGCAAGTTCGAATACACTCTAGGCAACCTGAACGAGAACCTGCTCACCGCCGTCCTCGCTCCCTCCCTAAAGGACGCCACACTCACATCGCTCACCATCAATTCCCGGGGCAGCCTCACGCTGAGTCCCCAAGGCGATTCCTCTGTGAAAGCTGATCTGCAAGTGACACGCCTGCTCGTGACGGATAAGGCGGGCAAGCTGCCGAAAGAGCCGCTGAGCGCTGTAGCCGTCCTGGATGGTGGCTTGAGCAAACAGGTGCTCACCCTTCGCAACGCACAGCTGAACCTCACGCCCACTGACCGCGCCAAGAACGCTCTGGTCATCACGGGCAAGATTGATTCGACCATCACCAATGCCATCACCGGCAATCTCAAGATCGCTTCTGATGGCCTCGATGTGACGCGCTATTACGACATCTTCACCGGCACGACCAGCCCTGATGACACGAAGACGCAGACACCTCCACCCGAGACAAAAGATCCGAACAAAGAACCAGACGCTGTCGTGATGCCGCTCAAGAACTTCACCGTGGAACTGGATGTGAAGAAGCTCTACCTGCGCGAAGTCGCCGCTGAGAATGCCAAAGCCACCATGCTGCTCGATGGCAGCAATTTCAAACTCGATCCCGCGCAACTCACCCTCAACGGCGCTCCACTCTCCGCGAAGATCGTCGCCGACATGAGCGTGCCCGGCTTCAAGTATGATCTCATGGCCAAGGCGGATAAACTGCCCATCGCTCCTTTGGCCAACAGCTTCCAGCCAGATTACAAAGACCGTGCCGCAGGTGATGTCTTCGCCGATATCAACGTGAAAGGCGCAGGCACTACCGATAAGAGCCTGCAAAAGAATCTCGCTGCGAACATTTCGCTGAACTTCACCAACGCGAACATCCAGATCGTGGAACAAAGCCGCCTCCGCCCCATCTTGTCCGCTGTGGCAACAGCCCTGCAAATGCCTGAAGTGTTGAACTCCCCGCTCAACGCCGCCGGCTATGAGATGAAGATCGCCAACGGCCAGATCGATATCGCTCAGACCAGCATCCTAAGCCCGGCTTTGTATGCCAATGTCAGCGGCAAGATTCCGATGAATGAAGTGCTGACGAATTCGCCGCTCAATCTGCCGGTGAATTTCCAGATAGCTAACAGTCTGGCCCGCCGCATCCGCATGGCTGATCAAAGCAACACCAACGCCTACGTGCCCATCCCCGATTTCCTCGTGGCCAAAGGCACCATCGGTTCACCGAAAGCCGACATCAAAGTCTCTGCTACCAGCTTGTTGAAGGCCGCTGGTAACATCAATCTCGGCGACAAGGGAAACAATATCCTCCAAGGCGTGAACAGCATCATCGGCGGCAAGAACCAAACGATGACCAACGCCCCCGGCACAACCAATAGCACCACCTCTACGAACTCGACCACAACAACCAACAAACCCGGCGTGCTGGACGTGATCGACCTCTTCAAAAAGAAGAAGCAGTAAAACATTCTCCAATCAAACAGAGCCGGAGCTTGTTACTGCTCCGGCTTTTGTTTTTAATCCGTTCCACTAAACGGCTGCCTCCTCAGCCAAACCGTTAAAATATTTTAACGGCTCTGCCGTAGCTCTCCCTTTATGGGAGGCCGAACTTCGGCCCGGGGTGAGGGGTGAGCCAGCCAAGCGCTTTAGAAATCATATGCAACCCGTTCTGCGTTACTTGGAAGAGCACCGGCAGGAGTTCATCGACCGCCTGTGCCATTATGTCCGCTTCCCCAGCGTCTCCGCGCAACCGCATCACAAGCCGGACATCGAGCGTTGCGCCCAATGGCTCGCGGATCATTGCCGCAGCATCGGCCTGAGCACCGAGCTGTGCAAAACTCCGGGCAACCCCATCGTGCTCGCCAAGACTCCGCGTAAACCCGGCTCCAAGAAACCGCATTACCTCATCTACGGCCACTACGACGTCCAACCCGCTGAGCCGTTTGAGCTGTGGACCACGCCCGCTTTCGAGCCGCGCATTGTTGGTGACTCTCTCTTCTCCCGCGGTGCCAGCGATAATAAAGGCCAGCACCTCGCGCACTTGAACGCAGTAGAAGCCTATCTGAAGACCGGCACCGAGCTGCCATGCGATCTCACCTTTCTCATCGAAGGTGAAGAAGAAGTCGGCTGCACGAGCCTGAAAGGTTTTCTCGAAGAACGCGCCAAGGAATTGCGCTGCGATACCATCGTGATCTCCGACACCGGCATGCCCGATCTCAAGCACCCTGCCCTCACCTATGCCCTGCGCGGCATCGTGGCGGCGGAAGTGACCTTGCACGGACCAAGCCGCGATCTGCACTCTGGCATCTACGGCGGCTCGGTGGAAAATCCGGCGATGGCTCTGTGCCAGTTGCTCGCCCAGCTTCGCGATAAAAAAGGCCGCATCACCGTCCCCGGCTTCTACGATGACGTGGTGAATCTCAGTGCCTACGAGCGCAAGCAACTCGCCCGCCTGCCTCACAACGAGAACGCCTACAAGAAATTCCTCGGCGTGAAAGAACTCATGGGCGAGAACGGCTTCACCGCCATCGAGCGCCGCAGTGCGCGTCCCACGTGCGAGATCAACGGCCTCACCAGTGGTTATCAAGGTGAAGGCAGCAAGACCATCGTGCCCTCCTGGGCGAAGGCCAAGCTCACCTTCCGCCTCGTGCCGAGCCAGAAGCCGCAGAAGGTCATCAAGCAGGTGGAAAAATATTTGAAGAGCATCTGCCCGCCCACTGTGCGCATGGAATTCGAACCCGGCCACGGCGGCGAAGCGTATCTCGTCTCCCCCACCAGCGCCCCCGCTCAAGCCGCATTGCGCGCCTTGAAGAACGCCTTCAATTGCGAACCCGTCCTGCTGCGTGAAGGCGGCTCCATCCCCATCGTGAATCAGTTCCGCAAGACGCTCGGAGCCGATTCACTACTGCTCGGCCTCGGCCTGCCGGATGACAATCCGCATTCACCCAATGAGAAGTTCAGCCTCACCGCCTACACCAAAGGCATGAAGATGAGCGCCCTGTTGTGGCCCGAACTCGCCGCCAGCGCCTAGCGCATGGAGCGCGGGTCTCCGACCCGCAGCAACGCGAAAAGCGGATGGCGCTCGAAAATATTTTATCGTCCAAGTCGTGACACAACGCTCACCAATGGAAACAGCGAAGGTGTCCAAATTAAAAGTGGCAACCAAAGCACCAAGCGCGGTAAATGTTCATCCCCTCTCCCCAAGGGAGAGGACCAGGTTGAGGGGAAAGGAAACTCCCCTAAGCAAATGCAGAGTTATTTTCGCCTATGGCAGCCCCCTTCCCCCTCATCCCTACCTTCTCCCCAAGGAGAAGGAGTTAACATTTCCCGCATCAGGCTTTTTTTTATGCTATCGGTTCGCGTTAGCAGCCTTGCTGTTCCTCAGTCTCTGCCTCACCCACCACCTCTCCGCCCATCAACCCGGCCTTAGCTACATCAACCTCACCGTTGAGAGCAATCGCCTCTCCGGCCGCGTGGACATGTCGCTGCGCGATCTCGACCTCGTCGTGAATCTCGATGCCGATGGCAACGGCGCTGTGACATTTGCTGAGCTACAAACGAAACAGCCCGCCATCGGCGGCTATCTCCTGAAGCACCTCACCTTCTCTGCCGATGGCAATCCGGGCCTCGTCCATGTGCGCGAACACCTCGTCGCCACGGACAATGACGGGGCCTTCGCGGTCGCCGAGATCGATGTCGATTTCCCCAGCACGCCCGCTGTCGTCACCGTGCGCAACAATCTCTTCACGGATGTAGATGCCGGTCATCGCTCCATGATGCAAATCAGTTTGGAAACAAATGTCACGCCCGCCATCTTCTTAAAAGATCAGTCGGAGCAGACCTTCAAGCTCAGTGAACCACGTGTACAAGCTTCCTTTGCCACGTTCTTCAAGGAAGGCGTCTGGCACATCTGGATCGGCTACGACCACATCCTCTTCCTGCTCGCCCTGCTGCTCCCCTCCGTACTCGTGCGCAAAGACAACGGCTGGCAACCCGTGCCGGAGTTGAAGCCCGCGTTCATCAACATTTTCAAAATCGTCACTGCGTTCACCATCGCCCATTCCATCACCTTGGGTTTGGCCGCGTCAGAACTCATCCAATTGCCCTCACGCTTTGTGGAATCTGCCATCGCTTTCTCGGTGATCCTCGCCGCGCTGAATAACATCAAGCCCTTCTTCCACGGCAAGGGCTGGCTCGTCGCCTTCTGCTTCGGCATACTGCACGGATTTGGTTTTGCCTCAGTGCTGGGTGAACTGGATCTGCAAACGACTTCACTGCTCACCACCTTGGTGGGTTTCAATCTGGGAGTGGAAGCAGGTCAATTGACTATCGTCGCCATCTTCCTGCCCTTGGCCTTTTCCTTGCGTCAAACCAAGGCCTATCGACAAGGTACCTTGGTCGCCGGTTCCACCATCATTGCCTTGCTCGCCCTCATCTGGTTTATCGAACGCGCCTTCGATGTGACTATCATTAGCTAAAGAAAACGACGATGAGCTTTCGTCCTTCTCCCCTCGGTGGGGAGAAGGATTGAGGATGTGGGGTGCCCCCTTCCCTCAACGGCAAGATATTCATCTCATCTTATCCTCCGCAGTTTTGGCATTGTTCCCCCTGCCCTTGCCCGCTAGAACTTCCGCGCACCGATGCGTTTCCTGATGCTCAACTGGCGCGACCCGGAGAACCCCCTCACTGGCGGGGCCGAGCGCGTGACCATGGCCTATCTCAAGGCCTTGGTGGATCGCGGGCATGAGGCGTGGTGGTTCAGCTTCGATTTTCCCGGCGCCAAAGCGGAAACGGTCATTGATGGCGTGCACATCGTGCGCGGTGGCGATAAGGGCTCGGCCATCTTTAAGGCCAAGGCATGGTATCAAAAACAACCGCGCTTCGATCTTGTCATCGACCAGCATCACGGCATCCCGTGGTTCGCTCCTTGGTGGTGCGGCACGAATAACATCGCTTACATCCACGAGGTCCTCGGCCCGATCTGGGATGCCTTTTACGGCTGGCCCATCAGTGCCATCGGCCGCACGCAGGAACGCTGGACGCATTACGCATATCAGGATGTCCCTTTCTTCACGGCTTCAGCAGACACCAAGCGCCAGTTACACGAGCACGGCGTGAAGGACGTGACCATCATCCCCTACGGCGTGCATACGCGTGCCTTGCCGGAGTTGGAACAGAAGAAGCTTGCGGCACCTTACAAGCTCATCGTCGTCTCCCGCCTCGCCCCGAACAAACGCATCGATCACGCCGTGCTGACGCACAAGATCTTGCGTGCCCGCGGCGTGAACACGCACCTCACCATCGTGGGTGGCGGGGAAACGGAAGGTCTGCTCAAGAGCATTGTCGCGGAGAATAATCTGCAAAGCTCCGTGCGCTTCACCGGTCCGATCTCCGAAGCGGAGAAAGACGCGCTCCTGCGCGAAAGCCATTTCCTCCTGCACACCTCGCAACGCGAAGGCTGGGGCCTGAACGTCATCGAAGCGAATGCCATGGGCACGCCCGGCGCTGTCTATGCCGTGCCGGGCCTCGTCGAATCAACCTTGGATAATGAAACTGGCGTGCTCGCTAAAGCCGAGACGCCTGAATCCCTCGCCGATCGTTTGACGGAAGCATTCCAAAGCGACGCCCAATACCAGCAATGGCGCGTGAACGGCTGGAATCGCGCGAAGACGTTTCATTGGGATAGTGTGCTACCCCGCGCGTGCGATTGGCTGGAACAGATGGCGCAAGGGAAAGGCAATCGTCCATGAGCAACTTTAGACTCTTATCACCCTCTCCCCTCGGAGGGGAGAGGGCCGGGGTGAGGGGTGCCGGTCATTTTCCGGAACTCGAACGCCATTCCAACCGGGCACCCCTCATCCTCAATCCTTCTCCCCTCCGAGAGGAGAAGGTGGGTAGTCTTTCGCCGTCTTCCATAGCTTCACAATTTCCGCAGGAGATCAGTGCATGCTAAATTTCAGCACTCCTCCCCGCGTCACGATCATCGTGCTGAATTACAACGGCAAGCAATGGCTGCAACGCTGTGTCGACTCGCTGAAATCACAGACTATTTTCAACGACATCGAAGTCATCATGGCGGATAACACGTCCACCGATGGCTCCGACAAGCAGGCCGAGGAGTTGATGAAGGGCTGGACGACCGGCTACTTCCTGCAGAACGGCGCGAACCTTGGTTTCGCCGAAGGTAACAATCGCCCCGCCAAACGTGCTCTGGGAAAATTTCTCTTCTTCTTGAACAACGATGCGTGGCTGGAACCGGATTGTATGGAGAAGCTGCTGGATTGCGTGGAGCGCGAGCAAGCCGCTGCTGCCACCCCTCTCGTGTTGAACTACGATGACAACACGTTCCAGTCTGCAGGCGCGTTAGGCTTCGACATCTTCGGCCTCGCCACGGATCGCAAGCAAGTGGATCGCGTGAGCGAAATACTCATGCCGGAAGGCTGCTCCTATCTCATCCGGAAAGACGTGTTCGAGCAGGTGGGCGGCTTCGATAAAGAGTTTTTCATGTATGCGGAGGAACTGGATCTTTCTTGGCGCACGTGGATCGCCGGGCATCGCGTCATCACCGTGCCGCAAGCCATCGTGCATCATCGCGGCGCAGCGAATGTGAATCCCGCTGGCGGCGGCAATGTGGTGGAGTTCCGCACCAGCGATTCCAAACGCTATTACGCCAACCGAAACGCGTTCCTGACGATCTGGAAGAATGCTAAAGGCGTGCTATTCCTCGCTCTCTTGCTACAATTTGGCCTGCTCTTCCTGGAAGCCTTTGCCGCCTTAGTCATCGTGAAACGCTGGTCGTTCGTAAAACGTTCCTATTGGGAGGCTATCCGCGATGCGTGGCGGATGCGTGGTCATGTGCGACAGGCGCGTGATCAGATCAAAGGCTTTCGCCGTCGTAGTGATTTCGAGATGCTCAGCCTTTTCCGCCTACGCCTGAATCGCTGGGATGAATTCACCCGGATGCTCCAATATGGCGCGCCGAAGGTCACCGCGCGTTAGTTTTGCTATTGCCCCCGGCGTGAAATCCCCTGAATCTACCGCGCAAACATATTTTTGAACGACAACAGCTAGATCGCATACGTTATGTTCCGCAAAATTCTCATCTACGGTTTCTACGCGATCTATTTCCCTCTCTCTTTCATCTGGCGGTGGTTTGACAAAATGGCCTCCTGGCGCGAGACGCGTTTCTGGATCGACCACATCCCGAATGCGAGCTTTACCCCAGCCACGTACTCCAGCTATGCAGGCTGGATCGTGAACCAAGGTTTCTTCTGCGCGCTCTACAGCCTCTACCTGAAGAAACCGAATCCGAAGATTTTCGACTTCGGCTGCGGCATGGGCAATCAGGCCCCCATCTGCCACCACTTCATCAAGAACGGCGGCAGCTTCCTCGGCGTGGATACGGACAAGACTTCCATCGAAGCCGCCAAAGCGACTCATGGTGATCTGCCAAATTGCAGCTTCTATCTGACGAAAGATCAGAATCCTTATTACCCGCAAGGCGACACGACGCAGAAGATGAATGACGGCATCGACTGGCCGATCGCTCCGAAATCACAGGACATGTTGATCTCTGTCTCCGTGTTCACGCATCTGCAACAGAAGGATGCCGAGCGCTACATGGATAAGGTGTATGAAGTGCTGGCGGATGATGGCCACGCGATCATCACGTTCCACATCGTTCGCGATTACGTGAATGAGAACGAAACGTATAACTTCACGCACGCCCTTACCCCGGGATGGTTCACAAGCAATCCTTCATGCCCTGAAAAGGCCATCGGCGTGACCACAGAGGCACACCGCAATCTGCTGGCGGGGCGCTTTGAAATCCTCGCTCACATCGAAGGTTCCGTGACGGGTGGCAAGCATCCTTATCTGCAAGATCTCTTCGTGCTGAAGAAGGTTCCGGGTAAATAGGCCCGATCACAGCCCCAGCTTCACCATCAGGTCGTTGTAATTGCAACGAACCTTGTGCTTGAGCTTCACGAAGAACGAATCGCTGTGCGGTATGTTCACGCTATCCACCGTGCGGCGGTTCATGCTGATGATCACATCGATGTTGTGCACCTTCGTGAGTTTGCCCAACTTTTCCATGAACACACCGTCCGCGTGATGTCCCAGCCGCTTGTCTTCCGGGTGATAGAGCGTGTTCCCCTGCGCTTCCGCGACCTTCTTAAGTAAGGCCATCGTGTGATAGAACTGCAGGTAATCCACCTGTCCATCCAGCTTGCGCCCCTTGCAAAACTTGCCCGCTGGTTTATCTGCCCGACGTTGGCCCACGATTTTCGTAACGCCCTGCGCATCGGTCACACCGATGTCTTGTGACGCATACATCGCCTGCGGTTCGCGATTGTTCTGGATGTAATAATTCCAAACCACCTCGAAGGCGTTCGGATACAGCACATCATCATCGCAAAGATAGAAGAGCAGCTCTCCCGAGCAACGTCCTGCATTGATGACCTGATTGAAGCACCACGACGCCATGTTGTGCGTCTTCACCATCTCCTTCGTTTCACCGGACGGAATGATGGTGATACGGGGATCATTCAACCCCTTGAAAAAACCTTGATTCAAGAGCACACCGCTATCCACCAAAATCATCTCCCAATCCTGAAACGTCTGTTTCAGCACGCCATCAATCGCCTCGCGCACATACTTCGGCTTGTTGTGCGAGACGAGGATGAGACTGATCTTGGCCATACCAGCTTGCTTACTTCTTCACCGGAGCAGGATCGCCGAGCAGCTTGCGACGCAGCTTGATGCTGGCCATGGCTTCCACGTTCTTGCGCTGCTGCTCGCCGAATTTCCGCTGCACCAGGTCGAGGAAAGGTTGGTGTGCGAAATACTTGTGCCACGCTTCGTCGCGGAATTTCAGCACCTCCGCCGCCGTGCAATGCTTCGTGGGCAACGGCTGGCTGTCATACGAGAGGAACGCGTAGCCCGAATACGAGTCTGGCAACGGCCACTTGTTCGCCTTGGCCGTGTAATACAACGGACTGCCCGGCAACGCCTGGCACGGATACATGTTCACCATCTCCGTGTTCAATTCGAGCGCGAGATCAAGCGTCTGCTGCATCGTCGCGATCGTGTCATCTGGGAAACCGTAGATGTAATTCGAGATGATGTTGATGCCTGAGCCACGGATGGTCTTGCACACCTCACGGATATTCACTTCCTGGAAGGAACCCTTCGAGACTTCACTACGGATCACCTGGCTCGCCGCTTCCACACCGAGCGCCAGCCAGCCGATACCTGCCTTCTGGAACAGGTCAAGATACTGCTGACGCACCGTATCGATGCGCGAGTAAGACCACATGCGAAACTTGTGCCCGCGATCCAAAATCCCCTTCAACAACGGCTCGTAGTAATTCTTGTTCAGGAAAAACATCTCGTCCGAAAGGCGGATCGTCTCCACGCCGTAACCCGCGAGCTTGTCGAATTCCTTCAGAATGAAATCGGGCGACCAGAAGCGCATGTTCGGCGAGTTTGCCGAGGCCACACCGTCCGCGTTATCCACGCGGTTCACGATGTTGATCATGCAGAAGTCGCACTTGAACTTGCAGCCCAGCGACGTGTACATCGCCGCGAACGGCGTGCGCAGATTGTGATTGAACTCCGCGTGCCAGAAGTGCGCGCGATACAGGTCCAGCGGGCTGCTCTTATACGGCAGCAGATCCCACGCGTAACCCGGCAGGTCGATATCCATCCGGTCATGCGGCACCACAATCTCCGGCGGATTCAACTGCGGGATGCCACCCGTCTTATGGCCGATGCCTTTCACCTTGTCCAAGCCGGTCTTCAGGTCCGTCTTCAACAAATTGTGCAAGGCATACACACCTTCATTCAACAAGATGAGATCGATGCAATCGAAGCTCAACACCTCCATCGGCAACGCACTGGTATGCGACCCCACGAAGCAGGTGATCGCCTCCGGGTTCAACTGCTTCACCTTGCGGGCGAGCGCCGTGGCACCGATCATGTTCGTCGTGCCCGAGTTCGGGTTCTGCCCGTAAACCACGAAACACACCAAACGCGCCTTCGCTTCATCAATGCGCTTGGCCGACGCTTCTTCGCTCAGGCGCTCCGCGCCGCAATCGAGGATGGCTACGCCGTAGCCCTTTGCCCGGCAGCTCTGCGCGAGTAACAGCGCCCAGGTCGGCGGTTCGATGGCCGAGAAGTCCTTGCTCAACTCCTGATAGGCTGTAGCCGCGGAGTCGGCATTGACGAACAGTGCATCTAGCGGGCGATTCATACTTACTTCAAATTGTTCAGTAGCTCGCACAATTGCGCGATCTTGCTGCGGTCAAGGTCCGGATAATTGCCGATGTAATAACCGTAGAAGTGAACGTGGTTCACGTTCGGATACTTCTCAAATTCATCACCGAAGATGCGGCGCAAATACGGCTGGCGCAATTGATTGCCACCACCCGAAGTGCCTCGACGGAACTCCACACCGGCGGCACGCAGAGCCTTCTCCAAGCGATCACGGAATTCCGGATCCGCCTTGCGGATGACCAGTGTGAACGCGTAGTTGCTGCTGCCTTCGCAATCGAACTCCGTCCAATACTTCGTGGAGTCCAAACCTTTCAGGAACAGTTGCAGGTTTTCGCTGCGGATGACGTTGTTCGCATCCAAGCGCTTGAGCTGCTCGCGGCCCAGCACCGCGTTCAGCTCCGTGCTGCGCATGTTGTAGGCGGGATAGGCGAAGATGAAGTCCGGGTTCAGGTCCGGGAACTTCGCCTTATATTCTTCCTTCACCGCGTCCGAAGGCACCTCGCGCACCATGCCGTGGGAACGGAACATGCGAACTGCCTCATAGAACTTCGCATCGTCCATGCAGATCATGCCACCTTCAATGGTGCTCATGTGATGCGCGTAGTAGAACGAGAAGTTGGACGCGAAGCCGTAGCTGCCCAGCTTCTTGCCCTTGAACGTCGCACCGTGAGATTCACAGACGTCTTCGATGAGTGGGATGTTCCGCTTCTGCAACTCATCGAGCAGGCGTTGATTCAGCGCGTTGTAACCGAGCACATACGTCAAGAACACCGCACGCGTGTTCGGCGTGATCTTGCGCAAGATCTCTTCCGTGGCCATGCCCAAGTGGCTGTTATCGATGTCCACGAATACCGGCGTCAGACCCGCTTGCAATACAGACGCGATGTCCGAAACCCACGTGAGCGTCGGCACGATGACCTCGCCCGGACCATAGAGTTCGCGCAAGGCCGCCATCGTGATGCCGTTCGCCGAGGCGCCGGAATTCACGAACACGCTGTACTTACAGCCGAGCCACTCGGACCATTCTTTCTCGAAGGCGCGGACGTTCGTGGATTGCGTCAGGATCGGATCATCCTGTTGCAGGAACTTGATCAGCGTGTCGAGGTCGCTGCGGGGAATGTTATTGGCCATCAACGGCCATTTGAGATTCGGCACAGTCACAGTGGATAACCCTTATTTCTCGTTGTAGTAATCGCCGTATTCCACGATCAACGTGCTGCGGCCGTCCGTACGGTTCAGCGCCTTCTCGTAAGCGGGATAAATATCCTGCGGCTCATCCAGACGGATGACCTCAATCGTCGTGCACATCAGCTTGAACGCTTCCGTGAAATCACCGACGTGCTGGAACTGTGGATGCAGCGGACGCTCCGAGCCAATTCCGGTGCGGATGATAACCTTCGGCTTATATCCGCCGTCAGACATTGCGGACATCTTATCGAGGTGACCCACGATCTGGTTCACCGCCAGCAACAGGAAGTTCCAGCGCGGATAGATGCTCACTGGCACGAGGCCCGAGAGTGCCATGCCCGTGGACATGCCCATCTGCATCTCTTCGGCGACAGGCAATTCCAGCAACTTTTCACGCGGCACGTTCTTCAGCGTGTTCGTCATGCCCGTTCCGGGGCAAGCCACCGCCTGGCCCATGAAAATCGTGCGGGGATCGCGTCCCAGCATTTCCATCGAGCGGCTCAATTCGTCAAAATATTTCATACTTGGCTCGCTTAGAATTGCACGCGGACACCTGCACCGGCATGCGGATACTTCGTTTGATATTTGTAAGAGATGATGGAGGGATGCGTCGGCGTCTCGTAGCTCAGCACCTTCTGGTTCCACGCCTCGCGCGTGTCCGTGCAGACGGACTTGCCATTGTCTTCCACGATGAACCGGATGGGCAATTCGTGGTTGATCGCATACTTCACCGATTCATGCGCGATACCCGTCTCCGCCGTCATCTCGCCCATGAAGCAGTGGACCATGTTCGTGCCGCCCTGCCGTTTGATGCCCATGGCGATACCCACCGCGATTGGCACAATGCCACCCACGATGGCTGAGGACACGATACGCTGCTCCGGGAAGCACAAGGTGATGGAGTGACCGGCGAGAATCTCCGCCCGCACTTTCTCTGGCGGCACGCCTTTGAGAAGACATTGGTAATGACTGCGCCAAGAGCACATGACCCAATCGTCCGCTTTCACATCGCGGAAAATCTCGATCATTTTCTCCTCGTTACCCGAGTATAAGTGGATGGGAGCGCGTATCTTACCTTGATTGAAGGTATTCGCGATCTCAGTCTCAAACTGGACCAATTCTTCAGCCGTCAGCTTCGTAATCATCAACAACCTGTCTCTGTCGCACCGTAAAAGAGTGCAATTTGCCTGCCAATCTCACGATTGGCCGCTTAAAAACGGTCCGGTGAACGTAACTGTCCCCCTCCCTTAGGTCAATTCCTCGAACGCATCAATCTGCTGGCTCGAGCGATGCTTCTCCTGCTCTGAGAAATCTTCCTGCGGATCGAAGAAAATGATCTGGCTGCCCGAGAACTCGAACTCGAACGGCACATGGATGAGCCGGCACAGCTTCTCCCGGATCTTCGCATGCGTCTCCGGCGGCGCGAAGAGCAGCAGGAAACCACCCCCGCCTGCGCCCAAAAGCTTGCCGCCCAAAGCCCCCGCTTCCCGCGCTTCCACATAAAGCTGGTCCACGCGGTCATTGGATATCTTATCGCCCAAGCTCCGTTTCGCCTGCCACGCTTCATGAAGCAGATGGCCGAACGGGTCCAAGTCCCCTTTCCCGCTTAAGATCCCCGCGCTCTCATCCACCATCTCACGCATGCGATGCAGCACCGCCGTTTTCTTCCCCATGTCCGTCACATAGGACGACGCCACGCTCGAGGCCGTGCGTTTGATACCCGTGTAGAAGAGCAGCAGATGCTTGTTCAACTCCACCAACCGCTCCGTCGCCAAGGTCACCGGCTTCACCGAGAACTCGTCATTGCGATTGAATGTGATCTGATTGAACCCACCGTAAGCCGCCGCCACTTGGTCTTGCGAACCCACCGTCTCCTTCAAGATCTCTTGCTCGATTCTAATGCTCTCTTCGGCGAGTTGTTTCTTGCCGACCATTCTACCCTTCAAAGCATACAACGCGTGCAACAATCCCACCGTGAACGCCGAACTGGAGCCCATACCGCTGCGCCCCGGCAAATCACCATCATGGTGGATTTCCACTCCGCGATGCAGTTCCAGAAAACGTAACGTCTCACGCGCCGAAGGATGCACGATCTCATCAATCGTCTTGCAGTCTTCAATCTTCGAATACACCACGCGGATGCGGTGCTCGAAGAACGGCGGCAGATAGCGCACCGTCAGGTAGCAATACTTGTTGATCGTAGCGCCCAAAACCGCGCCGCCATGCTCGCGATACCACAGCGGATAATCCGTGCCCCCGCCGAAGAACGAGATACGAAATGGTGTGCGGCTGATGATCATATACTAGGCAATCACTCCAGTTTTGTTCGCGAGATAATCTTTCAACGGCTCCCAGACAGGCGGCACCATTTGTTCCCAAGCTGGCAAAGTCTCGCGCGTATAAAATTCAAGCGTCTCGCTCTCATGGCTTTTCACCAAGCTACCACCCTTGATGCGCGCGATCAAAACCACATCCAGCTTCTGCGTCACATCGCCATTATCCGCGAAATACACGATGCGATATTGCGGCCCGGAATAGACGCCTTGCAAGCGGATGACTTCGACATCCAAGCCCGTCTCTTCCTTCACCTCACGCACAGCCGCCGCTTCAAAAGATTCGCCCAAATCCAACGCCCCACCGCACAAACCCCACAGCCCGCAATCACGCCGTTGCTCCAGTAGAATACGACCTTGCATATCTTCGACAATCACACCCACACCAAACCGCTGCCGCGTGATGGCGCTCAGCGGACGCGGCGCGAACATGCCATCGGCCAAGGTGATCATGGCCCCAGAGTGCGCGGATAACGACCATGGTGGCAAGCTCGGGGTGCTCATGCGAACCACCTCTCATTCGCGCGCACAAACTCCGTCGCCTGCGGCAATGTCTCGGGAGTGCCAATATCCAAGAACTCACACTCCGCCTCCACCACCCGCAAGCTCTTGCTCTCTTTCAACAAGCCCCCAAACACATCGCGCTCGAAGCTCAACGGCCGTTGCGCCGGAAAACCCGCCAGCACTTCATGCCGCAGGAGATACACACCCGCATTGATCAAGCCCGCGCCCGGTCGCTTCTCTTCAAAGCTCACGAGTTGTTTGGCCTCGTTCACCTTGAGCGTGCCATAACGCGCCGCATCGTCCATTTGTAGGCCGAGCAAACCTCCCGCATCGCCTTCACCCACCGCACTCCACAGTGGAGCCAACTCCGCCAGCGCGAGCGAATCTCCATTCAGCACCAGCCACGCTTTGGGCGTCCAACCGGTTCCTTGCGCCGTTTGCCAGAAACCGCCCGCGGTTCCCAGCGGATCGGTTTCCCGCACGCATTTCGTTTCCACACCGCTCACCGGCTGCGTCGCGAAATGCGCTTCGATCGTATCACCCAGATAGCCCGTCGAGAGGCCGATGCGCGTGATGCCTTGCCGTTTCAAGTAGCGGACCACCCATTCCACGAAGGGCTTGTCCGCCACCGGCGCCATCGGCTTCGGCAGGTCCGCCAGCAAATGCCGGATGCGCGTGCCAAATCCCCCCGCCAGAACCACCGCCGCGATCTCTGATGCTTGCAACCCCACACGCTTCCTTCTCCGTTACACGTTCGAGTAGATCGTGTTCCGGATGATGGTGTAAGTCTTCATCAATTCCACGATGCCGCGATCCAAGTCCCAGTCCGGCTTGTAACCCGTCGCCGCGATGCGTGCGTTCGACACGATGTAATCGCGCTTGTCCGGGTCCTCACCGATCGGTGCTTCGATATACACGAACTTCGGCAAATGCTTCTGGATCACCGCGCACAGCTCCAGCTTGGAAAGATTCGCATCATCCAGACCGACGTTGTAAGCCTTGCCCTTCATCGATTCAAAATTCGCCAGACCATGCGTGAACGCTTTCGCCACGTCGCGGATGTGGATGTAGTTACGCTTGAAGTGACCCTCGAAGATCACCACCGCGCGATCATGCACTGCGCGATACACGAAATCATTCACCAGCAGATCGAGACGCATACGCGGCGCGGCACCGAACACCGTCGCCAGACGGAAGCTGATGCTGTTCTCGCGGCTGAGGACGGCTTCTTCCGCCTTCACCTTCGTCACGCCATACGTGGAGAGCGGGCGCAGCGGAGAATCTTCCGTGCAATGCTTGCCCTTCTCGCCGATGCCGTAACCGCTGTTCGTCACCGGCATGATCACCCATTGCTCCTTGCTCGCCAGCTTGCAGATCATCTCCACCGCGGTCTGGTTCGTTGACATCGTCGCGATCTGGTCCGTATTGCACAGCGGCACACCCACGAGTGCGGCCAACGGAATGATCACATCGGCCTTCGCCACCAGCGGCTTGATTACCGATTCCTCGCGCGCATCACCGCGCACCACCTTGAACGTATCGTAGTGGCAGCAATCCAAGAGACTGTTCTGCCCGAAGTAAAAATTATCCACCACCGTCACCTCATGCCCCTGCGCCAAAAGTGTCGGCACAATGATCGAACCGAGATAACCGGCACCGCCCGTGATAAGAATCTTCATAAGTGTTGTTCGTTAAGTAACTAGCGCGGGTAGCCATTGGCAACCAGATTTGCAATCTCCCCGCCGATTGCCAGAGACGCCGTCGCCCCCGGACTCGGCGCATTCAGCACGTGAACTGCCTGATTTTTACACACCAGCGAGAAATCTTGGACGAGCGTGCCATCATCCGCCATCGCCTGCGCTCGCACCCCGGCTCCGCCCGGCTCCAAGTCATCCACTTGCACCGCAGGCACCAATCGCTGCAACGATTCGCAGAACAATTGCTTGCTGAAAGAGCGCTGTATCTCATCCCAACACATGCTCGGATACTGCGCCATGAACTTCCACAAACCGCCAAATGTCAGCGCATCCGCCAAGTCTTCCACATTGATATCTTGTTTCCGATACCCCTCGCGGGAGAAGGCCAGCACCGCATTCGGCCCCGCTTCCACGCCACCATGGATCATCCGCGTGAAATGCACCCCGAGGAAGGGAAACTTCGGGTCCGGCACCGGATAGATCAAATGCTTCACCAGATGCTCCCGGTCCTTCCGCAGTTGAAAATACTCCCCGCGGAACGGCACGATCCGCACCTCCCGCTCCGCGCCCGCCAGCTCGCATACGCGATCTGAATGCAGCCCCGCGCAATTCACCAGGAACTTGCTCCGGAACGTCCCCGCTGCCGTCAACGCCACCCACTCACCGTGATGAAACTGCAACGCCTCCACCTTCGCCCCCGTCACCACTTGCCCACCGTGACGTGAAATCTCTTTCACCATCGCCGCGCACACACCGGCGTAATCCACGATACCTTCTTGCGGCACGCGCAAGGCCGCGAGACCCGCCACGTTCGGCTCGATCTCCCGCATCTCCTCCGCGCTCAACCAGCGCAACCCTTCGAGTCCGTTCTTCGTGCCGCGACTCTCCAATTCCTTCAACCGCTCCACCTCCGCCGCATCCGTCGCCACCACCAACTTCCCGCAGATCTCATGCTTGATACCGTGCTGCTGGCAGAACGCCGTCATCTCGCGGATGCCATTCACCGCCATGCGCGCCTTGATCGAGCCCGGCTTGTAATACAGCCCGCAATGCAACACCCCGCTATTATGCGTGCTCTGATGCCGCCCCACGCCCGCCTCCTTCTCCAAGACACGCACGCGCTTCCCCGGATTCGCCTCGCACAACCGCAAAGCAGTGCCCAGGCCCACCAAGCCGCCACCCACCACAATGATGTCCGCTAATTCACTCATGTCATCTCTCAAAAACCCGCGCAGCATCTACTGAACACCCCATCCCTACAATATCGTAATCGCCCTTCGTCCTGAACCCCGTGCCGTCAGGTCGGGGCGCTCCCTTACCGTAGCCGCCAAGGTAACAAGGCGGACCCCCACTCAGCCGACGTGAGTCGGCTCTAGCTCCCAACTCTCGATGTTCGATGTTGGGCGTTCGATGTTCGATGTTTCCCATAAATCTTTCCACGCCTCCACCTTCCCAGAAAACCTCTCTGCCCGTTAGCACTACCTGCACTATATGAGCTATATGGAGACAAAATGCATCTTGCTGTCCCATTTCTTCCTTCTCCATTCCCAATTCTTCATCCCCTTTTTCACGCCCTCATCCTGCCATCTTCCCTGAATTCCTCCTAACCATGCGTTCCATTACGTTCCAATACGTTCACACAAAATGAACTGTTTCCGGCTCTCATCCTGCCCTCTGGTCCCTCGGTTGGACCGAACTATGGCTCTGGACTTACTCTGATCAAACAAAACGCGCCTACACTTTTTACAAAAATCACGGCTGGACCATTTCCGAACTCAAAGGCGACACCCTGACCATGAAGAAAATTCGGGCAACCGAACAAAGGCAACCACCTCGAAGTAATTTCTCTCCGCGCCCTCATTGACTCCGTGGTCATTGATCCGTGTTCCTTCCGTGTTTGATCAGTGGCTAAAACCCCTACCCATTTTGCCTACCGCTAAAACCTCAAAAGGGCTTGATTTTCAACCGTTTTCCCTTCCAATTATCGACCAGTTGATCGCTTTTACTGAGCTTTTGCATGCCAAAAGAAGAGCCCATTGAAATCGAAGGCACGGTCACCCAGGTGTTACCGGGAACCATGTTTCGCGTCGCACTCCAGACTGGCCACGAGGTCCTCGCCCACATCTCCGGCAAGATGCGCAAGAACTTCATCCGCATCAGCGTCGGCGATAAAGTGAACGTCGAGATGTCCCCCTACGACCTCAGCAAAGCCCGCATCACCTTCCGCCACCGTTAAGTTCGAAGCCGCCGAGATGAGTAGGTGGAAATAAACCTTTCGTAATCGTCCTCGTTCTCGTCGTCGTCCTCGATTTAGATTTCCTTTTCCCTCAAGCCCACATCTTCCCCTCGTCCCCACCCTTGATCTTCGGCACCTGCATCTCAAACTTCGGTATCTTCACCACCACTGCATTCCCCTCTTCATCCTGCCCCAGATACGCCCCCTCGGCCACGGCATGTCGCCCCGCCATCAGGTGAAAACTGTTATAAGAAAATTCATCCCCTGGAATGATCGTCGGCGTCTGCCCCACCACGCCATCTCCTTCCACGATCACCATATCGTTCGTGTCATCCTTGATCACCCACTTGCGACGCTGGATCGTCACCACGCGCTCGCTGTCATTATGGATGGTGACGAAATAGACAAAACAATGTGGCCTATCCGGCGGCGCTGATGGATGCTGCGTATAAACCACCTTGTCCACAGTGACCCTCAATCCCGGCAATTCTTTAGGCGTAGCCATGTTCGTTGTGCTGCCCACACTCTGCCGAAACTAAGCGCAGAGAACAACCCCTATGCTTCCTTGGCACCCAAGTCGTAATCGTCCTCGTTCTCGTCGTCGTCCTCGACTTCCCATTCGCTTATCTATCACCACAGCTACCAAGGTGCACCGACGTGAAACTTTAGACCTGAAACATGAGACTTCCTTTCTTGCTGAAAACTGAACACTGAAAACTTGAAACTCCCTCTCCATCTTTTCATCCTCTCCCCATGCAAATCCAGTTCCTCGGGGCCACCCGTACCACCACCGGCTCTCAGTTCCTTTTGGAGGTGAACGGACAACGCATCCTCCTCGAATGCGGCCTTTTCCAAGGCCATCGCGAAGAAACGACCTCCCGGAACTGCTGCTTCAAGTTTGATCCCACAAAAATTGACTGCGCCATCCTCAGTCACGCCCACATCGATCACTGCGGCAATTTCCCGAACCTTTGCCGCCAAGGTTTTCGCGGGAATATCTATTGCACCTACGCCACACGCGATCTCGCGAGCATCATGCTCGCCGATTCTGCCAAGATCCAACAAGCGGACGCTCAATTCGTCTCCAAGCAACGCGCCAAGAAAGGTCTGCCTGCCGTAGAACCACTCTACTCGATCGAAGATGCCGAGATGGCCACGCGCCAGTTCGTCTCGTTCAACTATGACCGTCCCATGCCCATCGGAGACGGCGTGACCCTCACCTTCAAAGACGCCGGCCACATCCTCGGCTCCGCGCAAGTCGTATTGGACATCCGCGAGAACGGCCGCAAATTCCGCTACCTCTTCTCCGGGGACGTCGGCCGCGGCGGCGACGACATTCTTCGCGATCCTGAGCCCGTGGAGAATGTGGACTTTCTGCAGATCGAAAGCACTTATGGAAACCGCGACCACGTCGCCAAATCAGGCAGCTACGAGAAGGTCTTGACGCTCGTAAAAGAAACTGTCGAAAAACGTGGCAAAATCATTATTCCCGCCTTCTCAGTGGGCCGCACTCAAGACATCGTTTACGCACTGAACCAACTTCATGAAGCAGGCCAGCTGCCGAGCATCCCCATCTTCGTAGACAGCCCCCTGAGCGTAAATGCCACCGAGATTTACCGCCTCCATCCTGAGTGCTTCAATCAAAAGACTTATGAATTCCTACGCACAAAGGCGAATCCCTTCGGCATGGAAAACCTCACCTACCTGCGTGAGGTCGCTCAATCGATGAAACTGAACGAGCTCAAGGAACCCGCCATCATCATCAGCGCTTCCGGCATGTGCGAAGCGGGTCGCGTGCGGCATCATCTGAAGAATCACATCGGCGATCCTTCCACGTTGGTACTATTCATCGGCTATTGTGCTGAACATACCTTGGGCGCTCAGATTCGCTCCGGTAAAACCCCGGTCAATATCTTCGGTGAACCGCATCAGGTTCGTGCCCGTATTGAGGCGGTTGATTCCTTCTCCGGTCACGCCGATCGTAATGAATTGAAGAGTTACGTCCAAAAGGTCACTGGAAATATCAAAAAGATCTTCGTCGTCCACGGTGAGGAAGAGCAAGCCATGCCTTTCCGTGAAACATTGAAGAAATTGAAGCCAGGTGCGGAGGTGATCGTGCCGGAATATGGGCAGAAAGAGACGGTCTAAATTTTCCTCAACGAAAAACAAAACCCCGCGTTCGTGATGAACGCGGGGTTTCTCGTTTAATTATTTTGCGCCAGCTTACTTCATCAGCGCTTCCGCCGCTTCCACCATCTTGTCCGCGGTCAGGCCGTGCTTCACGTAGAGCTCTTCCGCGAGGTAGGCGGATTGACCGAACTCACCGTGGATGCCCAGCGTCTTCACGCGATGCGCGATGCCCGCGTTCGAGAGTGCGTGCGAGACTTGCGCGCCCATGCCGCCGACGATCTGATGATCTTCAATGGTGACCAAACGGCCATTTGCGGCCTTCACGGCGGCACCGATGGTTTCGAGATCCACGAGGTTCACGAACGGGTTATTGATGACCGTGGCGTTGATGCCCTTGGCCTTCAATTTCTTCGCCGCTTCGATCGCCTTGTTCAGGAGCGGACCGCAGCCGATGAGCACCACGTCCGAGCCTTGGGAGATGACTTGCGCCTTGCCCCATTGATACTTCGAGCCTTCCACCCAGTAGAGCGGATAGTTCTCACGACCCACGAAGAAGATGGCGGATTCGCCGTCTTTACCAGCCGCGCGATCGTCAGCGATATTCTTGATCGCCGCATACATGAGCGCTTCCGCTTCGTCCGAGCAGGACGGCGCGATCACGACCGTGTGCGGGATGGCGGAGACCGCCGCGAAATACGTCGTGGCCTGGTGCGAAGCACCGTCCGCGGCGTCTTGGAAACCGACGTGCGAGAACATCGCGATGACCGGCGATTGCGAAAGCGCCGCCATGGTCAAAGGCAGGTTGCCCTTCGTCACACCGAACTGGCCGAACGTATCCACGATGGGGATGAAGCCCATCTTGGAGAAGCCCGCGCCCACGCTCACCATGTTCGCCTCGGCGATACCCACTTCCACGAAACGTTCTGGGAACGTCTTCTGGAACGGCGCGATGCCGGTGGAACCTTGCACGTCGCAGGAAACAGAATAAACCGGGTAACCATCCACCGCAGCCTTGATGGCAGCCTTGGCCAGACCCGCTTGGATCTTGTCCTTCTTCACGGCCGGAGCGACCGGAGCCGCAGGCGGATTCGCCGCTGCTGCTTCAGCCTTCGCCTTCTTGGCGGCTTCAGCCTTTTCCCAATCCGCACGGAGCGTCTTGCCCCAGCTCGTCAGATCTTCCGGAGCCAGCGCACCGGTGTAGAGCTCCGTCAACCAGTCACCGATCTTCTCGCCATTCGCGAGCGGGAAGCCATGACCACCGGCGGAGTTTTCCACCGTGGCCTTGATGCCGTAGCCCTTCACCGTCTTGAGCCACAAGCACACCGGCTGCTTCGGATTCGCCGTCGCTTCAGCGACAGCCTTTTCCAAGGCGTTGAACACCACTTGCAGATCATTGCCCTGCTCGATCTTGATGACTTTCCAGCCGAGATCATCCATCGCCTCAAAGGTCGGCTGCATGGAGAAGGAATCCTTCGAGATACGGCCCGAGAGCTTCGTGTCGTTATCGGAAATGATCATCACAAACGGATTCACCTTACCCTTGGCAGCGAGACCCGGGATCGCGGCGAACGCTTCCTTCGCTTCACCTTCCATCGAGGCACCGTCAGACACCGTGATGATCGTGATGCGGTCGTTGCCGATCACCTTGTCAGCCAGCGCGAGACCTTGCGCCTGCGGCAAAGCGGAGCTGAGCGGACCATTGCTCATCAGCACGCCTTCCGGATTGATATGGGATTCACCGTGACCCGTGAGCTTGCTGTGGATGCCACGGAAACCCTTCAAGCTGTCCAGCGTCATGCCATCGAAACCGTAGTTCGCGCGGAGAGCATACAGACCGTTTTCCGCGTGACCGGCATCGTTTACGAAATTGTAGGCTTCATGCCACTGACGACCCTTCACCGAGAACATGAGGGCGTGGATGGCGGAATTGATCTCCGCGAAAGCAGCGGGACCGCCCCAATGGCAGGCCGCACCACCGACCACGGCGTGCACATCCATCAGCGCGACCAAAGCGCGCGTGGCACGGGGGTCACCCGCGATAACGTCCTGTCCCGTAACGCTTTTCAGCGTCACGAAATACTTCGGCGCCTGCGCGGGCGTGGGAGCCAGCTTGGACTTGATGGTCTGCGGTTTCAGTGGCGGGGCCACTACGGCTTGTGCTACAGAGGTATCTGCACCCATATTCTATTTCTTCAGTTTATCTAAAAATTAAGCGCACGACTTTAGGAGCCGCACGCCAAAATGGAAGCCTGAAAATGAGTTCAATTTGGCGGCTAACCTCACCCTCCCCTCAAGCGCAACCCTCCAAAACCCCAGCAAACCCTCCACTATGAACAAGATACGTCATTTCCCGCCAAAAACCGCATGCGAGCGGAATTACAAATGACGAAGGATTGAGCAATGACAAATTTTCGATGAGTGCGGTTTTGACTAGTCATTGGACATTGGTCATTCCTTCGTCATTGGAGCTTGGTCATTCGTCATTCCCAGGCTGCCAAGCGGAATTATCCAACAACTCGATTCCCGGATGCTTGAACCGTATCCGCCGATGCTTATACAGCGTGCCCAGCGCCTGCTTGAACGCCTTCTTGCTCACCCCGAACATCTGCCTGATGGATTCCGGCGAACTATCATCATCAAACGCCAGATGCCCATTATGCCGCTGCAATGCCTCAATGATTTTCCCAGTCACTGATACCACGCGTTGATACCCCGATTGATCCAAGCTCAGATCAATCTTCCCACCATCTCTGATCGTGCGGATGAATCCATTGATGCGCTGCCCGATCTCCAACGGGTTCGTCAGGTTATCTTTGTAGAGCAGCCCGCGATGCGAATTCTCCACGATCGCATTATACCCCAGCTCTGTCTCACTCGTGATGAGCATTTCCACCGGCTGCCCATCGCGATACCCCGGCGCTTCCTTGCTCAAATGCCGCCCCAATCGCGCACTCGCCACGATGCGATCCGTCTTCGAATCCAGCACCACGCACACCACCACCCATTGCCCGATGCGTAGCGGCTTCTCTTGCTCACGAAACGGCAGCAACAAATCCTTCGGCAAACCCCAATCCAAAAACGCGCCTACATTGCGATTGATGCTCACCACCTGCATCGCCGCGAACTGTCCCACCTCTGCGTGCGGCACCTCCGTCGTCGCGACCAGTCGGTCCTCTGAATCGCGATAAATGAAAACGCTCAGCTTGTCCTTCGGTGCGATGTCACGCGGGATGTAACGGCGTGGCAAAAGTATCTCCCCATGTTCACCGCCATCGAGATAAAGCCCCGGCGCCGATTCCCGAACGATGGAGACCAGATTACGTTTGCCGATTTCAGCCATGCAGGGTGACGTTAATCCTTACTGGCAGACGCAGGGAGGAAAATCTGCTACTGTTCCCTCATGACCGCTCCAGTCATCCACCCCGGTGTCCGCATCGGCCACGTGCATTTGAAAGTCGCCGACCTCGATCGTGCCCTGAATTTCTACTGCGGCGTGCTCGGCTTCCAACTCACCCAACGCTATGGCCGCCAAGCTGCCTTCATCTCCGCCGGCGGTTATCATCACCACATCGGCCTGAACACTTGGGAAAGCCTCGGTGGCAAGCCACCCGCTCAAGGCACCACCGGCCTCTATCATCTGGCCATCCTCTATCCCACTCGCGCCACGCTCGCCGATGCCCTTCGCCGTGTGTTCAATGCCGGCATCGAACTTGATGGCGCCTCCGATCACGGCGTCAGCGAAGCCCTCTACCTCCGCGACCCCGATCAAAACGGCGTGGAACTCTACTGGGACCGCCCCGAACCCGAATGGCCCCGCACAACCAATGGCGAACTCGCCATGATCACCGCCCCGTTAGATTTAGATGACTTACTGAATGCTTAGTCCTTGGACCGCGGCTGTGTTCCCTCTGAGGGAACCAGCCGCAGCGGGCACAACGGCAAAGAAAACCGCTCAAAAAGTTCACTGCTCACGCTTCCAATTCCTCTATTCATTAAAAAACGGCCGGGATTTTCATCCCGGCCGTTCTCTGTTTTCAAACTCTGCTTACTGGCAAGATTCGCACGTCCCGCCATTCCGCATCGCCTCGATCGAGCACGCCAGCTTCTCCGATTCCGTCGCTTCCTTGCGCGCCTTCACCGGCTCTTCCGCTGCCGCCGGTTTGCGATCACGGTTCGCGCTGTCGATCGCGCTTTTATTCAGCGTGCGGAGATAATACGTCGTCTTCAAACCACGTTCCCACGCTTCGCGATACATGAAGCTCGCGGCACGCGCATCCGGCTCGGCGAGCCAGAGGTTCGTGCTCTGCGCCTGGTCGATCCACTTCTGGCGCACCGCGGCGCATTGCAGAATCCACGTCGGAGCGATCTCGAACGCCGTCTTGTGCAGGCGACGCAAGTCCGCCGGGATACGCTCGATGCCTTGCACGCTGCCATCGAAGTATTTCAAGTCCGCCAGCATTTGCTCATCCCACAGGCCGAGCTTCTGCAGATCGCGGATGAGATAATCATTCGTGCGGATGAATTCACCGCTCAGGTTCGACTTCGTATGGATGTGCTTGTACGTCGGCTCGATGCACGGCGTGCAGCCCATGATGTTGGAGATCGTCGCCGTCGGCGCGATGGCCAGACAGTTCGAGTTCCGCATACCATGCTTCTTGATCTGCTCGCGCAGCTTGTCCCACGGCAGACGGGACGTGCGATCCGTCGGAATCGGCACACCACGTTCCTTCTCCAGCAGATTCAACGTATCGAGCGGCAACAGACCACGATCCCACTTGGATCCTTTATATGTGCTGTAAACGCCCTTCTCCGCTGCCAACTCCGTCGAGGCCGTGTAAGCGTAGTAAGCGATCGCTTCCATCGCCTCGTCGTTGAACGCCACGGCTTCCGGCGTATCGAACGGGACATGCTTGTCATAGAGCGCATCCTGCATGCCCATCACGCCCAAGCCCACCGGACGATGGCGCAAGTTCGAGTTCGCCGCCGCTTCCACGGGGTAGAAGTTGATGTCGATGACGTTATCCAACATCCGCATCACCACGCGGATCGTCTCCTGCAGCTTCTTATGATCCAGCTTGCCATCCGGCAACAAATGCGACGCCAGATTCACGCTCGCGAGATTGCACACCGCCACTTCGTCCTTGCTCGTGTTCAACTCGATCTCTGTGCACAGGTTCGAGTTATGGATCACGCCGCAATGATCTTGCGGGTTACGCACGTTCGCCGGGTCTTTCCACGTGAGCCACGGATGACCGGTCTCGAAGAGCATTTCCAACATGCGTTTCCAGAGCTGCAAGATACGGACCTTGCGGCCCCAGATGATGCCCTCATCCACCATGCGCTCATACTGTTCGTAACGCTGCTCGAACGCCTGGCCGAACAGCTCCGGCAAATCGCGCACTTCGTTCGTGCGGAAGAGCGTCCACGTCGCATCCTTCGGCAATTTGCCGTCAGAAATCATCTTGAGACGTTTCATGAACACATCGGGAATCCAATGCGCCGTGTTCATGTTATGCGTGCGGCGACGGTCATCACCTGTCTCCTTGCGCAGGTCGAGGAAGTCCTCGATATCAGCGTGCCACAATTCCAAATAAGAGCACAACGCACCCGGACGCTTGCCACCTTGGTTCACCGCGATGGCGATATCATTCGACACCTTCAAGAACGGGATTACACCCGAGCTTTCGCCGTTCGTGCCATGGATGTGTGCGCCCGCACCGCGGATCGCCGTCCAGGAGCAACCGAGGCCACCCGCCCACTTGGACAAGTGCGAGAACCGGCGCCACGTCTCCGTGATCTCTTCAATGCTGTCACCGCAATACAACAGGTAGCAGCTCGAGAGCTGCGGCCGTTGCGTGCCCGCATTGAACAAAGTCGGCGTAGAACTGCACGCGCGACGCGTCTTGTAGATGCTGTAGAATTCCACCGCGCGCGTTTCGCGTTCCTTCTCGCCGAGCGCGAGGCCCATCGCCACGCGCAGCCAGAAGATCTGCGGCGCTTCCAGGCGGCGCTTGCGATTCGTCACCGGGTCCGAGGTGTGGATCAGGTAACGATCATAGAGCGTCTGGATGCCGATGTAATCGAACTGCAAGTCCGCGAACGGATCCAGCGCATCCGCCAACTGCTTGAGATTGAACTCCGCCAGCTTCGGATCGAGACGACCGAGCTTGATACCGTGCGGGATGTAATCCAGGAACGCCTTCTTGTGCGCTTCCTTCAACGCCGCCGGACCATCCGCCATCTTCCACGGCAACGTCTCTTCGTAGATGTAGCTCAGCAACACGCGCGCAGCGTAGAAGCGTGCATCGGAATCCGCATCCAGCAACGACTTCGCATTCAGGATGATCGTATCACGACGCTCTTCCGGGCTGAGATTCAACGACACACTGCGCAGCAAGCGCGCAATCAATTCCTCTTCCGGCAACTGCGGCTTCAGACCGATGCGGGCGAAAGACAGACGCGCCTTCAGATCAACCAATTGATCCGGCGTGGCGAGTTCCAACTGGGAACCATCATCCACCGGACGGCCCACCTTGTTCTCTTCCAGCTCACGCAGCACCGCGCGCTTCGCGCGATACTTCGCATAGGCCAAGGCCACCCTGCCTTGGTTCAGTTCCATGAGCGTGTCTTCCACCATGTCCTGCAACTGCTCGATGTGCAGGAACAGCGGGCGGTCACGCTTCAGGCGGAACTCGATCTCTGCCTGCACATGCGCGCCGAGCGATTCATCCACGCCGCAAGCCACGGCGGCGGCCCGCACGGCTTGCCCGATCTTATGCCCCATCCAGCCCACCACACGGGGCTTGCCGGAGGCGTCCGAGGCCAGGTCACGGCGGATGACTTGCGGCATCCCCGTCGTCTCACCGGTCGTGCTGAGATTCAGCGTCGGTGCTTCAAGTGTTTCGTTGCTCATGGCTGCTGGTTCGGTTCTGTCGTTAACGTCGTTTCACGGAAGCAATTCCCAGTCCGCTCTCAGGGCTGAAACGGCTTTCGTATTTTAAAATCTAAAATCTTTTTAAGCGCGCGGACCTACGATGCCTCGCTGCGCCTGATACTTGCCTTTGCGATCTTTGTAACTCGTCTCGCAAATCTCCTCACCCGCAAGGAACAGCACTTGCGCCAGGCCCTCATTCGCATAGATGCGCGCCGGCAAGGGCGTCGTGTTCGAGATTTCCAAGGTCACATGCCCTTCCCACTCCGGCTCGAACGGCGTCACATTCACGATGATACCGCACCGCGCATACGTGCTCTTGCCCACGCACAGCGTGATGACATTTCGCGGGATGCGGAAATACTCCACGCTCCGCGCCAATGCGAACGAGTTCGGCGGCACCAGGCAGGAATCACCCGAGATGTCCACGAACGAACGCTCATCGAAATGCTTCGGGTCCACGATCGCGTTATACACGTTCGTGAACACCTTGAATTCATTCGCCACGCGCAAATCGTAACCGTAGCTGGACAGGCCGTAACTGATGATCGGCCCCGCATCGCTCTTCCGCACCAAGCCGTCCTCAAACGGCTCGATCATCCCGTGTTCCCGGGCCATCTTGCGGATCCAATGATCTGGTTGAACTCCCATAGCTTTCCTTAAACCAGATCGTCTTCCGTCGAGTTCTTCACGCTGCCGCTCGTCTGATACTCCGTCACGCGCGTCTCGAAGAAGTTCTTTTCCTTGCGCAGGAAGATCACCTCATCCAGCCAGCCGAACGGATTCGTCTTCACGTTGGACAACGTCGGCAAGCCCAAGGAAGCCAGACGGCGGTCCGCGTTGTAATCCACGTAATTGATGAAGTCAGATTGCTTCAAGCCCACTTGGTCTTCCGGCAGGCAATCACGCACGAATTCCTTTTCCAACTCCACGCCTTCGCGCATGAACTCGACGAGTTCAGCACGGAATTCAGGAGTCCAGATGTCCTGATTCTCTTCGATCAGTTCTGTCAAAATGTAGCGGCCCAAGGCGATGTGGTTCGACTCATCGCGCAAGGTGTATTGGAACATCTGGCCGATGCCCGTCATCTTGTTCTGACGATGCAGGGACAGGATCATCGCGAAGAGCGCGTAGAACTGCGTCCCTTCCATCACTTGCGAGATGCCGAAGATGGCTTTCGCGAACTTCTGCTTGTTCGCCGTCACGGTCAGGTCGATGCCCATCTTCAATTCCGGCATCTGCCGCGTGATGTAGGCATTCTTTCGCTGGATGCTCGGGATGTCGTTGAACTTCGCCGTCACTTCATCCAGGTCCACGTTCAAGCTGCCGATGATGTGCAGGAGTGAATCCATGTGGATGCTCTCTTCGGCGATCTGACGCAGGGAAGCATGCTTCAACTCCGCCGCCGTCAGGTTGTCCTCGATGACGTGCAGCACAGAATCACCCACGATGCCTTCTGCCGCTGAGAAATAGCCCACGCCCATCTCGATGATCCAGCGTTCCTTGGGAGTAAGCGCGCCCGTGTTCCACTGATGAGCGTCCTTGGACATGTCGATCACGTCCGGCTCCCAGTGATTGGCCTTCATCTGCTTATAGATGCGGTAGGCCTCGGGATACTTGAGCGGCAGGACGTTCAGTTCGGCCGTCTTCAGGCCGTTGATAACCTTCTTACCGTTCAGACGCTCACGCGCCTTCGTCTTGTTCAGGCGGAAGGTCTTGTTGCGGAACTGATAGACGACGTGGGCGTCCTGCTCAGAAGCCGAAATGTCATCGGTCTCAAACGAAAGGTCTTTGATCATGGGACTGGCTCGTGAACCTCTCGGCTCACCGGTAAATCTCAGCACACCACCCGCCAAGGCAGCCTGCATTTATCTCTTATCTACCGGAGGACGACAGGTGCCCGCATCACGCCCCGCGCGATGGCTTACGGCCAGCCCGATTCCCCCATCCAGTCGTTGGCGCGACTGTCGCCTGCCCGTAGGCTGGCCCGATGAGTGTCGGCAAGCAGGTCTTCTGGCTCCGAGGTCGTCCTTCCATCCCACCTTAAAAGCCTCAAAAAAGACCTTTTGGCTGCCATTTCTGGCGGGGACAGTCGTCACTCGATACAGCGGCGCCACCACCCGGGATTTTCACCCGGTTCCCTATCATCTTCCAGCCCAAGCTGTAAGCACTTGCCGACAATGGACACACTACTAATTGTGTGTCGCGTAAAAATTACATACTACGAATAGTATCCTTTTCCACCCCCTCGCAATCCTTTTTTCAGGATTGTCATGAAATTTTTTCACAAATTTTACTTCCAAAAAGCAAAGCAGAATGCGTGTCCCGAAAACTTCTCAAAAGTACCGTCGGCACTGCCCGATCTGGGTGGCTTGGATATTGGCCGATGAGCGAATTAGCGCTCCCGCTCGAGATGTGAACCCCTAAAAGACAAACACCCATACTATCTACCTTCAAGCGTGTCTCTGGCACTAAATCAGGTTTTCTTTGTGTAACGCATTCCACACCGTCTCCAGTGGCAACGCCTCCAAATTCGCACCTGCCGAAATGACTTTTGTCCTGTCATTTCGTGGCCCCCAAATCTTTTGATTCGATGGTCCCCACAACAATACGCTGGGTAATCCCACCGCACCCGCTAGATGGCTGATGCCTGAATCGTGCCCCAGATACCGATCGCACTGCCGCAACGCTTGAGCCACAGAAGCCAAGGGCACACCACGCATTATCATCCCCCGCTCTATCGGCAGAAGTTTCTGGATGGCGTCCAGCTTCACTCCATCTGCTTCACCGCCGATCACCAGAATTTTCCACGAACTTTCTGCCAACAGTTTTTGCACAAGCTCCACCCACGATGCCAACGGCCAGTTCTTTCGCTCACTACCGCTACCGGGATGAATAGCCAACCACTTTTCCCCACAGGCTTTTGGAATCACTTCGCCAGATTTGATCTCCAACTTCGGCACCGCATCTGCACCAAAAATCGCAAGACGTTCCAACGGCTTCAGCAAAGCATCCGTTGCGTGGATAGCTTGCGCTTCATCCGGTCGATGCGGCCCTTGGATGAACTGCGCCTCGCTCACCCGCTTGATATTGGTCTGCAGATTTTCGTCCGGATCGTAGAGATAGCTGATGATGATACCGAACTGGTTGAAGTAGGTGGACCAATCCCGATCTAAATCCCCTTTCCCGGCGAAGAACCCCGCGAACTGGCGACTCTCAATCAAACGAAAACCATCGATCAATCCCGCTTCCAAAGCCAATTGCGCCACGCCTGAATAAGCCACCGTTTCAATCCGCGTTCCAGGAAACATCTCCCTCAACGCCGCAAACACCGGAAGCGTCACGATGAAATCACCAATCGCCCCACCGCGTATGACTAGGATTTGATTGCGCGGCATACTTGGAACGCCGGTCTCCGACCCGGCTCGATAACATTCATACCTCTCGCCGATTCGGAGATCGGCGCTCCAATTATTTGAACACCACCAAACCCAACACCACTAATAAACCCCCGAACGCCAGTCGGACTCCGCTCAAAATCTTCAATCGCTTCTGATCAGCCGTCCCCCACTCGATGAAATCCCGCGCGCGCCACGGCGAGATCGTCAGCCATATGCCGCCCACCACCATCGCGTAAGCCCATGTGATCAGCACCAAGCGCCAGTCCGATTCATGCCAGCGCGCCGTATCCACGATCGTCTTCGCCAGCAGCATCATGAGCAACGCCATGCCGCGAATCGCGAGAAAATCCGTGACGTAAAGGCAAGTGCCAATACCGATCGCACCGAACGCAAACATCAACCCGCGCTTGATATTCGCGAAGTCCGCGATCTCCTCCGCATTCACATTGTAGAGAAACCATCCCGTCGCCAAAGCCATCAGCAGATATCCCCACATGATGGACCGCGGAAACGCTCGCATCTGCGTGGTGAAACCTTTGGGATTCGAGAGCGCATACACTTGCGGCAACGCCATCCCAAGACCCAGCAGAATTGAAAGTGTGGAAAGTTTCATCCCTTATCTATTCGTCCAGATTGATGATGGCCGGATTCCCGTAGAGCGTGAAGAGACCGCTCCGTTCCACCCTCACATCCATGAGCTGACCGATGTGGCGCTGATCGCCTTCAAAGATCACGATGCGATTATTCCGCGTGCGCCCTTCCAGCGTCGCGGCATTGCGACGGCTCGGTCCCAGCACAAGAATCTGCTCCGTGCGCCCGACATACTCCGCATAACGCGCCGCACCGATCTCATTCACCAAGCTCAACAACCGCGCATGACGATCCTCAATGACCTCTTCGGACAACTGCTCCGGCATCGCCGCTGCTGGCGTGTCCTTGCGCTGCGAATACTTGAAGCAATAAGCGTTATCGAACTGCGCTTCACGCACCGCCGACATCGTCTCCTGAAAATCCTCCTCCGTCTCACCCGGAAAACCCACGATGATATCCGTCGTGATGCCCATCTCCGGCTTCACCTCACGCAGCTTCTTCAAAATCGTGAGAAAACGTTCACGCGTATAACCGCGATGCATGAGCTTCAGTACGCGATCACTGCCGCTCTGCAACGGAATGTGCGCGCTCTCCACCAACTTCGGCAGTCGTCCATAAGCCTCCACCAAGTCATCGCCATAACCCTTCGGATGCGGTGACGTGAAGCGGATGCGCTCTAGCCCTTCGATCTCATGCACTGCCTCGATGAGTTGCACGAACGCGCTCTTGCCATCCTTCACCGGATAATCGCGCTTGCCGTAGCTCGTCACGATCTGCCCGAGCAATGTGATTTCCTTCGCCCCTCGTGCCACGAGTTCACGGCACTCAGCGACGATATCCGGAATCGTGCGGCTGCGTTCTATGCCGCGGGTGTAAGGCACGATGCAGAAGGTGCAATACTGATTGCAGCCCTGCATGATGCTCACGAAAGACATCACCTGCTTTTCATCCGTGTTTCCCGCCAGGATATGCTCACGGATGGTCGCCTCACTGCCCTTCTCCGCTTCCGTATCCACGACCTTCTCGCGGCGACCCGCAATCAGATCATCAATGTATTCTGCCGCCCGATGAAACTTCTGCGTGCCCAGCACCAAATCCACATCCGGCAGGCGATCGATCAATTCCTTGCCACGACTCTGCGCCATGCAGCCCATGAAGCCCAGCACCACATTCGCATTACGGCGGCGCGTCTCGGCCACCACGTTATACATCTTGCCGATGGCCTTTTGCTCGGCCTGATCGCGCACGCTGCACGTATTCAGCAGGATGACATCCGCCACCGATTCACTCGGCGCGAGAGTATAGCCCTTCGCCACGAGCTGGGCCGCGACCGCTTCGCTATCCCGCTCGTTCATCTGGCAACCGTAAGTCTTGATGTAAACACTCGGCATAAGCCGTAAAACTAGAGCGCGGTAAGCTACGCGAGGAGCGGACGCCTGAAAAGGGGTTATTTCAGGTCACTTGCAGACCGGAAATTCACTCTTCACCAGGCTATCCCGATTCAGTCGAAACCCTCCCTCTTAGCGTCCTTCGCTCCCTTCTGCAAAACTCCTCCTCAGTGCCTTCCGTAAATCCGTGATCTGCACCTCAATTCGTGCCAATCCGTGCAATTCGTGTCTTCTTTCCCCCTCTGTGTATTCCGCGTATTCTGTGGTTTATCACTTCCCCTCAATCCCCTTCAGGTAAGCAAAGATCAGATTCGGCAAATCCCGGCTATAACCTCCCTCCAACACACTGAACGTCGGAATGCCCAGCTTGCGGATGCTCTCGCCCATCCAATAAAAATCATCCACCTCCAAAGTGCCTTGGGCTAAAGGATCATGCACATAAGCATCAAATCCGGCAGACACACAGACCAAGTCCGGCTTGAACTTGCCCATGTCTTCGAGCGCTTTGCTCAGCACTTTCTTCCACTGCTCACGCGGAGTATCTGGAGCTACGGGATAGTTGAAGCAATTGTCTCCCACATTCTTCGTGCCCGTTCCCGGATAGCACGGATGCTGATGGATGGAGTAGAAGGCCGTGTTCGGTTTCCCCAGCAAGATCGCTTCCGTGCCATTGCCGTGATGCACATCGAAATCATACACCGCCACCTTCTTCACCCCTTGCTTCTGCGCCTGCAACGCCGCGATGGCGATCTGGTTGAAGTAACAAAATCCCATCGCCTTGTCCTGCGTGGCGTGATGTCCCGGCGGACGCAACAGGCTGAAAGATTTCTCACCCTTCTGCGCCAGTTCCAATCCCCGCAAAGCCCCACCCACCGATCGCCGCGCATGTTGCTCAATGCCCTTATGCGCCAGCGTATCCCCATCGAAATCATAGAGCGCTTCTGTGATGCGTTTCAGATGCGCCTCCGTGTGCGCCAGCGTGATGACCTTATCCTCGACCGTTACCGGCTTATCCCACGTGAGCTTCAGTTCCTCCTGCCCGCGCAACTTGGTCAAAGTATCCGTGATCCGTGCCGGACGTTCCGGATGCCCATAGGATTCGTAGCCTGTGCAACGCTCGTCAGTGATCAAGTGCATGAAGACATCATGCCTCGTTTCGCAAAAAAACACAAAAGCGGATTTCTTAAACTCATCGAATCACAGCACCGAAATATCATTGGATGAGGAAAGCAAGATAACACTGAATCACCTTCGCCTGAACTCGCGACTCTGTCGGAGCTCGGAGGGGGAGAGGGGTACCGGATTCCCTCGTTTCCCCACCCTCTTTGGACAGTGCCGTTAAAACAGATACACAGCGGCTTGCCTCTCCCCGCCTCTTGTCCCCATCATGACGCCCAGATGAATTACGCCGCCACGTTCCGCCTTTGCCTACTGGCACTCGTGCTCCCACTTTTCCTTTCCGGCTGCGCTCTGCCCAAACGTTCCGGCACCCCGCTCAAACGCACTGGCGATGAGATCATAGTAGCCGGCCAGCTCTTCCACACCGGCACGAAGGTGGTTACCTGGATGGACCCGAACGGTTACGACGCCTACCGCGTGGAACGCCGCTTCGCCCCCTTCGATCAATCCTCCTGGGAAACCTCCAAGGTCGCCGTCGCCGCCCTCACTTCCCCGAACCGCTACGGTCTCCGCAAAGCCGGTCTGACCGATGCCGAGATCGAACGCGTCCGTGGCGGTGGTTGGGATTTGAAACTCTTGCAAGATAAGGTGGACCAGTTCGTCTATCACTACGATGTCGCTGGCACCTGCCGTCAATGCTTCCGCGTGATGCACGATAACCGCTGCTTGAGCGTGCATTTCATGCTGGACATCGATGGCACCATCTACCAGACGCTCGACCTCAAGGAACGCGCCTGGCACGCCACCACTTCGAACACCCGCAGCATCGGCATCGAGATCGCGAACATGGGCGCCTACACCTCCCCAACGAACAGCGCCCTCCTCTCGTGGTATAAGCAAGATGCCGAAGGCAAAACCTACATCAGCATTCCCGAACGCTTGGGCGATGGCGGCGTGCTCACGAAAAACTTCATCGGCCGCCCAGCCCGCAACGAACCCGTCTTCGGCATCGTCCAAGGCACCAAGCTCTATCAATACGATCTGACAAATGAACAATACGACGCCCTCATCCGCCTCACCGCCACCCTCTGCAAAATCTTCCCAAAGATGAAATGCGATTACCCGCGTGACGAAAAAGGCCAGCTCATCCCCGGCGTCTTATCCGAAGAAAAACTCGAAGCCTACCAAGGCCTCATCGGCCACTACCACATCCAGAAGAACAAGACCGACCCCGGCCCAGCCTTCGACTGGAGCCGCATCGTGGAAGGCGCCCGCGCTAAGATGAAACCGTGATCAGCCACTCATCACTTCCTCAGGACGCCTCCTGACACTGCCTTCATCGACGACCACGTCAGGAGGCGCCCCGGTTAACCGGTATCATCCCGGACCAAGCAACGTCCGAAAAGATACCGGCCTACCAACGGGCTTACCTTCTCATACCTCATACTTCATAATTCATACGTTCCCCTGAGTAGCCTTCCCATCTCGTCCGTTCAATGTGACACTCCGCGATAGCATCCTGTTCTGCGGCACTCTAGCCACCAGTCCACACCTCCCGGATCCGACCCTCGCCAGCCACTCCACAAAGAAACGCAGTTAGCCTGGTAGGGCGGTGGTGCTCCGCCGCCCTAACTCTTTTCGTCAAGGCACTCGCGAAAACACCACCCACCTTCCGCCGAAGCACGACGCTTCTTCTCCCTCTCCTCTTAATGAGGAGAGGGCCGGGGTGAGGAGTGAGCGCGCCCAGCGATATAAAATCACCCAGCGTTCACCTCCCACCCGGAAGCCGAACTTCGGCCCTGCATTTCCTTAAAAGGAAATTATGTCAAAGAGCAATGAAACCACCCGACCCCTGTGGCTGTATCTGGCCTACGGCTCCTCCTCATAGGGAGGCCAGACTCTGGCGCTGTCCTGAACCCGGCTGGTTCCGCAGTGAGTACTAGAGATTCCCCCGTGGGTCATAAAATCCTACGCCCACCGACGTCCCGTTCCCCCTCCAGCTTACGAGCCCCGATCCAACACCCGATACACCCACATATCCTACCAGAGATTGGTAGGGCGAGGCTCCCGACGAGCCCTGACCTTTTTCGTCAAGGCTCACCCGAAGGTTCTCACTCACACCCATCATCTGATGATGGCTCCATAAGGATTGCCAAAACGATTCCAACGAACCAATGGCGTGAGGATTATCTGGGTTTTCCCGTCTCTGACCTGAAACATTAGACCAGAAACCTGAGACTCCCTTTCAGCCTCTCCTTTACCAGCAGCGAGCTGCCAGCATCTACATTTATCTCACAAATCTCTCAAGAAAACCACCACTTTTCGCTAAAATTTACATCAAAAACCCAACCTTTTCCCACGCAAGAACATCCAGAAAACCCAATCGATGTAACTCGCGTTTCCCCTCTCCACTTTTCCCCTCCATTCGCCTGCTCCCATTCGGTTGAAAAACCTTTTCCATTTCCTTCCCAGTTTCGCTTTTTAGAGCGTTTCAAAAAAAATGTGACGGATAGGGGGCGCGGATTTTTGAGTTCTGGCGAGGCTTTCGCGAAGGAGCAGCTTCCCAAGACCCTCTGCCAGAGCCGAAAAGACGCCAGCCCCCAAAAAGACTGCCCGCTTCGCTCCCCAGACAATCGGCTACAGTAATTTTTGAACCGCTCTCAAGCGGGCCAATTCCACCCACCACCGTTGTGGATCACAACCCTTTGTTATCCACGTTCTTGATATTACGATCCACCGCTTCACCCCTGCCCTCCTTGGCCAGCGCGCCATCCTTATACCTCAGCTCCAGTTGATAGCCCGCCCCAGATAGCTGGCGTGAAGTTTTTACCGTCACCGTCTTGTCTCCCTGTATCATCATGCGCGCGAACTCCGAATCGAACAGGTTCTTCTTCGTCTGGTATTTCGCCTCGATCGCTTTCACCAGCGAATCCCGCCGGATCTTGCCTTCCGATTCACTGGGCACCGGACCCATCGCCCAGATCTCAAATATCCTCTTCGTATCGGGCGTGATCATGATCAGATAAGTGTCGAAGTAAGCATTCGGTGTCGGCGGCTTCACCTTATACATTACTTCTCCCGAGGTCGTTTTCGCGGTCGCAAGCGCTTTGGTGGGATTAAAGACCTCACCAAACTTAAGCCCAAATGCCCCTTCGATCTCCCCGGTCGCAGCCACTGCGGGAGCAGGTGTGGCCACCGGTGCAGGCGTTGGTGCCGGCGCCTCCTTCTCGGCCAACGGCGTTAAACTATCATCCTTGCAAGTCAGCACCAGAAAGGCCACCGCCGCCCGTGTCTCATTGACCAGGAGCGAGACCGTCTTCTGTTCCGATGCAAAGAACGCCGCCCCCTCCCGCCGGTTCGTCTTGGCCGGACCATACATTTTCTCAAGCTCCGCCTTCACTGTGTTAAAGACCCCCATCGCGGCGTCCTTGCCCGGATATCTTCCCGTGGCCGTGATCGTATGGATTTTCTTTGTGCCCGCCGTGACCTCCACCTCATAAGTCTGGAAAGATTTATGCGGTGAAACTGCTTTGACCTCATACTTCACCGCTCCACCGGTCGCGACAGTTTTATTCACCACCCCAGAAGTGTCCAAAACATCGCCCAATTTGATACCGAAAGCCCCGTTGATAGGCTCAGCGGCCAAACTTAAACCTGCCCCCACAATCAGGGCCAACAATACAGTGATCTTAGCGATATTTTTCATTTTCTCTCCTTAAAATTAGTGCGCCTCGGCTATGAAGGTCAGCCAGACGATGGCAAAACTATAGGAGCGTCATGACCAGACTGCAAGCTCCACCTGCCCAGAGCAACTAGTTGGGGCGCATCGGGGGATACGCCCCATAATTGGTGGCTTTGATTAAAAACTGGTGCGTCAAGTGCGGCCGCCCCGGTGCGTGCCATTTCAGCCCGGAGGGCGGAAGAAAATAGCCCACCATTGTTATGAGAGAAGAGAGGAGCAAGTCCCGGAGGGACGAAAGAATGGGCGCGATGATTTCAGCGGCCATTACCTTCTTTGTGTCCTTCGTGTCTCCGTGGCGATTTTCCCTGTTCGCGTTTTTCGCTTACTCCGCCAGCCACCTCGTCCATCTGGTCGTTTTGTACTCAGAGTAAAAAAAAGGCCGCGCTCATAAGCGCGGCCTTTTGCATTTGTTAAACTCAAACTACTTCGACTCCGCCAGCTCCAGCGTCTCCTCCCGCTTATGCAACGCATCCTCCTGCGCATTCACGGTTCCTCCGACTGGCGGCGGCACCAGCGGCTTGCCCTGCTCCGGCGCCGCAGCACCATTCGCATTCGCGGCTTCATCCGCCTTGTGGAACTTCACGCTCACGATGCGGCTCACGCCCTGCTCTTGCATCGTCACACCGTAGAGCACATCCGCGATACCGATCGTGCGCTTGTTATGCGTGATGATCACGAACTGGGATTGATCCAGGAACCGCTTCAGCACACGCAGGAAGCGGTTGATGTTGGATTCGTCCAGCGGCGCGTCCAACTCGTCCAGCACGCAGAACGGACTCGGCTTCACCTGGTAGATGGAGAAGAGCAAAGAAACCGCCGTCATCGTCTGCTCACCACCGGACAGCAGCGTGATGCTCTGGAGCTGCTTGCCCGGAGGACGCGCCACGATGTCGATACCGCTCTCCAGCACATTCGCCTCATCCGCCAGCACCAGGTCCGCCTTACCACCGCCGAAGATCTCCGTGAACATCACGCGGAAGTTATCGCGGATCTGGTTGAACGTGGTGATGAACATCTCGCGCGTCTGCGTGTTGATGCGATTGATCACATCCATCAACTCCGTCTTCGCATTCACGAGATCGTCGTGCTGCGTGGTGAGGAATTGATAACGCTGCTCCGTCTCCTCGTATTCCTCGATGGCCACCAAGTTCACCGGCCCCATCTCATCCACCCGCTTCTGCAGCATCGAAACCTGCTCGGATACTTGGTTCCAATCCGTCGCCATGCCGCGTGAAGCCATCTCTTCCGGTGTGAGCGTCTCGATCTTCGGCGTGCCTTCGCTCGCGTCCGTGATTGTGATGCATTCGCTGCGGATATCGTCCAGATTCAACTGATACTTCTGCTGCACGCGCTCACGCAGGTTCTGCACCGCCATGCCTTTTTGCGCGAGCTCGACTTCGATAGTGCCCTTCTGTGATTGCAACACACCCACGCGCTGACGCTGATCCCGCAACGTGCCTTCGCGGTCATCGATATCCACGTTCAGCTTGTCGCGATCGCCCACCAGTTCCGTGGTCTGATCGTTCACCTGCGCGCGCTCATGCTGCAACGCTTCGATACGCTGACGCGACTCGGCGATCTCCACCTCAGCCTGCTCCTTGCGTTGCAGGAAGGAACCCATCTCATTCCGGCGCGTGTCCGCCAGATGCTGCATCTCCGAGATGCGCTGCTGCAAAGGCCGCACTTGATTGCGGAAGGAAGCGAGCATCTGTTCATCCGTCGCCATCGCGACCTTCGCCTCGGTCAATGCGGCATTCGCCACATCACGCTGCTGACGCAGACCCTCGAGGCCATAATTCATATCCGCGAGCTGCGCCTGCAAGGACGCCTCGCGATGTTCCAATTCCCCGATCCGCGCCGCCATCGCCTCACGCTTCTCCGCTCCTTCGCGATCTGAATTGGAAAGATTATCAATCTCGTACCCCACCGTGTCCGTCTTTTGCAGCAAGACGCGCATGGAATTCTGCAACGCACGGAACTCACCCTCACGGCTCGCGATGGCAACTTCCTGCGTGCGCAACTGCGTCTGCGCTTCCTGCAAGCTCGCCTGCAAAGTCGTCTGCTCGCTCTGCAACGCACCGCGTTGACGGCTGAACTCGTTCACCTGCTCCTGCAACTGCGCGAGCTGCCCCTTCAATTCCGCGATCTGGTTCTTACGACCGAGGATAGATGACGGCGCCTTGCCGTTATTGTTGCCGTTCGTCTGGCCGCCGTTATAAACGCCATACGCATTCAGCAACTCACCCGTCATCGTCACAAAATCATGACGCCCGTTGCACTCACGATAAGCCGTCGTCGCCAGATTCAGGTCATCGACGATCAACGTACGACCTACGAGACATTCGAGCAACGGCTTAAACGCTTCCTCCACCTCCATGATGGACAGCACCGAGGTCGTGCCCACCGTGAAAGTCGTCGGTTCAACTACCGCCGAAGCCCGTCCTTGCAACAAGCTCACCGCCGCGATGCTCGCCTTGCCCTTCTTATTATTGCTCAGGTCCGCGAGGATCTGTACTGCCGCTTCCGGCTGCTCCGTCAAAACCAGTTGCAGGTTTTGGCCGAGAACCGTTTCCACCGCCTTGATGTATTGGTCCGGCACCCGGATCTTGTCCGCCAAGGAACCCAGTACCGCTTGCGATTGCTTCAAGGCCGCCTGCGCACCGCCGCTGAAACCTTCGTGCGATTCCTCAAGCTGCTCCAGCACGTTCAAACGTGAACGCTTCTCCGCCTGCTGCCGCACCAAACCATCAAGCTGCTGCGAAGTCTGCGACAGCTCCTGCTGGATTTCCTTCAAGCGCGCCTGCCGCTCTTCCACCGTACCGCGCTGCACTTGGATGTTCAGCTTGTCCGCTTCCGCATTCGCTGAGAACTCCGCCAAACGCGCTTCCAGACGCGTGCGCTCTTCTTCCAATTGCACCTTCTCCGAGTGCAATTTCTCCAGGCGCACGATGTTGCCCTGCTTCTGCAGATCGAGCTGGTTGATCTGGTTGCGCACACGGCTGAGCTCCTGCGCCGCCGAGAACAATTCCGACTGATTACGGCGGATATCCTCCTGCTTGCCCATCAACTCCTGCTCCACGCCATGCAACGATTCGCGGCGCGATTCCAGCGTCTGCTTGTGCTCCGCCAGCTTCACTTCCGTCTCCGCGAGACGTTGCGTAACGCTGTTCAATTCCTGCTCGGAGATCAATCGACGCTCTTCCGCTTGCGCGATATCACCCAACGCTTTCGCATTCTGGTTCTCCAATTCACGCAACCGCTCTTCATTGAAATGGATGCGGCTCTCGTGACGATCAATCTGGCCTTTGAGTTCCAAACCGCGTTGTTGTGAAAGGCTGATCTCTTGCTCCAGTTCCGCGAGACGCGCACGCAACTGCGTCAATTCATCTTCCGCACGATTCACACCGGAGCTGGAGGATTCGATTTCCACCGTGATCAGGCGCAACCGTTCATCGCGTTCCGTGATCTCGTTTTGCAGGACGTCGAAATTATGCCGCGCGAGCTGCGTATCCAGATGTTGCAGCTCCACCATGATCTGCTTGTAGCGACGCGCCTTGCCCGCCTGCCGTTGCAGCGAGCCGATCTGGCGCTTCACCTCTTTGATGAGGTCTTCCACGCGCAGGAGGTTTTGGTCCGTATGCTCCAGCTTGCGCAGCGCTTCCTTCTTCTGCGTCTTGAATTTCGTGATGCCCGCAGCTTCCTCGAAGACCATGCGACGATCTTCCGGCTTGCTGGACAAGATCTGGGTGATGTTGCCCTGCGCCATGATCGAGTAGCTCGTGCGCCCGACACCCGTGCCCATGAAAAGCTGCTGGATGTCTTTGAGACGGCAACTCGTCTTGTTGATGAAATACTCGCTGCCACCATCGCGGAACACCCGACGGGTCACCGTCACCTCGTTGTAATCCATCTCCACCCCGGCCGCCCGGAGCTGGTCCTTATCCACGTCACCGATGGTCAGGGACACCTCCGCCATACCGAGCGGCTTCCGGCTGTCCGTGCCGTTGAAAATGACGTCCGCCATCTCACCACCGCGCAGCGCCTTGGCGGATTGCTCGCCCAGCACCCAGCGGATGGCATCGGCCACATTGGACTTGCCGCAGCCGTTAGGCCCCACGATGGCCGTGATGCCCGGCAGAAAGTTCAGCGACGTCTTGTCGGCGAACGACTTGAACCCGAGGACCGTTAGATTCTTGAGGTACATGGCACTTGCTATGAAACGCCATTCCCGGATTCCCGCAAGGGAAAAACCACCATGGATAGCGGGAAGTTATTCACAATTACACAACCTATTGTGGTGCCCCGTTCATAGTGAAAATCAGAAAAAGCTCGTTTTTATCTCCTTTTAGCGATAACGTGCCTCCTGAAACATGATTGTAGCCCAAGGATTGGCCAAGACGTTCAAGGACCCCAAGCGCGGAACCTTCCGGGCGGTGGATGGTGTTAGCTTCCGGTGTGAGCCGGGGCAAATCTATGGTTTGCTCGGGGCCAATGGCGCTGGCAAGACCACAACCCTCCGCACCCTCGCCACTCTGCTCAAGCCCACCGAAGGCACTGCCCAAGTCGCCGGTTTCGACATCGCAAAGGACCCGGAGAAGGTCCGGGCGAACATCGGTTTCCTCTCCACGGCCACGGCGCTCTATGCCCGGCTCTCGGCGAAAGAGACGATCGAATACTTCGGCAAGCTCAACGGCCTTAGCTCGAACGTGCTCAAGAATCGCGTGGCTGAACTCGTGAAGCTCCTGGAGATTGAAGAATTCGCCGATCGCCGCTGCGATAAACTCTCCACCGGCCAGAAGCAACGCGTGTCCATCGCCCGCACCTTGGTCCATGACCCGCAAGTGATGATCTTCGATGAACCCACGCACGGCCTCGACCTCATGACCGCGCGCACCATCGTGGGCTTCATCAAGCAATGCCGTGAGCGCGGCAAGACCGTCATCTTCTCCAGCCACATCATGAGCGAGGTGGAGCGCTTGTGCGACCACATCGGCATCATCCATCACGGGAAGCTGCTGGTGGAAGGCACCATCACGGAATTGAAGACACGCACGGGGCTGACGGACCTCGAAGAGATTTTCGTCCAATGTGTGGAGGGCAAGGTATGAACTGGCACAACATCCGCACCGTTTATTTCAAGGAGCTGCTCGATACCCTGCGCGACAAGCGCACGCTGATCTCCTCCGTCATCGTGCCGCTGCTGCTCTTCCCGCTCATGACCATCGGCTTCGGCACCGTGGCCGCAAAAGCCATGAAGAGCCTGAACAAAGAAACCGTCAGCATCATGGTCTTCGGCCAGGAACACGCGCCCACGCTCGCGAAGAATCTGGAGCGCGCCCCCGGCATCAAGATCGAGAAATCCACGGAAGACTATCGCCAACGCATCGGCGATAAACGGCTCCGCGCCGCCATCGAGTTCCCTCCGGGCTTTGAAGAAGCCCTGAAGCAAGGCGGCACAAACGCCCCGCACGTGAAGATCTACAGCTACGAAGGCGAAGTGCGGTCCCAAGTGGCCGTGAGACAATTGCAAGCCATGCTGCGCGATTACTCCGATAAAGTCGTCGGCACCCGCCTCGCCGAAAAAGGCCTCTCCCACGAAACCTTGAAACCCTTCAAGACCGATGTGGAAAACGTCGCACCACCTGAGAAAGTCACCGGCTCCATCCTCGGCGGCTTGATCCCTTACATGATCATCTTCCTCTGCTTCGTCGGCGCCGTGACCCCCGCGATCGATGTCACTGCCGGTGAAAAAGAACGCGGCACCATGGAGACGATTCTCGTCACGCCCATCAGCCGCCATGATCTGGTGGCCGGCAAGTTCCTCCTCGTCGTCACCGTGTCCCTCATCACCACGCTGCTCTCGGTGACCTCGTTCGCCATCACCTTCTCGCTACCCATGAATGCCTTGAAAGGCTTGGGACCACAGGCCTCACCGCTCATGGCGTTTCAGGTCAGCCCGCTGAGTGTCGTGTGGGTGCTCATCATGCTGCTGCCGCTGGCGGTGTTCTTCTCCGCGCTGCTCATCGCCGTCGGCACCTTCGCCCGCACGTTCAAGGAAGCGCAGACCTACATCTCCCCCATGATGGTCCTTGTGATCATCCCGGCGGTGGCGGCCACGTTGCCGGGCTTCGACCTCAGCACAAAACTCGCACTCGTCCCCATCCTGAACGTGAGCCTGGTCTGCAAAGACGTCCTCACCGCGAACTTCAACTGGGGCCTCATCGCCCTCACCTTCCTCTCCAGCTGCGCGTATGCGTGCGTAGCGCTCTACGGCGCAGTGCAGGCGTTCAAACGGGAATCGGTGTTGTTTAGGACGTAGTAAATCGTCCTCGTACTCGTCGTCGTCCTTCGTCCTCGGTGTTAATGACGAATGACCAAATCCGAATGACGAAGGAATGAGCAATGCCCAATGATTTAAGATTAAACAACGCAACGAAAAGCCCTTTTCCCAAAGCCGGAGGCTTTACAGCATGTAGCCGGTGGTTTCGCGAGGCACGAGCGACACCACCGGTAACCAATCAAAAAAGAAATGCACCCCGGAGGGGTGCCAGCAAAAGAACAGATATGCCATCCACCCACACCAGCTTTCATTACCACCTCATCTTCGCCACCAAAAACCGCGAACCTTTCATCACCAAAGAATGGCGCGACAAACTCCATGAATACCTCGGCGGTACTGTTCGTGGCTTGGGTGGAACACCTCAAGGTGTCGGCGGCGTGTCCGATCACGTTCATCTCCTCGTTGCACTCAAACCAACGCATTGTCTCTCCGACTTCATGCGTGACTTGAAGAAATCTTCATCCCTTTGGGTAACTGATAGAAGCCTTGAACGGCAATTCCAATGGCAAGAAGGTTATGCTGCGTTCACTGTGAGTCCTACAGCCCGAGAATCAGTGCAGTCGTATATCGCGAACCAAGAGAAGCATCATCAGACCAAATCGTTTCGAGAAGAATTGGTTGAAGTTTTGAAACAGGCTGGAGTGGAATTCGACGAGCAGTATTTAGATTGAGGGTTTATGTAGCGTCTTTTTGCTAGCACCCCTCCGGGGTGCAGCTCTTTTCGAAACTTTGTCCGGTGGTGTCGCTCGGCCCTCGCGAAACCACCGGCTACAAGCTTTTATCCCTCCGGGATAAAATCAGACTAACCCATCAAAGCAAAATCAGACGCCCCTCAGGATAACACCCTTTCCATCCGCAGGGCCAAAAACCCTTTTCAAACCAAGGTAGCTGATCGCGAAAGAATGTTATGCGAGGAAATATGTCATCTACCAGCAATTCAAAATATGCATACCGGACAAATCGTTCAGGAAATTCAATCCGTTCATACGCATAGCTGAACGTATCCTTGTAATACTCTGGATACCTTTCCAATAAAACATCCATAACCTTACTTACTTGAGCAGAACTCCAAGGCGTAACAAACCAATTCTGCAATCGATGCTGCTGCACCAATCTGCCAGAATCCATGATGCGCCGCTCAATTTTGGTTTCCGCATCAATCATGACATCTCCCCAAGGAGCAACAGGACGATCCAGTAAAAACTCCAGTTTAACGCGTTCGACCTTCTCTTCATCTGTGCATGAAGTTTCAATCCGTGAAAACCAAGGTAACGACCCCAAGTGTTCCTTAAATTTCAGTATCGCTGCTGTATTTTGGCCAAAATCCTCGGCTTTCATGATATTCAACGGTGATAAAATATATAGCTGAAGGCAATAGCCATCATTTAACCTCAGTTATTTTCCCTATTCTCCTCCACCTCTGAATCGTCTATGTTGTCTGTCCTGTCATGACCGACATTGTCCTGACCACGCTTAATGCGAAGTACATTCATGCTGCCTTTGGCCTGCGCTATCTGCTGGCCAATATGGGTGAGCTGCAAGCGCGTACGTGTCTGGTGGAGTTCGATATCAACCAGCGCGCCTTGGACATCGCGGAGGTCTTGCTGGCGCGGAATCTGCAGATCATCGGCTTCGGCGTGTATATCTGGAACACCGTGCAGACGCGCGAGGTCATCTCCACGCTGAAACGCATCCGCCCAGACCTCATCATCGTGCTGGGCGGACCCGAGGTGAGCTACGAGACGGAAGGCCAGGAGATCGTCGCGCTGGCGGATTATGTCATCACCGGCGAGGCTGATCTGGAATTCGCCAAGCTCTGCCGCAAGCTCGTGAACGGCGAACGCCCCGCGTCAAAGATCATCGCCGCTCCCCTGCCCGATTTCAGCCAGATCAAGCTGCCCTATGAGCTCTACAACAAAGATGACGTCGCCCATCGCATCGTTTACATAGAGGCTTCACGCGGATGCCCCTTCACCTGTGAATTCTGCCTGTCCTCACTCGATATCCCCGTGCGACAAGTGCCGTTGGAAGCCATTCTCGCCGAGTGCCAGAAGCTGCTAGATCGCGGGCTGAAGCAGTTCAAGTTCGTGGACCGCACGTTCAACCTGAACCTGAACATCAGCAAGGCAATCCTCCAATTCTTCCTCGATCGCTGGCAGCCGGACCTCTTCGTCCATTTCGAGATGGTGCCGGATCGCCTGCCCGAAGCCTTGCGCGAACTCATCGCGAAGTTCCCGCCCGGTGGCGTGCAACTCGAAGTCGGCATCCAGACCTTCAATCCCGAAGTCGGCAAGAACATCAGCCGCCGTCAGGACTTCAACAAGATGGCGGATAACTTCCGCTATCTGCGCGAGCATACCGGCGTGCATATTCACGCGGATCTCATCGTGGGTCTGCCCGGTGAAACGCTCGCGAGCTTCGCCGCAGGCTTCGATCGCCTCATCGCGTTGAAGCCGCAAGAAATCCAAGTGGGCATCCTGAAACGTCTACGCGGCACACCCATCGTACGACACGATAAAGAGTTCACGATGCTCTACAGCGCGCAGACGCCGTATGAGATCTTGCAGAATCGCGACCTCGATTTCGCCACGATGCAGAAGATGCGCCGCTTCGCCCGCTTCTGGGATCTCGTGGGCAACAGTGGTAACTTCGTCGAAACCACCCCGCTCATCTGGCACGAGCAACCCTCCGCCTTCCACGCATTCCTCGAATGGACCGAGTGGCTGTATCAACGCGTCGGCCGCACGAACCAGATCGCCCTGCCCCGTTTGATGGAGTTCCTCTTCGAGTTCCTCACCACCGTGCGAGCCATGCCGATTGAAGCCGTGGCCCTCTCGCTCTGGCATGACTTCCAACGCGCCGGTCGCAAAGATAAACCAGAATTCCTGCGCCCCTATCTCTCCGAAGAAAAGCATCCCACGCCATCGCGTGAAAAGCTCACCGGCCCGAAGCGTCAGGCACGACACGTAGCAGCGTAAGACGAACGGCCACCCCCTCTAAGGCCACATGGCGGCCATCGAGAGCAAGAAAAGTTTAATCTCTCGAAAATCTCATCAAAACCGCAGTAAAAACCACTGAAACGTTGACCCGCTGTAGAGAGACGGTTACTTAAGTTGCTGCCAGCCAATCCGCCAAAAACACACCAAGCTGGAGACACCATGACGATCATCGAGAACGAGTTAGAGGACGTGATCACGCCCACCGGGCCGATGCGCACCTACATCTTCCGCCCGGCTGCACCAGGCCGTTACCCGGGCATTTTGCTCTACTCAGAAATCTTTCAAGTAACGGGGCCGATCCGTCGCACCGCAGCCATTCTCGCGGGACACGGCTTCGTCGTGGCCGTGCCGGAGATCTATCATGAGTTCGAGCCTGCTGGAACAGTTCTGCCTTACGACCAAGCAGGCGCGAATCGCGGCAATGAATTGAAGATCACCAAGCCGTTGTCAGGCTACGATGCTGATGCACGCTGCGCCTTGGATGCGTTGCTCGCGAATCCGCATTGCACCGGCAATCTCGGCGTGATGGGCATCTGCATCGGCGGTCACCTCGCCTTTCGCGCGGCGTTGAATCCCGATGTGCAAGCGACGGTCTGCTTCTACGCTACGGACATCCATAAACGCAGCCTCGGTCAAGGCATGAAGGACGACACCATCGACCGCATGAAGGAAGTGCGCGGCGAGATGATGATGATCTGGGGCCGCCAAGACCCGCATGTGCCGGATGAGGGCCGGGCGCTCATCTATCAATCCATGTTGAAGGCGGGCATCCATTTCACCTGGCACGAATTCAACGGCCAGCACGCCTTCCTGCGCGATGAAGGTCACCGCTACGATCCCGCGCTCGCTCTCCAATGCTATCAGATGGTCACCGGCCTCTTTAAGCGCAAGCTCGGCGAAGGCGATCAGCGCGTGCACATCGAAAGCGGTCCGGCGGAATCAAAGCACTGATTTCGTTAAGCAGAACGTGCTAAATGAATCGGAGCGCCTCGGCCAAACCCGGTCGTTTGCCTTCCACGATCTCTTTGACCAAGCACGCCAGCGGCACCTCCACTTTTGCTTCATTCGCCCATAGGCAAACGGAGTGAACTGCCCAAGCACCTTCCGGCAAAAGCTTGGTTTCAGACAAACCTGAATTCGATCCCAGCTTCCAGCCATAGCCGCGATTGTGGCTGTCTTTTGAGAAACCAGTAGCGACCAAATCGCCCAATCCAGCCAGCCCGTAAATAGTTTCGCGCTGCGCACTCTTAGCGATCGCCAGCATCGCCATTTCACGCAGCGCCGCATTCAACACTGCCGCTTCCAGATTCTTCCCGCCGCCCAACGCATCCAGATATCCCAAGAGGATGGCATAGACGTTTTTCAAGATGCCGCCCAGATACACCCCTGTCACATCTTGCGTCGGCAAAGTGCGGAAGAAATCATTCTGCAACGCACCCTGCCATAGCGCACACTGTTCTGATGATACCGAGGCCAGCATCACCGCCGTCGCCATACCTCGAGAAAATTCATTGGCAATCGCGGGTCCGCCAAGAATGGTCAGTTGATCTGAAGCCACCACCTCAGCAATTTTCTCCGAGATAGGTTCATGCGTATCACGCAACACCCCTTTGGCGGCACTGATCACGGGTATTTTCGAAGAGAGAACCGGTTTCACCTCCAGCAATGCATCCACAATAAAAGCCGAAGGCATGGCGAGGACCAACATCGCCGCATCTTGGACACACTCAATCCGCGAAGAAGTCGCACGAATCCTTTTACTGAGTTCCACACCATCCAGATAACGGCTGTTGCGATGGCGTAAATTGATTTCCTCCACCACTTCCGTAAAAAAATCCCACAGCACGACTTCATGGCCATTGCTCGCCAGCAGATGGCCCAAGGCAGTTCCCATATTGCCCGCGCCGAGAATAGCGATATGTCCGCTGTGTTTCATTTCCGCCCATGATAGGCGGGGATTTTTCCAAACTCCAAAAATAAAAAAGGCCCGGACATCAGTCCGGGCCTTTGTGCATTCACTTAACCAAACTTAAACAGCCTGCTCACCCTTCTCATCCGTGCGGATGCGCACGATATCGTCGATGGGCATCACGAACACCTTGCCATCACCAATCTTCCCGGTCTTGGCGGCTTTCACGATCGCTTCTACAGCGGCGGCGATCATGCTGTCAGCCAGCACGACTTCGAGTTTGATCTTGGGCAGAAACTCCACGGTGTATTCAGACCCGCGGTAGATCTCTGTGTGCCCCTTCTGGCGGCCGAAGCCTTTGACTTCGGTGACCGTCATGCCCTGCACGCCGATGGTGGAGAGAGCTTCCTTCACTTCGTCCAGTTTGAAGGGTTTGATGATTGCTTCGATCTTTTTCATGATCCAGTCCCTTTCGGATTACTTCGGGTTGTTCATCACGAAGTTCGGATAGGCCTCGTTGCCATGTTCGCCGATATCCAGACCTTCCTGTTCCTCCTCAGGTGACACACGGACGCCCATGACCGCCTTGATGAGGTACCAGACAATGAAGGATACGATGAAGGTGAAGGCGCCGACGGCGACCACACCCTTGAGCTGCACGCCCAACTGCGTCATACCGCCCGTGACATCGAAGGCAGCAACAGCCTTGGAGGTGGCATTGTCTGCCAGCAGACCAAGCGCCAACGTGCCCCAGATGCCGTTCACCAAGTGAACGGAGAGAGCACCCACCGGATCATCAATCTTGATCTTGTCGAAGAACAGCACCGAAACCACCACCAGCACACCGGCGACCGCGCCGATCAGGATGGCCGCAGGCACGGTGACGAATGCACACGGAGCCGTGATGGCCACCAAGCCGGCCAGACAGCCGTTCAGCACCATCGTCAGGTCAGGTTTGCCGAGGAGTATCCACGCTGTGAGCATGGATGTGATGATGCCGGCAACTGCCGCGGAATTGGTCGTCACAAACACGTGAGCCACCGCTGAACCGTCGCCCATGCCCATCACGGAACCGGGGTTGAAGCCGAACCAGCCCAGCCAGAGGATGAACACACCCAACGTGGAGAGCGCCAGACTGTGCCCCGGGAAAGGATGCACCTTGCCATCTTCCGTGAACTTGCCGCGTCGCGGTCCGAGGACAATGGCACCGGCAAGTGCCGCCCAGCCACCGACTGAGTGAACCACCGTGGAACCGGCGAAATCATAGAAACCAGTCTTGCCTTCTCCCGGAGCACCGAGGAAACCGCCACCCCAGATCCAGTGACCGGTGATGGGATACATGAATGCCACAAGGACGAAGCTGAACACCACGAACGAGTTGAACTTGATACGCTCGGCCACCACACCGGAAACGATCGTGGCCGCCGTGCCGGCGAACACAAGCTGGAAGAAGAACTTCGCCAGCAAAGGCACACCCGACCAGCCAATCGAAGAGTAGTCGCCCTTGTAATCCGTCAAGGTCGCCGGACTGTTGTCCGCACCACTCAGGAAGAAAAGCCCTTTCGTTCCCATGAACGGATTGCCATCACCGAACATCAATCCCCACCCGATGGCGTAGAAGGACAACGAGGCGCAGGCGAAGACAACGAAGTTCTTGGCCAGGATGTTCACCGTGTTCTTCTGCTGGCACATGCCTGACTCTACGCATGCAAAGCCGGTGTTCATGAAGAAAACCAAGGCACCGGCCAGCAACACCCAAAGGGTATCGATGGCGACGCGCAACGCACCGCTCGCTGTCTTGAGTTCGGCGATGGGATCAGCAGGAGCTTCAGGAGTGGCCGCAGCCACAGCATTTGTCACCGCCGCCGCAGTCTCAGCAGCCGGAGGTGCATCTGCCGCCATTCCGAGCCAGGGAATCATCCCTAGTGCCATTGTACATAAGAGCAGTTTGAGTATTTTCATAGTTTGGTTTCGATGTGTCTCTAGGGTCCGGCATGACTGGAAGCACTCGCTACCAGTCAAATTTTCTGCGGGCACACCGCCTGCGTGCCCATTTTCTCAAGGGTTATCAACAACCTCAAAGACCGAGGATACTGATGATCAGTCCACCGGCTGGCCGCGGAAGAAACGCCGGTGAATGCTCGTTACCGGCTTGGGCGCCTCAATCTTGATGGGCGCAGGCGCAGGTGCTGCAACCGGAGCCGGTGATGGCGCGGCCACAGGCATGGGAGCCGGAGCAACTGGCGTCATCGGCAGCGGCTTGGCCGTCGTGATCTGCGTCGCAAGCTGGGAAAGGGCCAGATTGCTGGCCATTTTCAACGCCGGATAGTTCACCGTCTCCGACGTCAGGATACTGAGAAAACCATGGGCGGCGCGCCGGATATACAGCCAGTAACCATCGAACTTCAGCAGCAAATCATCAAACTGGCTCACCTGCAGATCGAATGTGCTGTAAATACTGAGCAAACGGCGCCCGAGTTCAGGGAAAATTTCGTCAGCGAAGATGGCGGGCATCTGGCGGCAGACCAGTTCTCCGCCCGTGTTCAGCACAAAGCTGCCCTCCACACCGTGAATATCCTTTAAAGCGTTTAGAATCTTTTCCATGGCGATCTAAAGTTATACGAGTTTCTTGGTGATCTGGGTGAAATTGGCTTTCGGAGTTGTGACAAAGCACGCGACCGATTTTTCATTGATCACACAGATGCCCTTGTTCTGCCTGCCATGCAGGTCCACCTCTTTCAGGTTTTCCGCCCCCAAGCTCTGGCCGATGAGGCGCAGCAGCTCGATGTTGAACGCGAACGCGGCTTGCAGGTTTTCCGCGTCGTCCGACTTGGCCTCCAGAAGGCTGCCATCTTCGCTGAACTGGATACCAGCAACCACCTCCGGATCCGCCAGCACTTCAAGTACGGGATCTCTTTGCATAAATTGAGCCTTGTTAAGTTGAATCACTTCCCCACCCACTTGCAGATCAGGGGCAGTCGTTTCGTCATTACGGGAGGCAGATTCCAAAAGCAGCCCCTGCCAATGCCGCGTTATGGTTTCATCTGTAGGACGGACCCCGTCTTGAATAGTGAAATTACCATTTCTCCACCGCAGCATCTCGTAAAAAGCCTCTTCACCAACCATGCTACCCACCTGGGCATGCACCACTTGACCGCCAGCGAAGTAAATGACCCCCACTTTATCCTGCGTTTCCACCTTCACCGAACGTGTGGCCAAGGTCAGACATTCCATCTGGATGAGGTCCTGCAATGTTGCCCCCAACATCACACCCTCAAACCCCCGTGGCGCGGTCATAGCGTTACTAATCATATTTCACCTTTTTTACATCCGTGATCGGCCCACTCACTGAAACCTTCACCGATACTCTGAGTGGCATTACAAACTATCTTCGCGTTTCTAAGCACTGCCCGTGCCAGCCTTCTTGCTTTTGCGAAACTAGTCATATCGGTTAGTAAAGTGGGCACTTTACCTGAAACAAATCGGAGCCATTTGTCTTTTTTTATCCATCGTGAGTGCTTTGGAAGTGACCAGCCTCAAAATCCGTTGTGGACAAAAGAATCCACTTACAGACATTAACTGCCTCGACAATGTTTTTCTCCCTCATTGAAACCCTCTTCACACCTGCCTTGCATTTGCCGATCTAAAAACAGGCTGATGGATACAGCATCACGGGTAGCATAAAACCCTCTTGCAACTAAGTCTCAATTACGGAAATAATCCCCTTGCTGTGAGCAATACGTCTCCCCTGACCGTATCGGTCAATGGCCAGTGCGCCGCGCCAAAACTTTGTCCGCTGAACAAAGTGAAGGCGGGCACCTGCGTGCGCATCAAGCAATTGACCGCCTCACCCGACGTTATGAACCGCCTGCGTGAGATGGGCTTTTGTGAAGAACAAAAGGTGACCTTGCTCAGCGCCCAGTCGAATCTTATCTGTCTGGTCTGCAATGCCCGCTTGGGCATCAGCACTCAACTGGCCGAGGGCATCCTCGTGGAGCCCCTCACTTCCCGCGCCGCCTGACATGCCTGCTGAAACCCAGCCGCTCTCGTCCCTTACCGTTGGGGCCAAAGGCACCATCGCCACCATCCAAGTCCCGCCGGAAAGCCGCGGCCGTCTCATGGAGATGGGCCTGTTGACCGGCACTCCCGTGGAGATCGTCCGTTACGCTCCCCTCGGTGATCCTATCGAGATCAAGGTGCGCGGATATCATCTCACTTTAAGGAAACACGAAGCCGAACAGATTCTGGTCCGTCTTGCCTGACGTCCGGAGGTAACAGATCGCCATGTCAGCCACTCCGTCACCAGACAGCAAGCGAACCGGTGCGCCAACCTACTTGGCGCTCACGGGCAATCCGAATTGCGGCAAGACCACCCTCTTCAACGCGCTCACCGGTCTGCGCGCCAAAGTCGGCAACTACGCCGGTGTCACCGTCGAACGCAAGGAAGGCAAGCTGCGCCACACGCCTGCGGATATCGATGTGACCGTGCTTGATCTGCCCGGCACCTACAGTCTCAGTCCGAAATCGCTCGATGAAGAAGTTTCCCGCGATGTCCTTTTCCATCGCCTGCCCGATGTCCCCGCCCCTTCCCTGGTAGTCGTTGTTGTCGATGCTTCGAATCTCGAGCGCAACCTTTACTACGCCACGCAAGTCATCGAGCTGGGTTATCCCACCATCGTAGCCCTGAACATGGTGGATGTGGCCAAAGAAAACGGCCACGAAGTCGATGCCGGGAAACTGGCCAAGCGCCTAGGAGTCCCCGTGGTCCCGATGGTCGCCAGCAAGAACGAAGGTTTGGATGCATTGCGCGAAGCGATCGTAAAAGTCGTCCGGGAAGGTTGCGTGCGCCCTCGTCCGGTCCGCTTCAGCGTGCTGCCTCAGCCGCTGGAACGTGAACTGGCGGAACTCGCTGCCGAGATCGAAGACCGCATCAAGAACCGCTTCACTGCTGCAACTGCAGAAGCTCTGTTGTTACTGACGGACGAAAAGGTTTCCACGGAAGCGCTGCATCTTCCTCCAGAGATCACGGAACGCATCAAAGCAGCGCGCAAACGTCTGGATGATTTGCAAGTGGACTGGCGAGGCGGCCCGATTGAAGCCCGTTATGCCACCGTGGCAGATATCCATACGGATACGACCACGGAAACGATGCTCTACAAGGAAACGTTCAGTGACAAAGCTGACCGCATCCTTACCCACAAGGTCTGGGGCCTCCTGATCTTCATCGGCATCATGGGGCTTATATTCCAGAGCATCTTCACCTTTGCCAGCATCCCGATGGATCTTTTGGATGGCGGCGTTGCCTGGGTGAGTGACTGGGTGAAGGGCCGGATGGCTCCCGGAGATCTGCAGAGCCTGATCTGTGATGGCGTCATCGCCGGTGTCGGTGCCGTCGTCATCTTCCTGCCACAGATCTGCATGCTGTTCCTTTTCATCGGTCTGCTGGAAGACAGCGGCTACATGTCCCGTGCTGCCTTCTTGATGGACCGGCTGATGAGCAAAGTGGGCCTGCACGGCAAGAGCTTCATCCCCATGCTCAGCTCCTATGCGTGCGCGATCCCCGGCATCATGGCCACCCGCACGATTGAAAACCCCAAGGACCGACTCGCCACTATTCTCGTGGCCCCGTTGATGAGTTGCTCTGCGCGTCTGCCAGTTTACACACTGCTCATCGCTGCGTGCATACCGGACCTCAAAGTTCTTGGCTTCTTTAATCTCCGCGGCCTGACCATGTTGAGCATGTATCTGCTCGGCACCATCACCGCTTTCATCATGGCCTGGCTGCTCAAGAAGACCTTGCTCAAAGGTGAACCGCCGCTGCTCATCATGGAATTGCCGCCTTACAAGCGGCCCGTTTTCAGCGTCACCATGCGCCATCTGTGGGACCGCTCGAAACTGTTCCTCACGCGCGCAGGCACTGTCATTCTTGGCATCTCCATTCTGCTGTGGTTCCTCTCCTCCTATCCGCGCAGCGCCGAAAAAGCCGCCGAGTTCGAGGCCCAACGTGCGGCTGTTCCCACCATGACCTTCGCCCATGCACAAACGGAGGAAACCATCGCTGAAGCACGTGAAGCCAAACTCAAGGAGATCGACGAAACGGAGAAAGGCGAGATGCTGCGTTACAGCTATGCTGGCCGTTTGGGCCATGCCATTGAACCAGCCATCGAACCCTTGGGCATGGACTGGAAGATTGGCATCGGTCTTGTGGCTTCCTTTGCCGCCCGTGAAGTGTTCGTCAGCACCATGTCCACCGTTTACAACGTGGAGTCAGATGATTCGGAAGAAGGCACCCAAAAGCTCGCCGAGATCCTGCAAGACCAAAAACGCGAAGATGGCACCACGCTCTACACGACCTTGCTTGGCCTTACACTCATGGTCTTTTACGTTTACGCCCTGCAATGCGTAAGCACAGTCGCCGTAGTTTATCGTGAGACGGGCGGCTGGAAATGGGCGGTGTTCCAACTGGCATATATGGGAGCACTTGCTTGGAGTGCGGCATTCCTCGTATATCAGGGCGGAAGGATGCTCGGCTACCAATAAGCGGCAAACCACCATGGACACTGCCTGTCTCTTCCCGCTAAAGTAAATCGCATGGCGTCAAAGAGCGATCCAGATACCCCCGACAGACAGAAAGAGATCAAACCCGGCCTGTATCAATGGATCGTCTTGGGGCTGGTGCTGCTGTCTTTTCTGGTCAGAGTCATCATTTCTGTCCGCGACAGTCTTTGCCTGGATGAAATCTGGTCGCTAAATTTTGCCTTGGCGGTGGACCACTGGTGGGAGGCTTTCACCAAGATTCGCAGTGTCAACAGTCATGCCGCCAATACGGCGTGGATGCATTTGGTCGGGCTTCAGGAATATTGGGGCTGGTATCGCCTGCCCGCAGTTCTATGCGGAACTGCTGCCGTCGCATTGGTGGCATGTCATCGCATCTTCGGTTCTCAACGGCAGCGTTTGCTGGGAGCTTTCCTGATGGCAGCTTCCTACCCTTTCGTCCATTACTCAGCGGAGGCACGCGGTTACACGCCGGCCGCCCTTTGCGCATTACTGGCCTACCTTTGCCTGAAACTATACTGGGAGAAGAAATCATTAGTCCGTCTGGCCGGCTTTCATCTCTCGATCATCATCGGTCTGACCTGGCATTTGAGTTTCATTTTTATCATTGCTGCCTTCGGCTTCTGGATAGTCTGGCGTAATTTCAATAGCATCAAAGGAACCGGCCCAAGATTGCGGGAATCCGCCGCTCTCCTGTTACCTTTCGGGATGTTCACTGCGGTATTTTATCTCATATTTATCCGCCACCTGACCAATGAAGGTGGCAAGACCACGATCGTATGGGATGGTATCTGCAATGTTTTCGGCAATGCCTTGGGCGGGCCTGATCACGGCCCCTTGGCGCTGTTTAGTGTCCTCATCGTATTGAGTCTGATCTTCTGCAACGGCTACAAACTCTGGCGCCAGCGTTCTCCTGAATGGGTGTTTCGGACCTGCGCCCTTCTCTTGATGCCTGCCATCATCGTCGCCAGCCAGAACACGGATTACATCTACTACCGCTATTTTCTGGTATGCTTCCCTTTTCTCTACCTGCTCATCGCCGAAGAAATCATGGCTGCCTGGCACCGCACTTCGTGGCAACGGATCACCGCCACGGTTTTTCTGATCCTTATCACAACTTTCCATGTGGGCAGAACCGCCAATCTGATGCGTTACGGACGAGGCGACGGCGTGGGCGCTGTCCTATCCATGGCGAGCCAGACAAAAAGAACGCAACTGGATATCGGCAGCGACCACGATTTCCGCATCAAGATGATGCTTTTTTATTACGGATACTTTGTGCCCAAAGAACTGCCGGTGGTCTACCATGATTGGAATCATTGGCCCAAAGACGGAGTGGAATGGGTCATCGCCCACCATAGCGAAACACGCTCTCATTTCACCCGTAATGGCATCGTGTACCGCCTGGATGCCACCTATCCTTTTTTCGGCGGAGACGCAGGCATGAAATGGGATGTCTACAGGAATATCGGCCCGGCTTCCAGCACGGCAAACCAGCCCGCTGCAAACCGCCCGGCGCAGGAACAAAGCCGCTAAACCAGGCAAAAACCCGGTATTAAATGGGCATCTACGATCCGAGACAGATGGACACAGCAACTGCTTTCCCCTAACGTTTCCCATCGAAATGCAGGTCGAACCGCCAGTCGAGTCACCCTCCGCCGACGATCTTTCGCGATCCCAGAAGAAGTTCCTGCTGCTGCTGGTGCTCGCAGCATTCGCAGTAAGGGCCATCGCCTCCATTCGCGATGGATTTTGGCAGGACGAGATATGGTCGCTCGGTCTGGCCTTGGGAGTACAAAACTGGTGGGAGATATTCACCAGAGTCACCAGTACCAACAGTCACCTCGCCAATACCCTCTGGCTTCACCTTCTGGGGTTTCAAGAAAACTGGGGTTGGTACCGGTTGCCTGCTGTGTTGAGCGGTTCAGCGGCTGTCGCCCTCGTCGCAGGACATCCGGTTTTTGGAGCGCCCCGGCCACGATTGCTGGCCGCATTTCTGATCGCCACCTCATTTCCTTTAATCCATTTCTCCAGTGAAGCCCGAGGGTATGCACCGGCCATATTCTGCGCCTTGCTGGCCTACTTCTCTTTGCAGCAATATTGGAAAAAAAAATCTGCCCCTTATCTCCTCCTTCTCCATCTGTCCATCATCATGGGCCTCCTGTGGCACCTGACTTTTGTCTTCATCCAAGGCGCTCTTACCGTGTGGATACTATGGCGGACAGCTCGCGAACCCGGAACACATCAGCAGCGCCTCCAAAAATTGCCCAAATTTCTGCTGCCTCATTTAGTATTCGCTGCGGCTCTTTACTTGGGTTACATCCGCCACACTGTCAATGAAGGCGGTAGCACCGTGACCGTTCTGGGTGTGTTTCTCGAAGTGTTCGGCATGGTTTTAGGCGGTCCTTATATCGGATGGCCGGCACTGTTCAGCGTCCTCGTTGTCTTGGGCGTCATTTTTTGGAATATCACGCGCCACTACCGGCAAGGCTCGGATGAATGGCTGTTCCGACTGATGGTTTTGCTGGTCATTCCGAGTCTGTTATCCGTCATTCAAAATAATGGCACCATCTACTACCGCTTCTTCGTCATCTGCTTTCCTTTTTTCTACATCGTATTGGCAGAACAGATCGACTTGGCCTGGCGCAGCTCATCGGCTAAAAGAATCATCGCCACAGTCGCACTGATCGCCATCACCTGTGTCCAGACCGCGCGCACAGAGCACTTTTTGAAATACGGGCGTGGAAATTATCTAGATGCAGTTTTTTACATGGCCACAACTTCGTCCAAGGCCGAACTTCATGTTGGCAGCGATCATGATTTCAGGAACAACATGATCCTTTCCTACTACCGCTATTTTTTACCCAAGGAGATCACACTCGTATATCACGAGTGGAAAAACTGGCCTCCAGGCGGAGTGGATTGGGTCATCGGCCACGTGCAGGAAGCCAAACCCCACTTCATCAGGGACGGCATCCTTTATCGATGGGACAAATCGTACGAAACCTTTGGCGGTGACGCTGGGGCGACCTGGCATCTCTATCGGAAAATCGGCCCCGCAAACACCGCTGCAAAAACATCGGATGCTCCCTCTTCTAACTAGTATGTTTTCCAGGACATGCTAATCCATGCCATGGCTTGAGATTCAAAAATTTTCAATCCCTTGAAACTCCTCCAACACGAGATGGCCTGCCCGACGAAATATTTTCCGCAGGCGGCTTGACCCTTGCCGACTTGCCCCCTATAAATCCCACTCCGGTCGCGATTCGAAAAGAAACTTGGCTGGAATGCTTTCGCGGAGAGATGGCTGAGTGGTCGAAAGCGGCGGTTTGCTAAACCGTTGTAGCGTTGTAAAGCGCTACCGGGGGTTCGAATCCCCCTCTCTCCGCCATTGTTTGGCCCCATCCTGAATAACAGGATGGGGCTTTCAATTTCAATAAACCCAACCTATTGGCGAGGAGCGGCAGGTACACCTGGAGCAGATGGAGCCGGAGTACTGGGCACGGCGGGTGCATTCGGATTGCCCGGAGCCGCTGGCGGCGGTTGGACCGGCTTGGGTGCGCCCGGAGTTGCCGGTCCTGGAGGAATCGTTTGCGGAGGTGGATTGGTCCTGCCGGGGACGGCATTCGTAAAACCGGGCACACGGTTCGTCAAACCAGGAACTTGATTCGTCAAGCCCGGGATCTGATTCGTCAAGCCCGGCACCCGATTCGTCAACCCCGGGATCTGGTTCGTAAAGCCCGGAGGCCGGTTGGTGAAACCTGGCACTTGATTGGTGATCACGGGTGTATTGTTCGTGATGACCGGTTGGCCCGGTCGCACTTGTGCCTGCAGGCCAGCTAAAGCCGCCGCTGACACCACCCCAGTCACCCATATCGATAAAGTCGCTTTGTTCATACTTATACTTTTAGCAGGCGAAATGCCGGTTATCTGGGGACAATCCTTCAATGACCCGCCAAAGCACTCTTACCCAGCTGATTGCCAAGGGATTATGCAAAAACCCGTTTCTCGGTGTGAAGCTCCCCCACGAAAACACCCCTTATCCTTGTCACTGCAAAGGGCACGAAGGAATCCCAACAACCTCCAAAAGGCTGTGCAATCCGCCCGCTTTTGTTTGACCTGTCGAGCGTTTAGGATTCACTTTTAAGCATGCGTATTCCCGGCGGAAATGAAGAACCAGCACAAGAGACGCCTGTAACCGGCGTCCCCGAAGGCAAACCCGTGGGGCCCATGCTTATGGGCATTGTCGGTGCCCTGCTCGTCATCTACCTGTTGGTATTTCGCCAGCCACCCCAATCCTCTCCTGAACAGCTTCCTGAAAACCTTGTCACCCCCACTCAGACAGCCAATCCCGGAGCCTCCCCCTTTGAAAAAGCAGGTGATTTACAGCACGGTCGGCAGCTCGCCATGCAAGTCTGTGGCTCCTGTCACCTCTTTCCTGAACCAGACGTGGCGGATCGCTTTACATGGGCAAACGAAATCCTGCCCCGTATGAACGACTGGCTCGGTTACGGCAATGTGGTCTGGACCAATGAGCCGGGCGGAGACCAAGTGATCGCCTCCGGCAAGGTTCCCAAGGAACCGATCATCGATTTTGCAGATTACAAAGCCATACATAACTATTACTTGGGGTCGGCTCCGCTCGTTCCTCTGCCCCAGCCGGAAAAACCTCAGATCTCGCTCAAGTTGAAGCATTTTCGCATACGGGACACGACCTATCGCAACGGTCGTCCGGTAACTACTTTGGTAAAGATTGACGAACGGTCGCAGTTGCTGTTCGTCGGCGATAACGACACCAAGGCCCTGGCCGTTCTGCGCCCCAATGGCAGCTTGGCCGCCTCCTTGGAGATGCCCAACCCCATCGTTCACCTGCTGCAACGGCCCGACGGTTACTATGCCAGCATGATTGGAAGCGTCTTCCCCTCAGACAAAGCGGAAGGCCAGGTTGCCCGTTTAAAAGGCCCGAACAGCGGCGCTAAAACCAGTGCTGACGTCACCCAGGTCCTTTTGTCCAAACTGCGTCGTCCAGTGGAAACCGCCGTCGCAGACTTGAACCAGGATGGACGTGAAGACCTCGTGGTCGCCACTTATGGGAACATCTTGGGCAGTTTCGCCTGGTATGAACTAAAGGCTGACGGCACCTATGAAGAGCACATTCTGGTGGACCGGCCGGGAGCAGTCGGGTTGGCGATCCACGATTTCGATGACGATGGCAAGCCCGACATCGTTGTACTGATGGCCCAGTCACACGAAAGCATCCTGTTGCTTCTGAACAAAGGCCAAGGCCGTTTTGAAGAAAAAGCGATAACACAAAAGCACCCCGCTTGGGGCATGTCACACCTGGAAATGGTGGATTTCAACAAAGACGGCAAACCCGACCTCTTGGTGACAAACGGGGATAACGGAGACACCGCCATGTTCAGCAACTGTATCAAACCTTACCACGGCATCCGGCTGTATCTGAACGAGGGGGGTGGAAAATTCCAGGAAGCGTGGTTCTATCCTCTCTACGGCGCTTACCGCGCCATCGCCAAGGATTTCGATCTCGATGGGGATATGGACATTGCCGCCATTGCCTTCTTTCCCAATTACTTGGGAGGGTTCAAAGAATCCTTCACCTACTTGGAAAATCGGGGCGGTATGAAGTTTACACCTTACACCTTTCCCGAAAGCATCTCTGGTCGATGGATCACCATGGATGCTGGCGACTTGGATGGAGACGGGGATGCCGACATCGTATTGGGTGCCTTCAATCGTTCCTTTGGAGATATCCCACAGCTCTTGGGCGATACTTGGGAAGAACGGGGGCCATCCATCATGGTGCTGGAGAATACCACCAAATAAAACACGAACCATATCATGAAAAAAACAGGGCAAAGCCTGACACTAGTTCTGCTTCTCTTGTCATTGACCGGGTGTGCCAGCTTCGAAAGAGACTGGCGCCATGCCTTGGTTCAGCCTCCCGCCCGGACAGCCACTCCAGCAGGCCCATGGAAAGGAACATGGCTGAGCCATCCCAGCGGTCACACCGGCGAATTGCGCTGCTTGGTGACGGAAAAGGCGACAGGCCGCTATGAATTCCGCTTTAAAGCCACTTATTGGAAGGTTTTCCGCTACAGTTATTCCGTAGAGATGCCCGTGCAATGCGACCATGCCGAAAGTTGTAATTTTAAGGGATCTGAACACCTAGGACTTTTGGCGGGGGGAACTTATCATTATGAAGGCAGCATTGCCGGAACCAATCTGACCGCCACTTACCGCTGCAAAATCGATCACGGAATATTCCAGATGAGCCGCCCTTGATCGGCATGCTTTTAACTTTTCCATCACCTCACCTACGTAGAATTGATTAGATAAAATTACTTTATTTAATTTAAAAATCAGCGAAACTTTTTCTCCGGGCGAATGTCTAATTACTTGTAGATGTTTGTCCAAGCCAAGTCGTATCTCTTATTGCTGATAGCGGCGTTCTGCTGTTTGTCTTGTGGCATTCCGAATGTGGAGATGGAGGATGACGAGGATGTCCCATCCGCCCAGTTGCGACAAATGATCGATACCAACTGGATTTCGGCTGAAACCGGTCCGTGGGGCACATTGGAATATCGCCGTTTTTTCCTGCCATTGCCTAAGCCATGGTGCGAAGCACCAGCTCGCCATGAGCAGATGGCATGGCATCTCACCAACATAGCCCCAGCCAAGATAAACGACCTCATTTCTTCGGGTCCTTTGACAGCTGTGGAAAAAAAGCTATGGCGCGATACGTGCCAGATCGAAGCCGCAGGAGACGGTGTGATCATCCATCCCTCCAAGGAATTCCGCTGGGTGCTCCGACCGGAGAGCCGTGCCTTACTTTATACATGGTTATCCAGACACCTGGAAAACGAGGCGCAAGTGTTCCCTTTTTCCTACCCGGCCAGCTCCCGGAAAAACTGGTTTCAAAGCTGCAACCTGAGACCGGAACTTACGGAAGCCATAGAGCACTTCCTGTATCCGGCAGGTGATGCCGTCTGTTTCGCCGACCTTGATTTGCTTGAAGAATACATTGCCGCCCCGGAGGAACGCGCAGAACTGCTCGCTGTCTTGCACCGGCAGCCCTGCTGCGAACTGCGCATACGGTTTGACCGGCAAGCTGATTTGGGACGTTTGGCCGTGTACTGGGGAGAATGGCACCGCACGGCCAAAGTCCATCTCAAACTCAAGAATGCCCTGGAAGCCAGTCCGGCTCCAGAAATCGCTGTCTCCAAACTTCTTCCCCAGCTTCCCAGAAATCTTTTGGACACGTTCCCTCCGCTACCGCGAGATCCAAGCGGCCCGCAAGCCGATTGCTACTGGACGGCTTTCAATTTTTTTAACCGCACTCCAGACCCACGTTTCAGCGAAGCCGCCTACATCAGAGAGACATTGAACAGGTACCATGACCGCGTCGAAGGCAAACCCGCATATGGTGACATCTTGCTGCTCGTAAACACCAGCGGCCAACCTGTGCATGCCGCAGTTTATCTGGCGGGTGATTTCGTCTATACTAAGAACGGCGGCCACCCCACCAAACCTTGGATCATCATGAAGATCGCAGACATGAAAGCCGCCTATTCCCTCACTGGCCCCAAACGCGAAGTTTACTACCGGTGGAATCCAAACAAAACCCTCTCCAGGGAGGATTACTTTACACTCGCAAGACAACCCAGAAACGATAAGTAAAACTGATTTTTAATGCTCGTATTTTCTTGCGTAACTTTTAGTCCGCGTCATCGTCCAAGGTAGTAGATGCGTCCTCAGGCCATATATGCTCTGCTATGTTTGGTGGCTTTATGTTGCCAGGCATGCCGTGCCCCCGAATCCGAAGATGACGGTCCGGATGCCTCCGAGGCATTTGAGCGAAAAGTCCTCCAGGAAGATTGGCAGACGGCAGATACCGGTCCGTGGGGAACCCTGCTTTACCGCCGTTTTTTTCTTCCCTTGCCCGAACAATGGCGAAACGTGGCACCCAACTCACAGACTCCCTCATGGCACGTTCCCAAAATAACCCCAGAAAAGGTTAACGACCTGATAGCCACCGGTCCTCTGACTCCGGAAGAAAAGAAACTGTGGCTGGGCACTTGCAAGATGGAGATGGAGTCTGACGGCGTGATCATTCATCCGTCACAGGAATTTCGCTGGGCTTTAAAGCCGGAGAGCCGGGCGCTTTTTTATGGATGGCTTTCAAGGTTCCCACAAAATGAGTCCCTTGCCTATCCTTTGTGCTATCCGGCATCCGCTCAAGAGGAATGGTTCGCGCACTGTGATCTTCGCCCGGAACTTATCGGTGCCATAAAGCACCTGACTTATCCACGGGGTACCTCCATCTGTTTCTCAGATTACGATCTTTTGGATGAGTTTCTCAATTCTCCCGAGGAACGGGCGGAGTTGGTCACCGTGCTTTCTCGTCTTCCTTATTGTGAGGTCAGGATCAAGTTGAACAAAAAAACCGACATCTCGGCCTTGGCCGCCTATTGGGGGGAATGGCATCGCTCGGAAAGGGTCAAAAGCAAACTCAAATCGAGCTTGGCTGACAAACAGGAGGCCTACATGCCCATCGCCAGCATACTGCCCCCGTTGCCCCGCAGCTTGTTGAACACTTATCCGGCGATGCGAGTGGACTCAGCCACCCCCCCGTCCAATTGCACCTGGACGTCATTAAACTTTTTCAACCGTACCTCAGATGACCGCTTTGTTCATCCTGCTGAATTTGAAAAGGCAATCACCCAGTATCATGATGTCGTGCAAGGAACTCCAAGATACGGAGACATACTGGTTTTGAAGAACGAAAACGGCCGGACTGTCCATGTCGCAGTCTATCTGGCGGCTGATTTTGTATACACGAAGAATGGAGGACACGAGACCAAGCCTTGGGTCATAATGAAGTTATCCGAATTAAAAGCGGCCTATCCCTCCCTTTCGCCGTTGAAAGAATCCTACCATCGCTGGACCCCGCAAAAGAGCAAATCGTCGTAAACACCGTTTTACGAATTTACTCAGTCTGGTAATGTTTTGGGAATAAAGCCCCTGCCCACCGCTCCCAACCACATGGAAAACGCGGAATTTGAGCAACTCGTAAATTTGCATTACGAAGCGCTCTACCGCTTTGCCCTGAGTCTGACGCGCAGTGAGGCGGCCTCCTGCGATCTGACCCAGCAGACATTTTATCTTTGGGCCACCAAAGGTCACCAACTCCGCGATCGCACTAAAGCCAAGTCCTGGCTCTTCACCACCCTGCACCGGGAATTTCTAGGCAGCCGGCGGCGTGAAACGCGTTTTCCCCATCACGAGATGGCAGAAGTGGATCATGAACTCCCATCCATTTCACCCACCGTCATCAACGATCTCGATGGCAACACTGTGATAGATTCGCTCCTGCAGGTGGATGAAGTGTATCGCGCGCCACTCATGCTCTTTTACCTCGAAGACTTTTCGTATCAGGAAATCGCCGAACAGTTGGACATCCCCATCGGCACCGTCATGTCCCGTTTGAGTCGTGGTAAGACGCAGCTACGTCAATCCCTCTGCGAAGGCAATCAACGCCAATCACATAAAATCATTCCCCTGAGCGAAGCCCGAAAGGAGGCGAAATCACGTGGATAAGAACGAAGCCAAACTCATCCTCCAAGCATACCGGCCCAGTGGCGCCGACGCCTCCGATCCATACTTCGCCGAGGCACTGAAGCTCGTGGAGCAAGATGCAGAACTCAAGGCGTGGTTTGAGGAACAGCAAGCAATCGATCATGCTGTGAGTGCGAAACTACGCTCCAATCTCGTGCCAGCAGACCTCCGTGCCAGCATTCTCGCCGGGCAGAAAGTTATTCAGGCTCCCATTTGGTGGCGGCGACCCGCAACGCTCATAGCGTCTGTAGCAGCCATGCTCATGCTCCTTGCAGTCCCCTTCCTGCTCCAGCATCGCAGTTCCCCCTCATTTGCTGATTTCAAGCAGGACGGCATGGTGTTCCTCGATTCCTTGAACAAGCTTGATATGAGCAGCAAGGATCACGAAGCCGTTCGCGAGTGGCTCGCCGTGCATGGTGGTCACCGCCAGTTCTCGTTGCCTGCAAAACTAGGCGGCAAGCCCAGCTTGGGTTGTCGGGTCTTCGATTGGAAAGGCAACAAGGTCACCTTGATCTGCTTCAACACGACCGTCGGCAACAAGTTCGAAGAAGTTCATCTGCTAGTTTTAGATGAAAAAGCGGTGCGGAATCGTCCGGCAGAAGACAAGCCGGAGTTCGAGCACAGTGGCGAATGGGATATGGCGAGCTGGCGCGATAACGGCCTGACTTATGTGCTATTCGGCCACACGAAGAATCAGTTGAAGCTAAGCGAGATGTTTTAGCTATCACTGCCGCTCATACTCACCCTTGCTCGTCTTCTTGAGCACGGTGAAACCCGCCTTCTTTGCATCCGTGATGGAGAGCGGTGCCGTAATGCGCGGGATGCTGACTTGAGAGATCAGCTTTCGCACCGGCTTCTTGCAAGCGGGGCACTTTGTCAGCTCAGCCGCAGACATCGGACGGTTCAGCGTGAACTTACCGCCGCACACCTTGCAGTCGCCATCGCACAACTCGTATTCGTAGATCGGCATAAACGTTCCTCAATCCGGATTCAATATACTACACTGCCACGCACGCCTCAATATCCCGACGTATCTTCGCTTCATCCAAGTTTTTGCCGATGAAGACCAGTTGCGTTTCCTTGACCTCATTCGGCTCCCAGAAACGGTCCGGCTTGGCCTCATACATCATCTGCACACTGTGGTAGAGCACGCGCTTGGCCTGCCCTTTCAGATACATGAAGCCCTTGCTACGATACAAATTCTCCGCTTCCGGCCCGCTCAACATCTCGCTCAACCACTTCTCCGTTTTCACCTGATCCAAAGCCCGCTTCTCCTTCACGAAGAAGGAACGGACATCATTGTCATGATGTGCATGTCCGTTACCATGATCATGGTCGTGATCGTGTCCATGCCCGTGGTCATGGTCATGATCGCAATGGTCGCAATCATCATGATGCTCGTGTTCTTCGAAATGCACATCCTTGGCACTGCTCAGGTCACGCGCCTTGAGATCGAGTATCTTCTTCAGATCAATCTGTGAACGTTCGGTGCGATAGATTTTCGCCAGGTGATTCATATGATGCAGCGTGTGCGCCACATGGTTCGCATCCTCTGCGCTCACCAGATCCGTCTTGTTCAGGAGAATGACATCCGCAAAGGCGATCTGCTGACGCGTCTCCGGAGCCTGTTTCAATTCTTTCTCAAAGTGCCGTGCATCCACCACCGTCACGATGCCATCCAATCGCACCTTGTCCGCTAGTTCGGGCACAAAGAAGGTATGCGCCACCGGGCTCGGATCAGCCAAGCCCGTCGTCTCAACAAGAACATAGTCGAACTTCTTGTTGTGGTTCACCAGCATGGCCATGCTCTTCACGAGATCACCACGCACTCGGCAGCACAGGCAGCCGTTGTTCAGATCCACCACCTCTTCATCCGCATTCACCAGCAGGCGGCTGTCCACATTCACCTCGCTAAACTCGTTCACGATCACCGCCACCTTGTAACCATGCGGCTGGGTCAGGATGTAATTCAGCAACGTGGTCTTCCCCGCTCCGAGGAAGCCCGTCAAAATCGTCACCGGCACCGGTGCTTTCGTTTTCATGCGACGGATAGTCATTGCGCGTAACCCAGATTATTCAAGCCCGGATTTGGAGCTTTTTCATCCCCTCCCCTTGCTGTTAACGTGCCGCCAATGGCTTTGGTTCGCATACTCGTAGATGGCTACAGCCTGTTGCATAACTGGCCGGAGCTTGCTCCCGGCAAGGCCCGCCATTCAGCGGCCGCACGGGATGAACTTATCCACGTGCTCACGCGCTATCGCGATGCCATCGGCACCCCCATCACCGTCATCTTTGACGGTTCCGGTGCTCCTTCCGGCACGCCCAAGGCCCAATCCACGCCGGAGATGGAAGTCCTCTATTCCGGTCCGGGCAATACTGCGGATGACCTGATCGAACGCGCTGCCTATCGCATGAAACCGTATGGTGAAGCGATGGTGGTGACAGATGACTACGCGGAACGGGATACCGTGCTGAATTGCGGAGCCACTCCGGCGAGTTGCGCCAACTTCATCAACATGATTCACTCAGCGCTGAACGATCTGGAAGCGGATGTGGAAAGCTACAACCGCCGGGAATTGAACCGTTATAAAAACTCTGGCCGATGAAACATTTTCGCACAGCCTTGTTTGCTTTGCTGTTCTGCCTTTCCCTCGCAGTGCAGGGTCAAAGCAAGCCGCCTGCCTATCAGTTCCTTATCTTGATCGATTCTTCCAGCAACATGCGACGTTTGGATGAAATCACACCCACCATTGTCCATGATCTCGTGAAAGACGGCATCTATGGCCGTATGCGCGATGGCGATCTCTATGGAGTGTGGACCTTCAGTGATAACGTGGATGTTAATTTCATTGAACCAACCACCTGGCAGAAAGACAAAGCTGGCAGCCAAGCACAGTCAATTGATGGTCAATTGCGACGGGTCAAATACCAAAGCAAAGCCAAGTTGGAGGAGGCCATCAAACGCATCAAGCAAGTCGCATTGCAATCGGATGAACTCACCGTGCTCATCATCCATGATGGCAGCGGCGTCATGTTCGGCACACCATACGATCTCCAGATCACAGCGCTCTATCGTCAGTTCTATAAAGACATGAGCAAAAACGAGCGGCCATTTATCACCTCGTTCATCGTGCAAGACCGGAAGATGACCGCCTGGGCAGTAGATGCAGCCGGCAGCACGTTGAGCATTCCCCTCTTTACCCGCAAGTCTGACAAGAAAGAGACGCCTGCCACCAATATCGCGGCCAAAGCCACCAAGCCTGTGGAACTGGAGACCAAGCCAGAACCACCACCTGCCCCTGCGCCGAAGAAACCAGCTCCAGCACCCATCATCGTGAAAGGTCCGCTCAAGCCAGCCAGCACGAATGCACCTGTCACACCCAAGCCCGCAGTCACTCCCGCACCACCTTTGGAGGTTAAGCCGCAGACTGCCCCCATCGCTCCGCCTTCTCCAAAAGCTGAGATTACCTCCGAAACCAGGATGACTCTGGCCTCATCAGAAAGCGCTGCCAAACCCTTCGTACCCGTAGGTTTACCTGTTCCAAGTACGGATTCCAAACCAGCCACCATCCAGTCCTCTGCCCCAAAAGCAACAATCGCAGAGCCTGTTGTTACGATCACTCCTTCCGCTTCGACCGAAGCAGTGAAGCCATCGGACATCGTTCCGATTAAAGTGGAACTGGCGAAGCCTGAAACAAAACCTGCCGCCGAAGTGAAAGAGCCTGTAACGAGCAAATCGGCCCCTGCCACTGTGCCGGTCACTGCTCCGCCACCTGAACCAGCAAACAAAACTCCAGCTACTACGGCCGCCTCCAAGACAGTCGATACCGCAACTCAATTCGCACAAACTGCGGTGGTCGTGCCACCTGAGCGTGACTGGGTAAAAATCGGCTTAGGGTTGCTTTGCCTCGCAGCAGCCATCATAGCCGTTTTCTTCCTTACGAAACGCAATCAACCTGCGCATGGGAGTGTGATTTCCCGCTCGATGAATCGCGATCGCTGAGCAACCCACTCTGGCGGATTTCACTTCGAAGAGGCAGCCCCCTTCAAAAAAAGGTCCACGATACGTTCTGCCGTAGGCCGACATAAACGGCACTCTGGATACAGCAGGTCGTTCATGATGTAGATATTCATCTGGCCATGGACGGCAAAAGCCAGTTCATGACTGTCGTAGTTTTTAGCCAACTCTCCCCGTTTCTGCGCCTCGACAATGAGCCCATGGATGAACTCAAAGTTTCGCCCCGACTTCTCCATACGCCGCGTGTCCTTGGGCAGTTCTTCTTCCGCAGCAAATGCCGTAGCATAAGCAACTCGCATCAGGTCGCGATTTTTCTGAAGATACTCGAATCTTCCTCCCACAATTTCGATAAGCTGGCTGCGAATATCTCCCGTTTTGGCCACCGCATCTTGCATCAATTGAAAGCGCTCTTCATAAGCACGATCCACGATGGCTTGGAATAACGCAGCCTTGCTCTCGAAGTAATAGTAGAGTGCCGGCTTGGTGACATCGGCCGCTGAGACGATGTCTTGAATCGATGTGGCCGCATAGCCTCGTCGCGCAAAGAGCGACAAAGCCGAAGCAACGATCCGGTCACGTGTTTCCAAATCCGAATGTTCCATGGGAAATCTTACCGCACGGTAAGTCAGACTTCCCGCCGGGTCAAATCTCCGTCTGCCCCTCTCGATGAATATCCTTCATTCAGGAAATTCACGAAACGGCGGCAACCCGTCATTCTATGAATCTTCCGTTTTGAAGGGTTGAAAGCGGAAAGGCATTTCCCTACTTTCGGAAGGATTGGACACTTTCAACCGAGAATCGCAAATGCCTGAAACTAAAACCGCTATGAAACTGGCACGTCTGATTTACGCGAACAGTCTCTTCTGTCTCCTGGCCGCACTCCTCGTCGGCTGCGGTCAAGGAACCGGAGGAGGTAGTGGCGCGGGCGGAGGTACAGGCTCTTCCTCCAGCGGAAGCAACAGCGGCGGGGAGATCAAAGTAGGCGAATTCGCCTCACTCACCGGCAAGGAAGCGACCTTTGGCATCTCTTCTCATGAAGGCACCTTGCTCGCCGTGGAAGAGATCAATGCCGCCGGTGGCATCTTGGGCAAACAGGTGAAACTCATCACGGAAGACACCCAATCCAAACCAGGCGAATCCGCCACGGTGGTGAACAAGCTGATCGCCCGTGATAGCGTCATCGCAGTCCTCGGTGAGGTCGCCTCCAGCCGCTCCATGGAAGCTGCGCCGATCTGCCAGAAGAACAAAATCCCCATGATCTCCCCCTCCTCCACCAATCCGAAGGTGACGGAGAGCGGTGATTATGTCTTCCGTGTCTGCTTCATCGACCCCTTCCAAGGCACCGTCATGGCGAACTTCGCCACCTCCACACTGAAGGCCAAGAAGGTCGCCATCTTCACGGATGCCAAGAGCGATTACAGCAAAGGCCTCGCGAAGTTCTTCAAGGAAAAGTATCTCGCCAATGGCGGCACCATCTCCTCGGAACTGGACTACAACGGTGGCGACAAAGATTTCAAAGCCCAGCTCACCACTATTCGCGGCGGCTCACCGGATGCCGTGTTCGTCCCCGGTTACTACACGGATGTCGCCCTCATCTGCATCCAAGCCAAGCAACTCGGCCTCAATGTTCCCCTCCTCGGCGGCGACGGCTGGGAATCAGAGAAACTCACTGAGATTGGCAAGGACTCCGTGGAAGGCCATTACTTCTCCACGCATTATCACCCAGAAGTCGGCACCGAGATCAGCAAGAAATTCCTCGAGAACTACAAGAAACGTTTCAATGGCAAAATCCCGGATGCCCTCGCCGCGAACGGTTACGATTCCATGCTGATGCTGGCTGATGGCATCAAGCGCGCTGGCGGCACCGATAGCGCCAAACTGCGCGATGCGCTCGCCGCCACGAAAGACCTTACCCTGGTCACCGGCGTCATCACTATCAACCAGCAGCGTGATGCCGATAAATCCGCCGTCATCCTCCAGATCAAGAACGGCGGCTACAAGTTCCTCGAATCCATCAAGCCGTAAACCCGCCGTAACTGTGGCCTTTACCGCTGCGCATTGGATGGACTTCCTGCAAAGAACGCCGAAAATTTCATCACCCTCTCCCCTCGGAGGGGAGAGGGTCGGGGTGAGGGGTGCCCGTCTTTGCTGGTTTGCTCCCCAACAAGTTCAAGACAGGCACTAACGGATGACCGACCAACTCCAACAACTGATCAATGGCTTGGCTTTGGGCAGCATCTATGCCCTTATCGCGCTCGGCTACACGATGGTCTATGGGGTGCTGCGTTTCATCAACTTCGCCCATGGTGATGTCTTCATGCTCGGCGCTTTCGCGGGATATTTCCTGGCGGAACCCGTAGCCAAAGTCATCCCGCCCCAAAGCTATCTGGGCGGCATCGTCGTTTTGATGCTGGCCATGCTCATCTGCGCGTTGCTCGGCGTGGTGATCGAGTTTCTGGCTTACCGTCCACTTCGCAAACGTCCCAAGCTGACTGTGCTGATCACCGCCATCGGTGTCTCCCTCTTCATCGAGTACACCTGTCAGCACAAAAAAGTCTTCGGTGCCTCTCCCCGCGTATTTCCCGAACTCATCCCCAACACCACTTGGGAGCTTGGCGGATTGGTGATCGGCAGTGCCCAAGTCATCGTATTGGTGACGACCATCCTGCTGATGATCGCCCTCACCTTCATCGTGCAACGCACCAAGATCGGCACCGCCATGCGCGCTGTGGCCTTCAATCCGCAAGCCGCCGCGCTCATGGGCGTGAATGTGAACCATGTCATCTCGTTCACCTTCGGCCTGGGTTCCGCCTTGGCCGCAGCCGCCGGCATTTTGTTCGCCATGAATTACGCCAGCATCGATCCCCTGATGGGCGTGCAGACCGGACTTAAGGCATTCGTCGCTGCTGTGCTGGGCGGCATCGGTAATCTCCCTGGCGCGGCCTTGGGCGGCCTATTGCTTGGCGTGGTAGAAACTTTCGCGGGCGGCATGAAGGGCATCTCAAACTATCGTGATGCCATCGCCTTCGGCATCTTGATTTTGATTCTCATGTTCCGTCCGTCAGGATTGCTCGGCAAACAGCAAACGGAAAAAGTCTGATGATACCCGGTGCTAAAAGATGGTTGGTGATCGCGGTCATCCTGATCGCGATTATCTCCGCCTTTTCCAAACAGTTTAACAGCTATTACCTGAGCATCGCCATCGATGTCGGCATCAACATCATCCTTGCCGTCAGCCTGAACCTCATCATGGGCCACACCGGCCAATTCAGCTTGGGCCATGCCGGTTTCATGGCCGTGGGCAGTTACACGGCAGCATCGTTCACTATCGCTTGCACCAAGCACGTGCCTGAATCCGCCGCCCCTTTCCTGCTCTTGGGCGGATTGATTTTGGGTGGTTTGCTTGCTGCACTCTGCGGTCTGGCAGTCGGTGTGCCCACCTTGCGACTGCGCGGTGATTACCTTGCCATCGTGACCTTGGGCTTCGGCGAGATCATCCGCGTCGTCTTTCAAAACATGGAGGCCGTGGGTGCCGCCAGCGGTTTGAGCGGCATCCCCAATCACACCAATTTCTTTTGGGCGTGGTCCACTGCCGCCATCGCCGCTTACGCCATCGCCGCCTTGGTCAATTCCACCTATGGCCGTGGCTTCATCGCCGTGCATGATGACGAGATCGCCGCCAGTGCCATGGGCATCAACCCCACGCGTTACAAGGTAACCGCCTTTGTCGTTGGTGCGTTCTTCGCCGGTGTGGCCGGAGCCCTCTACGCTCATCACAAGCAGACCATCAATCCCACTGGCTTCGATTTCATGAAGTCCTTCGAGATTGTCGTGATGGTCATCCTCGGTGGCATGGGCCGCACTGTGGGTGTCATCATCGCCGCCATCCTCCTCACCATTTTGCCGGAGATGCTTCGCGCGGTGGCTGACTACCGCATGATCATCTACTCGCTGCTCATCATCATCATCATGATGGCGCGACCACAGGGCCTTTTCACCCTGCGCTCCAACAAGGGGGCGAACACATGAGCGAGCCCTTGCTGAAACTGGAAAAAGTGACCATCCGTTTTGGCGGTCTCACTGCCGTGTCCGGTTTAGATTTTCAGGTGAACGAGCATGACCTCGTCGGCTTGATCGGCCCCAATGGTGCAGGCAAAACCACCGCGTTCAATCTCATCACCGGCGTCTATCAACCCACGGAAGGCGCCATCACCTTCAATGGTCAGCCCACTGCCAAGCGCAAGCCGCATCAACTGACCAAAGTCGGCATCGCTCGCACGTTCCAGAACATCCGTCTGTTCCAAAGCTTGAGCGTTTTCGACAATGTGCGTACGGCCATGCAGGTGCATCGCACGCACGGCGTCCGTCAGGCGCTCTGGCGCGGCAAAGCCTATCGCGCGGCAGAAAAGGAAGTGGAAGACCGCGTGATGGACTTGCTTGAAATCTTCAAGCTAGGCCGCCTGCGCCATGAGGATGCCAAGAATCTTCCCTATGGCGATCAACGACGACTGGAGATCGTCCGCGCGCTCGCTACGAAGCCGAAGCTCCTTTTGCTGGATGAACCCGCCGCAGGCATGAATCCCACCGAGAAAGCGGAACTCGCCGGACTCATCCGCTCCATCAAAGACCGTTTCCAAATCGCCGTCCTGCTGGTCGAGCATGACATGCAGCTGGTGATGAATCTCTGCGAGCGCATCACGGTGCTGGACTACGGCGTGAAGATCGCCGAGGGCACGCCTGCCGAGATCAAACGTCACCCGAAAGTCATCGAGGCTTATCTCGGTGAGGAACACGCCGCCTGACCGCCATGCTGGAGATCAAAGATCTGAAAGTCAGCTACGGGGCCATCAACGCCCTGCGCGGCATCTCTTTGACGGTGAACCAAGGCGAGATCGTCACACTCATCGGCGCGAATGGCGCGGGCAAGAGCACGACGTTGCGTGCCATCTCCGGACTCATCAAAGCCCAGAGCGGTTTCATCACTTACGAAGGCAAATCCATCTTCAACCAGCCAGCGCACAAGATCGTCGGCCAGGGCCTTTCGCAAGTCCCCGAAGGGCGCATGGTGTTCGCGAATCTCACAGTGTTGGAAAACCTGAAGATGGGTGCGTATCTGCGGAACGACAAAGCAGCGATCGCGCAGGAGATGGATTACGTGTTCAACATCTTCCCGCGTTTGAAAGAACGGGTGAAGCAGCTCGCAGGCACGCTTAGTGGCGGTGAACAGCAGATGCTCGCGATCGGTCGTGCACTGATGAGCAAGCCCAAATTCCTCATGCTGGACGAGCCCTCACTCGGCATCGCTCCCCTGCTCGTCAAAACGATCTTCGAAAAGATTGTGGAGATCAATCACCAGCAAGGCATCACGATTCTCTTGGTGGAACAGAATGCGAACCGGGCCTTGGAAATCTCCCAGCGCGGTTACGTGCTGGAGAGCGGAGCGATCATCTTGCAGGACGATTCAGCCAAACTGCGTGCGAATGATCAGGTGCGGAAAGCGTATCTGGGCGGATAACACAAAGCATCCGCATCACAACACGTCTGCCTTGCCATTTACACGCGGATCACCGGCCCCTTGGAATTGCCCATCTGATGTACGCGCAATCGCCTGGCAGGCTCCAAACGAACTCATCTGTTTCAGCGTGTGTCCCCGGGCTTTCAAGGCATCCATGATATAAGGGCCCGCCTTTGCCTCGATCTTCACCTCGTCCGGGTTCCATTGATGATGCAGATTGGGTTGCTCCAACAAACGCGACGGCGGAAAACCGAAATCGATATAACGCACAAGTGCCAACAACACTTGGCTGATGATCGTAGGCCCCCCAGCAGCTCCCACGGAAAAGACCGGCTGGCCATTTTTCAAGACGATCGTTGGGCTCATGCTGGACAGAGGACGTTTACCCGGCGCCACAGCATTGGCTTCATTCCCCAGAAGGCCGAAGGAATTGGGCACACCCGGCTGGATGGAAAAGTCATCCATCTCATTGTTCAATACCACTCCAGTCCCCGGCACCACCACCTTAGAACCAAACGTCGTATTGATCGTGGCGGTGCAAGCCACCCAGTTGCCTTCTCCATCAGCCACGGTGAAGTGAGTCGTGTGTTTGCGGAAGATGTCCGTCGTCGCGTTTGGAGGAACGCTGTGTTTCTCAACTTTACCAGCCTGCCTTTGATTCACGCGCAAAGCCAGTTCTTGAGCGTAAGCCTTGCTAACCAGTCCACGAGGAACGGATACGAAATCTGGATCGCCCAACCACCACGCACGATCCGCGAATGCCAGCTTCATCGATTCGATGATGAGATGATACATCTCCAGCGATTCAGGCCCGTATTGCACGAGATTGAAGTGTTCGAGAATGTTCAATATTTGCGCCACATGAACACCCCCGGAACTCGGTGGCGGCATCCCTACGATCTCATAATCACGGTATTTAGTCCGTAAAGGATCACGAAGCTTAGGTTGATAATCAGCGAAGTCTTCAGCCGTGATGATGCCTCCATTGGCTTTCATCCACTCCGCCGCTCGTTTTGCAAATTCACCTTTATAAAACCACTCCACCCCTTGTTCACCGATCGTGCGATAGGTTTTGGCCAGATCAGCCTGCTTCAACAGTTCAGTGAACTTGTACCCGGACCCGTTTGCCTTAAGAAAAATCTCTTTGCTCGCTGGAAACAGGGCCAAGTCCTTCACCACCCGATTCAAACGGTCGGCATATTCCTGAGAGATCCGGAATCCTTTTTCAGCGATCTCCGCAGCAGGCAGGATCACATCCGCCAGCTTGAGTTTGCCATAATTTTTCTGTGCATAATCAAAAGCGGCCAACTCGCCCGGAACACCGGAGGCCAAGGGGCCCGTGAGGCTCAACTCAGGCATCGCCTTGCCGTTCTTCACATACATATCGCGAGTGGCACCTGAGGGAGCCATTTCGCGTCCATCAATCACTGCGACTTCACCATTGGCCCGACGGATGACCAAGAAGCAGCCGCCACCAATGCCGGAATTAAAACCATCCACCACCCCCAGCATGAGACCGGCTGCGATGGCGGCATCAACAGCATTACCACCTTTCTTTAATGTATCGAGTGCCACTTTCGTAGCCAAAGGATGGACAGTGGCCGCCACACCATGCGGACTGGCTGCACGGGCCGTGACCGGTCGCAACATCCCGGCCATGGTGACGCCGCCCACCACCACCGGAAGTGTCTTTAAAAATTCACGCCGCTGCATAATTAGGAATTGATGCCTTTGCTAAAACGATATGGAATCTTATCCGTATCCCACGGCAACCGCCAATGGTCCGGGTCTTCGTACTGATATGCCTTATCCACTAGATTCAAGACTTGGCCCATATCTGAACCGAGGTTTTGCACACCATGCCACACCCCCGGTGGAATCACAACCAAGCCCGGCCGCGTCGTGCCCAGACGGAAGACATTCACCAATCCGAAAGTAGATGAACCTTGGCGCGCATCATAAAGGACGATCTTCACCAATCCACCGGTGATGAACAACCGGTCAGTCGTGACACGATGCGTATGCCATGCAGACAACCCACCCGGCAACAGGCTCACCTGGAAAACCTGATCGATCTCGCCTGTATCAAGTGCCCAGTCTTTGCGAAAAATCTCCGTAAGATGCCCATTTTCTTTTGGCACATGCTTCACTTCACGCAACTTCACACCTTCGATAAGGCTCTGCAACGGAGTCCAATCAGCGGTGATGCTTTGAACATCTTTGCGACATCCGGCAAGCAGTCCTTCCTCAGCTTTGTTTGTTTTCTGTGATTTGGCAGCCATAGTGAAACAGCGTTCAGCGCGGCGCCATTTTAGAGATGGTTTCAAAAGTAGGCAAGGGTCGCACCTGCTTATGAAACCACCTCCAGCCTCATCGCTCCTTGGGTGGCAAGCCGCGCCGTTTGCGTGCCCGGTCTATCGCCGAGCCTTTACGCCGGTCTGTCAGCCAGTAATGTATCGTGGCCGGATGCCAACCCAGCTTCACAGTCATCTTGCGTATCCAGTTCTTGAATGCACTTTTCAACAAAGTACTTGCCGGATACCACTTCAAAGCCTCGGTCCGGAAACTAAGTGCATGGTTGATCAGTTCCTGCTCCCGAAAAGCGGGCTCATCCCGGATGCGTTTCCAGCATTCTTCTTGCGGTTTGGCCAGCCGTTTGGAGTATGCATCCGGCTGTGCGACTGATGGCACGATCATCGCAGTCAAATGGGGAAACAGGCGGAGTTTCTTTCCACTTTGCCACGCGCGAAAGAGCCAGTCTTGCGAAGGAAAATTGTGTATCTCCCGGTAAAACTTCCATGGCCCAACACTCTCGAAAAGTTCACGCCGGAACACCCACGCCGTGGCTGGCACGAACATTCCGGGATCATAGCAGCCATCAGGATTGGCACCGTAAAGAAAGTGGCGGCCAGCAGTTTCAGCCACTCCGGTCAGACCGTAAACCAGATCCGCATCTGACTTCTCCAAGATAGCCACGGCTTGCTCCAAATGCTCTGGCAACCACAAGTCATCGTGGTTCAAAAAGGCGAAATATTTCCCCTTCGCCCGACGCATCCCCTCGTTGTTCGGCCCGGACTGTTCGCCAACGTTCTGGCCAAGATTATGAAAACGGATGCGAGGGTCGGCAAACCGGGTGACTACCTCTGCCGTGTCATCCGTGCATGCATCTCCGATCACCAGCAGCTCCCAGTTTTGATACGTCTGCGCCATCACCGACTCAATCGCGATGGCCAGCACATTGCTGCGATTATATGTCGCGATGATGATAGAAACCAGTGGTGCCGTATTAACCATAGTGATGCGTTGCTCCTCCGATCATCTTGCAATCAATCCCGCCGGAAAAGCTCAATCACAAGCGGGCGACACCGAAAAAGATTGATGTTTGCCCGCTGGCTGCTATTCGCTTGGAAACCTTGGAGCGAAACATGGTTTCCAGCTCACAATCACCAGCCGTCAGCGCGCAGAAAAGAAACCCGTTCAACAAGCGGCTCTTGACCGACGCCGCCGTGGCGATAGCACTGGCCGTGCTGGTTTCACTTGTCTGGATCACCAATTCAGATCTGTGGACGAAGACGAACTGGGATGTGCCCGCCTCCTATGCCGGTGACAGCATGCAGATCCTTGGTTGGATCAAAGCAGCATCAGAAGGAGACTATCATCTGCTCGAACCCATCTCGGTCTCCCGGCTGGGTGCGCCTATGGGGGCGAACTGGAACGACTACCCCATGTATGAAAAAGCGTTCACCATCCTGTTGGGCTGGATCGCGAGAAGCATCGGGCTGATGGCGGCCTCCAATGTGGGCATGATGCTGACTCATGCCACGGCGGCAGCCTCCTTCTATCTGGCCTGCCGCTGGTTCCGCTGGAACCGTTTGTGGAGTGCCACGGGTGCCGTGCTCTTCGGATTTCTTTATTACAATACGATGCGCGGATTGGGGCACCTCCTCTTGGGGCTTACCTACACGATACCATGGGCAATGCTGGTCACATGGCTGGTAGCCACCCGTCATCGGTTGCCACGATTCTCGCGTGGCTGGAAATTTTGCGTGGGCGTCTCCTTTCTGATGGGCGTGAGCAATCCATATTATCTGAACATGTATGTCCAGCTTCTGCTGATCTCACTGGTCATCGTCTGGTTTGCTGACCGGCGAAAGGATAATCTGGAGACCGGTCTGATCTGTCTGGCCACTGCGGCCGCAGGGTTCGTTGTGGCTCACACTGGCTCTCTGCTGTTCCGTCTGTTCGCAGGGGGCAATCCCTATGCGATTGCCCGCCATTATCGGGAATCCGAATTATACGCCTTAAGACCTATTGAACTCTTCATACCGCCCAAGGGGCATCGTTTTCCGTGGATGTCAGATATAGGCATCAAATACACGAATGCGACCGCCAGCATCGGTGAATTGTTCGGGCCCTACTTGGGAATGATCTGCGGTTTGACGCTCATCGTGCTGTTAGCTCTTGGTATCAGATGGCTGTTGCGCCACGAATCACGTCGTGTGCCCCTGCCCTTTTGGCAGATCTGTTGGGTGCTGGCTTATTCGGTCATCGGCGGAGTGAACGGATGGTTGTCCTTTGGCGGTATCGGCGTCTTCCGTGCGAGCAACCGGAACAGCATGTTCATCGCTGCCGCCCTGTTGCTTTGGCTGGTGCCAAAGTTAAGCGCTTGGGCAAAGAAGTCAGGCTGGCCGGCATTTCGCATCCGTCTGCTGGCGGGCGCACTCGTCTTGTTCGGGATCACAGATCAATTACCCGATGCAAACCGAGCTGCGGCCCTGCCCAAAGTTCAGGCCATCGTTGGTGATGACCGGGCATTCAGTGAGAAACTTGAATCCAAGCTGGCTGAGGGTGCCATGGTTTTTCAGCTCCCGCTGGCAGATTTCCCGGAAGGCAATCCAGTGATGGACATGGGCGCTTACGAGCACCTAAGACCCTACTTCTTCACGAAATCACTCCGCTTCACTTACGGGTCAAACAAAGGCCGCAGTGATAACTCATGGCAGGCAGAGATCGAGCGCCTTCCGGCACGCGCCATGGCAGAGAGACTCGAATCCATGGGTGCGGGTGCCCTCATGATCAACCGGATGGGATTTGCCGATGACGCCGTAGGTTTGATCGCGATGTTAAACAGCTTGGGCTACACCAATAGGATTGAAAACGGAGCCAAAAATCTCGTTGCCATCCTGTTGAATCCCTCACCCACTCCGGAAACCCCGGCGACAGATCTCCATAGTGTGAACAGCTATGGTCATTTCTGGCGGCGGTTTGACCTGGGCCCGGACGAGACTCTTTGGGTCTCACAGGTGTATTGCGAGATCCAAGTCAACCGGGACGCGATCAAGACTAAACGCATGAAGGTCCGTGCCCAGTTCAGTGTCCCCTCCGATCGCTCAGTCATCTTCTCAATCGGACATGAAATCCTCTCCAAGAAAACGGTAGCCAAAGACATCGTCCATCAGGTCGAGTTTGAAATGGATGCCCTGCCCCGGGGAAAAACCCTGAGGATCGACACCAACCGTGCACCGGCAGGATTTCAGAATTCCGCAGTTTCCGGTGCATTTGCACTGTTCAACATCGAGTTCATCCCCATACCGGATGCCCCTTGAAAAACAAAAAAGCCGGAGCAATTTCTTGCTCCGGCCTTTCGCATAAAACTATCGCTTAGCGCTGCACGCGGGCACCGCCGCCCTTCATGAGCTTCTCGACTTCGCCCTTGTCGGCCATCGAGGTATCGCCCGGGGTCGTCATGGCCAAGGCACCGTGCGCGGCACCGTACTCCACGGCCTTCTGTGCGTCACCCGTGGTCATCAGACCATAGATGAAACCGGAGGCGAAGCTGTCGCCACCGCCCACGCGGTCGAGAATCTCGAGATCAGGATACTGACGGCTCTGGAAGAAGTTGCCGTTGTACCAGGCGATCGCATTCCAGTCATTGATCGTCGCCGTCTTCGCCGCGCGCAACGTCGTGGCCGTGGCCTTGAAGTTCGGGAATTCCTTGATGGCCGCTTCAATCATGCGCTTGAACGCCGTCACGTCGATGTGCAGGAGGTTTTCATCCGCACCTTCCACGTGGAAACCGAGGCTCGCGGTGAAGTCTTCTTCGTTGCCGATCATCACATCGACATACTTCGCGATCTCTCGGTTCACTTCCTGCGCGCGCTTCTGACCACCGATGCTCTTCCAGAGGGAAGGACGGTAGTTCAAATCATAGGAAACGATGGTGCCGTATTGCTTGGCCTTCTTCACGCAATCGATCACGAGCTGAGGTGTCGTGTCCGAGAGAGCGGCGAAGATGCCGCCGGTGTGCAACCAACGCACGCCGTCTTTGCCGAAGATCTGGTCCCAATCGAAATCACCGGGCTTGAGATGGCTCGCCGCCGTGTTGCCACGATCCGGGATGCCCACTGCACCACGCATACCGTAACCGCGCTCGGTGAAGTTCAAACCATTGCGGGTGTCGCGGCCGATGCCGTCGAACTTCTCCCACTTGATGTAATCCGTGGCCACGCCGCCTTGGAGGATGAAGTCTTCGAGGAGACGACCCACATCGTTATCGGCGAAGGCAGTGGCCACAGCCGTCTTCATGCCGAAGCAACGGCGGAGACCGCGCGCCACGTTATATTCGCCGCCGCCTTCCCAGACCTTGAATTCACGGGTGGTGCGGACACGGCCTTCACCGGGGTCCAGACGCAGCATGATTTCACCGAGGGCCAGCATGTCCCAGCGGCAGGAACCGGCGGGTTTAACGTTCAAAGTAGACATGGATCAATCGTATTCAGTACGGGGTTAATGTTCCGAGGTTGTTGGCTCGAAACGTTGGGACTTTGGGGAAAAAGGCCAATTCCCTCAACTGTTTTTTGAGGGCTCATCCGGGCCTAGTCCTATGCCTATTTTCAGAATCCGGCTTGCCAAATCGGCATTTCGACAGCAAATAAGGGTTATCCTCATGATGAGCCGCTTGGCCATATGCCGTACCTTTGCGATGGCTTGTGTCGTGCTATTGGCATTCTGCCATCTTTCCCCTGCTCTTTTTGCCGATAACAAGCTGCCCCTGCTCACTCAGGCACAGCAGATCCGCCAGCTCACACCTGAGGAAGCCGCCAAGAATTACCCAGTGAAGGTGCAGGCAGTCGTGACGTTTTATCGACAGGATATTTGCCGTGAATTGACGATCCAAGATGGCACAGGCGGCATCTATGTGACGAATACCTCGCCGAAGGGTTATCGGCTCAAGGCCGGCGACCTCGTGGAACTCACCGGCATCAGCGGGCCGGGAAGTTATGCGCCGGTCATCATCCTCTCCAATCTCACGGTGCTGGGCCATGAAGGTCTGCCTCCTGCACGCGAGATGCCAATCGAACGGCTCTTCACTGGCGCGGAAGATTGTCAGTGGCTGCAAGTGCGCGGAACTGTCCGCTCCACTACGAAGCTGCGGACGGATGGTGCGTTCATGTTGCAGTTTGATCTGGCGACAAGCGGTGGGGTGATCTCTGTTCGCGTGCCCAACTATGACGCCACGTTTGCCGAACGGTTGGTGGATTCTGAGATCATGGTCAAAGGCGCGTGCATGACCTTCTTCAACAACCGCAGGCAGATGACCGGTATCCGTCTTGCTGTTCCGGACTTCGACCAAATCACCATTCTCAAACCTGCGCCAGCGGATGCTTTTGCGGTCTCTGCTCGAACAATCAACAGCCTGCACCAGTTCGCGCCAGAAGCCGCTTTCGGGCATCGCGTGAAAGTGCATGGAACGGTATTACATCAGGAATCCGGGCAGTCGCTTTTCATTCGTGACGAGACACAAGGCTTGTGGGTTAAAACCAAGCAGGCAATGCCGCTCAATATCGGCGATCAAGTGGAGGTATTAGGCTTTCCGGCCACTGGCGGATATTCACCAACACTCGAAGATGCCATCTATAAGAAGACATCGAGTGGTGTGGCACCAGCACCGATTCCCTTGACTCCAGACATCGCACGTAACGGGGCGCATGACGCAGATCTCGTGCAATTAGAGGGGCAATTGCTGGAATGGATCCAAACGCCGACGGAACATGTGCTCATTGTGCAGAACCAGGATTGGACCTATCGCGCACATCTGGCGAAAACGAACAATGCGACCTTCACACCACCACCGCAGTTCAGCCAAATACAACTTACCGGCATCTGTCAGATACAAGTAGGCGGACAACGTTGGCCCCAGGCTTTTCATCTGCTGCTGCGCAATCCGGCGGATGTGCTGCTGTTACGCTCTGCGCCTTGGTGGAATCGCACGCGTGTCATGGTGGCTCTAGGAACTACGAGCGTGCTGTGCTTCGCCGGACTCATCTGGATCATCACGCTCAAGCGGCAGGTGCGCCTACAGACCGCCGTCATCCAGCAAAAGGTGGAGCGCGAGGCGGTCTTGGAAGAGCGCACACGCATCGCCAGAGAGTTTCACGACACCATTGAACAACAGCTCGGCGCCATTCTCCTGCAACTTCAAGCAGCGCGATCACGGCTGGAGACTTCACCAGAATTTTCGAAGCGCGCGCTCAATTTGATCGAGTCCATGTTGCGGCATACGCAATCGGAGACGCGTCATTCGGTATGGGATTTGCGGGCACGTGCCTTGGAGGATGGACATCTCGGCACCGCGCTCTCAGCCACGGCCAGCTATGTGCGCAATGGTTCCTCGGTGAATGTGGATGTCTCCGTGACGGGTGAGCCACGTCCCCTGCCCGGCTTGGTGGAGAGCCATTTGCTGCGTATCAGCCAGGAGGCGACGGCGAACGCCGTTAAACATGCGCGCGCTCATAGCATCAAGATCGAGCTCGCTTATCGGAATGATGATGTGCGGCTGATCGTGGCAGATGATGGGCAAGGTTTTCAGCCGGAGTCCGCACCTTCTGGCCAGTCAGGACATTTCGGCCTGCTCGGCATGCGTGAACGCGCTGAAAAAATCGGCGGGCAGCTCCACATCTCCAGCGCACCGGGACGAGGTGCCAGAATTGAAATCACTGTGACCGCATGAATACAAAACTTCCATCTACTCCGTGTTCCACGATGAAGAAGAAAATTCGCATCCTCATCGTCGATGATCATTCACTCATGCGCATCGGACTCGTGACATCCATCAACGTGGAGACAGACATGGTGGTGGTGGCGGAGGCCAGCACGGGTGCGCAGGCATTGGAGCAATATGCCAAGCATCTGCCGGACATCGTGCTGATGGATGTGCGCTTGCCGGGATTTACTGGAGACAAAGTGACCACACAACTCTGTGTGCAACATCCGGATGCCAAGGTCATCATGCTCTCCACCTACGATGGTCATGAAGACATTTTCCGCTGCATCCAGGCAGGGGCGCGCTCGTATCTTTCCAAGGATATTCCGCTGGATGAATTACTGCTCGCTATCCGTAGCGTGCATATGGGACAGAACTATTTGCCGCCTGCTATCGCTGCACGACTGGTGGATCGGATGCATGGGCCGGAATTGAGCAATCGCGAGCTGGATGTATTGCAGCAGATCGTGAAAGGACGCTCGAACAAGGAAGTAGCAAGTGTGCTGTCTATCGCGGAGACGACGGTAAAAGATCACGTCAGCAACATCCTCATCAAGCTCAAGGCGAGTGACCGTACGCAGGCGAGCACAATTGCGATACAGCGGGGTATCGTACACTTGGAATGACCACCCCCTCCAAAAGTAGGGGTTGAGAATCCGGCTTATGCTCCCGTGACAAAAAAGGGTTTGGGTTTACCTTCCACATCGAACCCTTGTTAGCACTCTGGTATGAAGACGACCAACTCCTCTGCCGTACCCCTATTGTCACGTTTCACCCCCTGGCTTCAGCTCAGACCACGACTGCTGTGTTGTCTTTGCCTGCTCCTTGGCATAGCCAGCCAGACACAAGGCGCGCTGACGCCAGCAGATATTCCCGGACCCGATGGCATCGTCTATCCGGACTTTCGACAGGCGGGTATTCCGGGCGGCATCCCCACTGGGCTCATCATCCGTACGTCGATCACGAATCACAGTGGGTTTCCGAATGATAATCTGGATGATGCGGGTGCGCTTGAAGCCGCGGCGGCAGCAGCAGCGGCAGCTGGCGGCGGTGTGGTGACGATCCCGGCTGGTAACTTCTACCTCGACCGCCCTGCCATCATCACGAATGACAACGTGGTCTTGCGTGGCGCGGGCAGCGGCTCGACCAAGTTCTTCTTCCGTTACTCGGCGCCAACGAATGCGGTGAAGTTCTACAAGCCTGCAACGAATGCGGTCGTACGCGCCAACACATGGATCGAGATTCACGCAGACCCCACAAACTTGGTGATCTTGCGCATAAAGTATAACAACACCACGCTCAGCGCGGTGACAAATGCGCCGGGCAGTTGGGGTGCGCGTTTCTTCCTAACGATGAGCGGTGGCACAGCGATCAATGCCGCAGGTGCGGGCACAAGAACGCTTACGGCGATCGCGGAATACACGGGTGGCATCGTACGCTCGAATAACATCACGGTGAATCTGGTGAGCGGGACGGATCCGAATCCGAACCGCACACCAAGCATGCTGGGAGCGATCACTTTTGCTGGTGCGGGCAATATCGGGAACAAGTTTCTGCTGACGGCCAATGGCACGCGCGGGGCCACCACGCTTACGGTGACCAATACGCATAACATCGTAACAGGTGATGCGATCGAACTGGTAGCCCCAGCCACTGACCGATGGGATGATGAAGTGGACAATCTCTGTACGGGCGACCTGTTCCGACATTATCTCTACAAGGTCACCAGTGTGAGCGGCAATGTGCTCACGCTAAACCAGCCTTTGCGCATCGATTATCCGACGATCGATGGTTCCTACGTACAGAAATTCGTTCCGCTCCGTAATTGCGGTGTGGAGAACTTTTCTTTGGAACAGACTAAGAATCTTTGGACGAGCGGGGTGATGTTCTCAAAGGTTTGGGAATGCTGGGCCACCGGAATGAATGTCAAGAAAGCGGGGCGTTTCCCGATCTATACCTTAACGGCGAAGTGGTGCGAGATTCGCAACTGCACCTTTGATGATGCGTGGTGGAAGGGTGACGGCGGCACGGCCTATGTGGGCTGGGAGAAGTCCTACGATTGCCTCATGGAGAATGTGACCACCTATAAGATGCGTCATGCACCGCTGGTGCAATGGTCTGCAGCGGGCAATGTCATCCGCAACAGCTTCTTCTACGACAGCGATGCGCAGTGGCACTCCGGCTGGACCCACGAAAACCTGTTCGAGAACAACATCATCGAATGCAACATCGGCAATGGCAGCTATGGCTACGGCATGTGGGCCTCGCCACCAGAAGATGTGCAGCATGGCCCGAATGGTCCGCGCAATGTGATCTACAACAACGATGTGACCTCGCCGAAGACGGGTGTTTGGCTGGGTGGTCAGAACCGTGAATGGCTCATCCTGCACAACCGCTTTGCCACGGACTCCGGCCAGGGCGTTTATGCGAAGGACAGCAGCAGTGATCATATCATCGAAGGCAATGTCTTCTCCATGAAGAACGGCATCAATGGCATCTGGCTGAACACGGCCAACTGCACAGGCGTGGAAGTGGTGAACAATAAATTCTACGGCGTGGCGAACAGTTCGGAGATCGTGGGCGGTGCTATCGGTGCGGCTGTTTCCACCGGTAATACGACGGCAGACTACATCACACCGGTGACATGGGTGAATAACGGCTTCGAAAACAACCTCGCGAATTGGAATAATTCCGGTGACGGTGGCATGAGCGCGGTGAACGCCTCAGCCAAGCGCACGGGTGGATATGGGTTGCGAGTGACTGACACGAATCCCTCAGCAGGTTCTTCTTTATATTCGCAGGCATTCACCGTTCAACCGGGCAAAGGCTATCTCTGCCGCTTCTGGGCAAAGTCGGTCACCGGTTCCGGGCTGGGTGTCTATCTAAAATTCTACAACTCTGGCGGCACGGAAATCCTAAGCGTCAGTACAGGAGTTCCTAGCAACGGCATTTGGGCAAAGTATTACGTGGAGGAAGTCTCCCCACCTGGTGCAGCCACAGCAAAGATCTGGATCCGTGCTTATCATGCGGACACCGTCACCATGGATTTGGATGATTTCGAATTCGGCGAATTGCCATTCGAGATCGCCAATCCAAGCTTCGAGAACGGCACAAACTTCTGGAACTTCTCGGCGGATAACAGCATGAGCACGATCACCTCGGGGGCGGCTAAAACGGGTACGTATGGTCTGCACATCGTGGATAACAGTGCCACGTTGGGCTCATCGGCTGAGAGCGTGAGCTTTGCGGTCACTCCGGGTAAAACGTATCAGTGCCGGTTCTGGGGGCGGATCACTTCGGGCAGCGGATTGGCAGTCTATCTGGATTACGAAACCTCTGGTGGCAGCCCCATCTCGCCGCCGACGTATGAGGAGATTCCGACGAATACCACGGAGTGGCGTCAATACATTGTGCGCGGGGTGGCCCCGACGAATGCAGCGACGGTGAAGGTGTGGGTGCATTCTTACTCAGGGGCGATTGTCACAGGTGATGTGGATGACTTGGTGCTCTCGGAAGTGGAGCCACGACCCGTCCCTGCTCTCGCCTCCATCTATGCATGGCAAAAGAATCCTTGGATACCGTTCGCGCTGACGAATCCGGGCTTTGAGAGTAACTTCACGGGCTGGGATACCACAGCGGATGGCGGCATGAGTTCTGCAGTGGCTGCAGCTGCTTATGCGGGCACAAAAGGTCTACGTGTGATCGATGGTGTGACAAATGCTGGTTCCTCCGTCGCTTCCGTCAACTTCCCGGCGGAAGCGGGCAAGAACTATCAAGTGCGTTATCGCGCGAAGAATGTTTCAGGCAGTGGCATTGGAATGTATATCCAGTTCTTCAATTCCGGTGGAACGAACATCGGCCAGCAGGTGCAAGGCTTGGGAACGTCCACATCTTGGGCAGCCTATACCTTAAACGCGGTCGCTCCGGCCAATACGGTAAGCGTTCGTGTCTGGATACATTCCTACAACGCCAACATCGTCACGGCCGACTTTGATGAGATCGAATTCGGCGAGTATGGGATTCTGCCTTGAGCAGAATGCTTGATCCAGGGCGCGGCGGCATGAATACATGTCACCGCGCCTTCCTTTTTTTTGACAGCGCAGAAAAGAAGAATTGCTGCTTTTCTTGCTGACATTTGCCAGGAAGCTGGCTAACGGTTTCTAAGTTCAATCGCTAACAAGGACATATTTGTGAGTCACACGGCCAATTACCTGCACTCAGAGACTCAAGGGCAGCAGATCGAGATCGCGACCCTGGTGAATTACATAGTCATGGACGCGCTGGAAGCCAAGACCAGTGACATCCATATCGAACCGTGGGAAAGCACGCTGGTGGTACGGGTACGTGTGAACGGCCAGCTCGCCGTCATGGAGCATCTGCCACTCGATCTGGCGGACAAGGTCATCGCCCGCTTCAAGATCATGGCAGACCTGAAATCTTTCGAGAAAGGAATGCCGCAGGATGGTCGTGCCAGCATGCCTCCTGAATTTGGCGGGGTAACACTACGTGTCTCCATCTTCCCGCTCATCAATGGTGAAAAAGCGGTGATCCGTATCTTTGATCCACGCAACCGGAAGTTCGATCTTAAACTTTTGGGTTTTGAAGACGATATCTTGGAAAACTTCCTCAATTTGCTGGAGAAACCGAGCGGGCTGATCTTGTTGAACGGTCCCACCGGTTCCGGCAAAACCACGGCTATCTATGCTTCCATCTATCATCTGATCCAGAAACATGGATCAGCCATCAGCATCAGCACGGTGGAAGATCCTGTGGAAGCGCCACTGGCCATGGTCAGCCAGTCGCAATTGAATCCTCCGACCGGATTCACATATCCCATCGCGTTGCGTTCCCTGCTGCGTCAAGACCCGGAAGTGATCATGATCGGTGAGATCCGAGATGCGGATACTGCATCCATCGCCGTTCAAGCCGGTCTGACGGGCCATTTGGTCATCAGCACCATTCACTCAGGAACGACTGCGGGTGTGTATGCTCGTATGGTGAATATGGACATCGAGCCCTTCCTTCTCTGCTCCAGCATCATCGGCGTATTAGGCGTGCGTCTGGTCCGCAAGAACTGCCCGTATTGCCTGGTGCCTTATGAGCCCGCACAGGCATTACTGGAAAAACTTCCACCCCAAGTGATCGATGAAGCCCAGTTCCGCATGGGCAGCGGTTGCCAGCACTGTAACAATGTCGGTTTCCTGGGCCGTACAGTCATCACGGAATTGCTGATCCCAAATGAGAAGTTCCGGGCGGCAGCGATGAACAAGCAGCCGAACCGCGTGCTGCAGGACATCGCGATCGAAGCCGGAATGCTCACCCTTTACGATACTGGTCTGCGTCGCGTGCTGCGCGGCGAAACGACCTTTGAAGAGTTGCTGGCCGTGACTACATCGGACGCGATGTAACAAGCTGGCGGGAAGTTGTAACGCAACCGCTGCTTTGCAATCAGCTATTCTGGCATTACTCTATTCCCGGCATGGCTTGGAAGCTGGTCTTAGCAGTTCTGGCAACCCTCAGTTGCGGGCTCACTGTGTGGCAACACATCGTAGCACGTCGCTTTGCCCTGCACCGGAAGAACTCCCCTGCCCCTCATACTCCGGCCGTCACATTGCTAAAACCCCTCAAGGGCACTGAGCCTGGTTCAGAAGATTGCTTGCGGAGCTGGTTCAGTCAAAACTATCGCGGACCGGTCCAGATACTTTTCGGCGTGGCGGATATCAACGATCCGGTTTGCGCCATCGTTGAGAAATTGCGCAAGGAGTTTCCCTCAGTGGATGCGCAGTTGATTCATTGCCATCGCAAGCTCGGCACGAATGCGAAGGTTTCTTCACTCATCCAATTACGCCGGGAAGCGAAGCATGAGATCGTGGTGATCAGTGATGCGGATGTATTCGTGACATCTGATTTCCTGGAACAGAACATCCCACTGCTGGCGGATGAAAAAGTCGGGTTGGTAAATTTCTTCTACCAGCTAGGCGAACCTTTGACACCGGCGATGCGCTGGGAAGCGGTAGCGATCAACGGCGATTTCTGGAGCCAGGTGCTGCAATCCCGTTCACTCAGGCCGATCGATTTCGCTCTCGGTGCAGTGATGATCACGCGGGAAAAGCAGTTACAGGAGATCGGTGGGTTTGAAGAACTGGCGGAGTATCTGGCGGATGATTATCGGCTGGGGAATCTTATCGCGAGGCGCGGATATCGCATCGAACTGTCCGGACAAGTGGTAGAATGCCGTTCGCAACCGATGACGTGGAGCGAGGTGTGGCGGCATCAATTCCGCTGGGCACGGACCATCCGTATATGCCAGCCAGCGCCCTATTTCATGAGCATTTTGAGCAATGCGACGCTGTGGCCGCTGCTATGGTTATTGGCGAGCCCGACGGCGGCGGTCGCTTTGGCTGTAGCCGCGTTTCTGCTTATCCGGATTTATACGGCGAGTGCGAACCAGCGGATGCTGACGAGTGATAACTCGCATGTGCCGTGGCTATGGTTGGTGCCGGTGAAGGATCTTTGCCAGGTGGGCATGTGGGCATTGTCATTTCTGACGACGAAGATCGTTTGGCGCGGGACGTACTATCATGTGGCACCGGGTGGGAAGTTGGTGGAAGTGGCTTAGAGAATGACGAATGACCAATTCCGAATGACGAAGGAATGAGCAATGTCCAACGAGGGTGCCAAGACCTTGGCATCAAACAGACACATCCACTTCACGGTTTTCACACCTGCTATTCATTGGGCATTGCTGCGGGTTGAGACAACCCGCGCTCCTATAGCTGTTTGCCTTGCCCGCTTCTGTTGCAATCTCTAGCCTTCACCCGTACCGCCTATGCTGACTGAAGGCATTTTGAATCCGCAATTGCGCTCATTGATCGCCCGCGTGCGCCATACGAACACGCTGGTCATCGCGGATTACGCGTTCCCTTATTGGCCTCAGATTGAGACGATAGATCTCTCGCTGGTGCAAGGTGTACCGACGGTCATCCAGTTGCTCGATGCCATTTTGCCCGCATGGAAGTGCGGTGAAATCTTCATGGCGGAAGAGTTCAACTCACATAACCCGAAGAAGGTTCGCGATACTTTCGAGAAGGCGCGGCGAGGAGTGAAGACGACCTTCGAGCCGCATCTGGCTTTGAAGCAACGGGTGCCCGGGGCCATCGGTCTCATCCGCACGGGTGATAACACGATTTACAGCAACATGGTCCTCGTCTCCTCCTGATCTGATTTAATTATTCATGAAGTCTGCGATCACTATTTCTCTCTGCCCAGAAGCCAAAGGTGGCCCGTTCGTTTATTGGGATGATCTCGATGCCAGCATGACCAAGGCGGCGGCACTGGGTTTCGATGCTGTAGAAATATTCCCCCGATCGGTGGAAGATTTGAACGCGAAGGAAATCCGCTCCTTGCTCACCAAGCACAATCTCAAGCTCGCCGCGATGGGCACGGGCGCAGGCTGGGTGGCGCATAAGCTGCGTCTCACCGATCCGGATGCAACGGTGCGGCGTCGCGCGCAACAGTTCGTCGGTAGCGTGATCGATTTTGCTGGGGCTTTTGGAGCGCCCGCCATTCTCGGCTCCATGCAAGGGCGTCATGGTGATGGCGTGACGCGTGAGCAAGCATTTGGGTGGCTGGCCGAGGCGCTGGAACAGCTTGGACCACGGGCCCATGCGCAAGGTGTGCCGTTCCTTTACGAATTCCTGAATCGTTACGAAACGAATCTCTTCAACAACGTTTATGACGCTTTGGAATTCCTGAAGCCGCTGCGCACACAGAACGTCAAACTGCTCTGCGATCTCTTCCATATGAATATTGAAGAGGCTAACATCCCTGCGGCACTGCGACTGGCGGGTGACAAAGTTGGCCACGTACATTTCGCGGACAGCAATCGGCGGGCGATCGGCTTGGGGCACACAGACATTTTACCGATCATCCAAGCGTTGAAGGATATCCGTTATGAAGGTTATCTCTCGGCTGAAATATTACCGCTGCCAGATGAAGCGACGGCGGGCAAGCGGACCATCGAGAGTTTCAAGCGGTTGACCTCCTAAACTATTTTCCATGCTGAAGCATCAACTCATCCATCCGAAGATCAATGAAGTGCTGGCTCGTGCGGGGCATCACTCGAGCATCTTGATCGCTGACGGCAATTATCCAGCCTCGACCAAGAAAGGGCCGAATGCCGAAGTGGTGTGTATGAATCTTTCGCCGGGCGTCATCACGGTTTCGCAAGCGTTGCGGGCTCTTCTAAGCGCCGTGCCGGTGGATTTTGTGAATACGATGGGTATTCCGCCGGATGATGCTTACGCGCAGAAAGGCGAGCCGCCAATCTGGGCGGAATATCGTCAGATCATCAAGGAATCGAAGCTCAAGCTGAAGCTGGAGCCGATTTCGAAATGGGATTTCTATAAAGTGGTGGAATCGCCCGATCATGTGCTGACGATCCAGACGGGTGATCAGGCGCTGTGGGGGAATGTGCTGTTGACGATGGGTTGCCGAACCTAGCCAACGTGCTGCTGGCATCTTGCCAGCAGTCCGAGCGCTCACGCACTCAAACGGGTGCACAAAAAATAAGCCGACTAACCAGCACGAAACATGAACCCCACACCCCAGACCTCGCCCACGGAACGGCTGGCTTCTGTGGATGCGTATCGCGGGCTGGTGATGTTTCTGATGATGGCGGAGGTGTTGAACTTCCGCTCGGTATCGCGAGCGCTACCAGACAGTGAGGTGTGGGGCTTTCTGGCGTATCTGCAGTATCACGTGGATTGGGTCGGATGCACGCTGCATGACCTGATACAACCGTCCTTCTCGTTCCTCGTGGGTGTCGCCCTGCCCTTCTCGCTGGCGAGTCGCACGGCGAAGGGGCAATCCGCCACGCAACTCACGCTGCATGCGTTTTGGCGGGCGTTTGTGCTCATCATGCTCGGGGTGTTGCTACGTTCAGTAGGAAGGCCGATGTTGAACTGGACGTTTGAGGATACGCTTTCGCAGATCGGTTTGGGTTATGGGTTTCTGTTTATCCTTGGGCAACGGTCGGTAAAAATTCAGTGGGCGGCTTTGGCAATTATACTGGTTGGGTATTGGGCGGCGTTTGTGTGGTATCCGTTGCCACCGGCGGATTTCGCTTATGGCACGGTGAATGTGTCGAGGGAGTGGATGAACACGTACGGGCTCGATGGTTTTGCGGCGCATTGGCAGAAGAACAGCAATCTGGCGTGGGCATTCGATACATGGTGGATGAATCTTTTTCCGCGCGAGAAAGCGTTTGAGTTCAATGGCGGTGGTTACGCGACGCTGAGTTTCATTCCGACATTGGGCACGATGATTCTTGGACTGATCGCTGGTGGTGTCTTGCGAAGTGAGCACACGGCTTGGGACAAGGTGAAGTGGTTTGCAATGGCGGGTGTCATCGGGTTGGCGAGCGGGTGGTTGCTCGGGGTGATGGGGATTTGTCCAGTGGTGAAGCGCATCTGGACGCCGAGCTGGGTGCTGTTTAGTGGCGGGTGGTGTTTTCTTTTCCTCGCGGGATTTTATGCGCTGGTGGATATACGGCAACGGCGCGGCTGGGCGTATCCGCTGCTTGTCATCGGTGCGAATTCCATCGCGGCGTATGTGATGGCGCATCTGTTCGAGGGCTTCATCATGAAGATGTTGAAAACGGTCTTTGGACAGGAGGCGTTCAAGGTGTTTGGGGCGCCGTATGAGCCGATGTTTCTGGGAGCGGTGACGTTGCTGGTGCTTTGGTTGATGTTGTGGTGGATGTATCGGCGGAAGTTATTTTTGAAGATATAAATGAGTGACATCAGAAGCGGTAGTCTGACGGAAAAGTGGAAGAAAAGTTCATCAACTATGAAAGCCAAACTCCCCTACTTAGTGCTCTTGCTGGCTTTTATCACAAGCAGTTGCGCCTCGCACAATCCGCCAGTTGAACAGGATACTTCTGAGTTACACTTGACCGAATTGACGAGCAAAAGAAGCACTCGTTTGAGCAAACTCAACAAACAACCAATACAGATGCTGGCCGCAATCACAGCCACCGACTTGTGCACCCTACCGGAGCAGATATACAACCATATGCCGTTTTATAGGAAGGAGACACTTGATTCAAAGCTGCGAGCATTGAGTGATCCGCAAACGTATTTACAGCCGAAAACATATATCGGAGATTCCGGGCACCTTCTCGCAAGCAGGATTCGCTATGCACAGGTATATATCTCCCAAGATGCGGCAGATCTGGCTCAATCTAAGGAAAAAAAATCGGGTGTACCCGGTGGGAACGCTGGTGATTAAAGAAAAAACCACGCATGCGGATGGCACAGGCACAGTGCTTTTCACGGGCATGCTGAAACGCGGCACTGGTTACAATCCAGAAGGTGGTGATTGGGAATTTCTCGTCCTCAGTGGGGATGCGACAACCATTACTGCCCGTGGCAAGATCGCGTCCTGCCTGGACTGCCATTCACGGCATCAGAAAACAGATTACCTGACGGAAAGCTGGAAGACGGCTCAATAAAAGGAACTGAGGCAGCGCCCGCTTTAGACCTCGCAGATGCAACCAAGCAAGCTCGCTTCTTTTGCGCCGGTGGTGCTGGGGAGATTTCCGGGGAGGCCGTGGAGGCGTTGCCAGGCGAGTAACGCGAAGGCGGCGGCTTCGATGCTTTGGGTGGGCCAGCCGAGGGAATCGGTGGTGCTGACTTCGGCTTTTACATTGGCGGCGATGCGTTCGCGCAGAAAGCCGTTCATCGCGCCACCGCCGCAGAGGATGATCTTATCGATGGGTTGCGGGAGATGCTGGGTGTAGTTCAACGCGAGAGAAGAGGCGGTGAATTCGGTGAGAGTGGCGAGGCGATCTTCGAGAATAAGCGCGTGGAGAGCTTTGGAATGCTTGTGCCAGAAGGGCTCGCCGAAGAGTTCGCGTCCAGTGCTTTTAGGCGGAGCCTTGCGGAAGTAAGGGTTTTTTAGCCAGTCGGTCAGGAGCTTGGCGTTCACTACTCCTTTGCGGGCGAGTTGGCCGTTTTTGTCGAAGGTCTTTTTGCCGCCGGTGTGTTCGCGTAGGGCGAGATCGAGGAGGACGTTGGCCGGGCCGGTGTCGAAGGCTTGGAGTTTGGGGGATTTCGCTTTCGCGGTGCGCCAGTCGATGGAGGTGACGTTGCTGATGCCGCCGAGATTATTCACGCAGATATGCTTCCCCTGCTCCGCGAAGGCGCGGACGTGGAACATGGTGGCAAGGGGTGCGCCCTGTCCACCGGCAGCGAGGTCATTCGCGCGGAAGTTGTAGACGATAGGCACGCGGAGGGCGCGGGCGAGATAGGCGGGTTCGCCGATCTGCCAGGTGGCGGGGGCGTTGGCATCGGCGTTGTGGAAAATGGTTTGACCGTGGAGACCGATGGCTTTGGCGCGCTTCACTGCAGGATGGCTAGTGGCAGCTTTGGCGTAGAAGCGGCCGAGGTCGTGATGGAGCTGGCCGAGTTCGTAGGTGGTCGCTTGATTCGAGGCGGCGGTGTGGAGGCGTTTTTGCAGGACCTTTGGAAATGGGACGGACCAGAGTTCCTCTAGCTTCATGGTGGACCATGTGATGGTGCAGAGCGCGCAGTCCGCCGCGTCTATGCTGGTGCCGGACATGAGGCCGAGGATGTGCATGGCTTGGTTTTACAGGCCCCAAATGAAACTCGCCAGAAACAATGCCGCGATGGCGTAAAGCCAGAGCGAGACTTCACGGCCTTTTCCTCGCAACACGCGTACGATCACATAGCTGATGATGCCCATGCCGATGCCGAACGAGATGCTCTGACCCAACGGGATCAAAAGCATGGTGAAGAAGGCGGGCAAGCCTTCCTCGGGATTCGCAAAGTCCATTTCTTTCAAAGCGGAGGCCATGAGGAAGCCGACGATCAGCAGAGCCGGAGCCGTCGCCACGGCGGGAACCATACCGATGATGGGTGAGAAAAATAGCGCGAGGGAAAATAAGGCGGCGACCACCACAGAAACGAGGCCGGTGCGTCCGCCCTGGCTCACACCGGCGGCGCTTTCGATATAGGTCGTGGCGGAACTGGCCCCACACAAGCCGCCCCAGATGGCGGCGAAGGAATCGACAGCGAGGACGCGATTCAAGCGTGGCAGATGACCGTTCTTATCGAGGAAGCCGCCCTGCCCGCCGATGCCGATGACGGTGCCCATAGTGTCGAAGAAATCGGTGATGAGAAAGGCGAACACCACAGCAAGCAAGCTGGGCTTAAGAGCGGCCATGAAGTCGGCTTGGGCGAACGTGGAGAAATCCGGCATGGCGACGAGCTTATCCGGCATGCGCACCAAGGGTTGTGCAGTGCCGGAAATGGAATCGACAGCAACGCTCAGGATAACGGTGCCGAGGATGCCAAAGAGGATCGCGCCACGGACACGCCACGCAAGCATCATGGCCATGAGGGCGACACCAGCGGTGGCGAGCAATGTGGTCTTTATGGCGAAGGAACCGTGCTTGAGAAAAACGGGGCCATCGCCTTTCGCCACCCAGCCCATCTGTTGCAGACCGAGGAAGGCGATGAAGAGGCCGATGCCCACGCCGATGGAGCGTTTCAGGTTGATGGGGATGGAGTTCATCACTTGCTCGCGCACTTTGGTGAGGACGAGGAGCAGGATGATGATGCCCTCCAAGATCACCACGCCCATCATGGTCTGCCAGTTCATGCCGGGCTGGTTCGCATAGGCCACGAGCGCGGCGTTCAGGCCCATGCCGCTGGCGAGGGCGAGCGGGTAATTCGCCCACAATCCCATCAGTAGCGATGGCACAGCCGCGCCGAGGCAAGTGGCGGCGATGACAGCGGCCATGGGCATGCCCGCGTTCGAGAGGATGAGCGGGTTCACGAAAATGATGTAGGCCATGGTCATGAACGTGGCCAGACCGCTCAAGACTTCCTGCCGCACGGTGCTGCCGCGCTCAGTGATACCAAACCACCGGTCCAAAACACCTGACGGGCGATTGTTCGCACTATCCATAAGGGGCTTTACATAAACGGACTACGCAGATGTTAGCAATGAGAATGGGTCATTGCTTCCCTGCCTGAAAATACAAGACGGTTACTTCCGAAGTGAGGCTGGAGCGGCTTGAAAATGCAGCAACAGGATGACTTAGTGCCCACGCTTTCAGGGGACAGAAAGACGGCGGTTCAGGACATGGCAACACCCGATGAAGACACCCCTATCCAAGTGTCCATCCCGGTCATTTCAAAATTAATTTCTGGCGGGCTTCGGCATCGAAAGCGTAGTAGTCGCAGGTCAGTTCTTCGCCTAGGACGATGTCACGAAGGGCGATGGTCGTCACGGGAAGCTGTCCGCTTGAAGGAGCGCCGGTGTTCGGGTTCACGGAATGATTCATGAAGCAGCAGAAATCACCACTGAGGATGTAGTGAGCATCCGTCTGGCTCACGTAAGCGAACCAGCGGATGTGTTGCTGGGCCAAGAGCGGGAGTTTGAGCAGACGTTCCGGTGAGATGATCTGGTCAAAGCCAGGCTCAAAGCGCCAAAAGGGTGTGCCGCGTGGTATAGGTTCCGAGGCGAAGAGGCCCATGCCGTGGATGGAACTGGTGGCGATGCGGGTTTTGACGAGGAGCATGATTATTGAGCGTCTGAATAGGTTTGAGGTCGTTGAAGAAGAGTTTCAAGTTTTCTGTATTCAGCCGGTTGCACCGGAGGGCGCAGTCAGGACATAGGTAACGCAAGTGGTTCAAGAAAGAGACGATGATAATTCTTGACCATCAGGTGGTTGAATGCAACGGGCCTAGAATTAGTTAGGACGTGATTTTGGGGTTTTCTAGTTCATATGGGGAGTGGCGCAGCTTTGATATAATAGGGATGGGTGTTTAAGCAAAGGTATGAAATTTCTGCGGCATTATCAGAAATAGTGTCCAAAAATGAAATCGTTAAGACTATATGTGTGACCTTGCGTCCCTTAAAAACCCGCTTCCACCCCCTCAACCCCCACCTGCAACACATTGAAAATCAAGTAGTTGCAAAACCACCCAAAATGCGTACCGAAGGTCACTTGAATGTGCCGCATCTTTAGCAGATTTATAGTGTTAACACATTCACATGAAGCGAATCTTATTAATAGGAGCGTTGACGGCAGTCATAGCAGCGGGTTGCGGGAAAGAGGATGAGGAATTACCCGGCCCAAGTCCTGCGGCATCCACATCTGTTGCAACTGGTGTAGATATGATGGCGCCCCCTCCGCCTGGAGGCACCAGTGCCAGCAGCGGAACAGAAGCCGCACCTCCGCCGGTGGATACAAGTGCTCCGATGTTTCCAGCAGCCCCCGAATTCTCAGATGCCAATCGTCCTAAAGGAGATGATGGCCAAACGATGAATGACATCCAATATTTGAACGAACTGCTTGCCCAGTTCAACATGCGACGCAGCAACTTTTCTCCGGAGCCCTACCCCCAATTTAAAACGCCCGATGAGCAAAAGGCTTATGATCAATGGCTGATTAAATTCCGTGACCCTGTGACCGACCTGAACGAACTGGTAAGGTATAAAGTGGTCAAAGCTCTTCCGGCTCCACCTGCTGGCAAAAAGTATGTGGTCAACGCCCAAACCTTGAAAGTGGAACTGGCCGATGCCACGGCAACTCCTTGAATTTCGCGAAACTAATGTCCAACCGCCCAAACCATGAAAACAACCCATCAGCATCAGGGAACCAGACACCCGGAAAGTTTGGCCTTCACGCTCATTGAACTGCTGGTCGTGATCGCGATCATCGCAATCCTCGCCGGTATGTTATTGCCAGCACTGGCAAACGCCAAAGCCAAGGCGCAATCCACCAAATGCCTATCCAGCCTGAAACAGATCGGTCTGGCGGGGGGCATGTACACCGCCGACAACTCCGAAAAAGTGGAGTATGCCTCGATGGCATTGGAAGGCGACTCGCCTTACAACTCGTGGGATAAACTGCTGTTCAAATACCTCGGTGGCGATCTCTCATCCGCTTCGGCCACGATCATTGGCGGAAAGCCGACCACAATCATGACGCCACGAGGGGTTTTCACCTGTCCCTCGGATCGTTACTATCCGGCCCCGGCCAATAGTGAAGTGCGGCGCAGCTACGCGATGCCGCGCTATCGTTTGGATGCCTCTACCTCAGCCATCAACGGCGGCTCCCCCATCAACACAACGGTTTCTTCAAGCGTTCAAACCGGCATGGGGATCGTGTATTCCTTCTCTTCGAGCCGCTCGATGCCTTGGGGCAAACACGGCGGCAAAGATCCCAATGGTATTGATATCGTCGCGAATGTGACCTTGCCCAACTTCAAATACAGCCGTTTACCCGCAGTGCGCACCGGTTTGTTGCAAGCTCCCGCAGAAACCATCCGGACGACAGAAAGAACCCATCTCACCGAACAGCTGGTGGGCAACTGGATCGCCTGGATCGATGTGCCATTCGTGGGCAGCGGCATGCGCTCGCACATCGGTTATCGGCCTGATGGTGTGACCGCCATCACCGGCATCACCGACTATAATCAGACGTTGGCAGTTCATCACAGCGATGGTTTCAACTACGCGTTTGCGGACGGGCATGCGGAGTTTTTGCTGCCGCAAAAAACAACGACGAACGCGATGAACGCCACTGTGCAGCGCGGCATGTGGTCAATCCTGGCCAAGGATTAAAAATAGTTAAAATCTTCAAAGCCCGGAGAGGACAACTCTCCGGGCTTTTTTGTTTTAGAGCGGTTCAAGAAATACTGTGGCGAATCGCTTTTAATGAAATGGCGAAAGAATTTGCGCATGGATTTACCGAGATAGCCGAAGGTAAGGCTGCCGACAAGGTGCCCCAGAATACAGACGCAACAGAGGCATCAACAGAATTGAGGAAAAGGTGGAAAATATTTTTAGGAAATTTTCAAATCAACCCAAGCAGGAAGCGCAACGTTTTGATAGCAAGCAGGTTGCGTATTTTTTAAAAAACAGGCATTAAAATCCACATGGACAGCCAATGTCCTACCCCCCTTTTTAGAGTGAAGCCATGATGAAGTCACATCAGGGCCAAGGAGCCACAGATTTACGGAACGCAGCACTGATCCCACGATCAGTAAGCGGTGGAGAAGTCTGTAGCAAGGCCCTGTATGATGGCTACGCTGGCAGAGGTGCCGAGGCGGCTGGCGCCGGCCCCGATCATGGCCATGGCGGTTTTGGCATCCCGGATGCCACCCGAGGCTTTCACGCCGCAGTTGCGCCCTACGGTTTCGCGCATGAGTTTCACGTGCTCAAGCGTGGCTCCGCCCTTTCCGAAGCCGGTGGAGGTTTTGACGAAGTGGACTTCAGCTTCGAGCGCGAGTTTGCAGGCTTGCACGATCTCTTCATCACTGAGGAGGCTCGTTTCAAGAATGACTTTTACCTGGCGGTCATCGGCAGCTTCCACGATGTCGCGGAGTTCGCGGACGATGTAGCCGTGAAACCCGTCTTTGAAGCGGCCAATGTTCATGACGACATCGATCTCCTGGGCGCCCATATCAACGGCAACCTCGGTCTCGTAGCGTTTCACATCGGCATCGGCTGCACCAAGGGGAAAACCGACGACAGCGGCGACGAGCACGCCGGAGTCCTCCAGCAGGGAGGCGGCCAGCTCCACGCGGGAGCCGTTCACGCAGACGGAACGGAATTTGTGTTCCCGTGCTTCGGCGCAGAGTTTCTCAATCTCTTTCGAGGTGGCCTCGGGTTTGAGCAAGGTGTGGTCGATGTATTTGGCGATTTCGAGCGGGGTCAAAGTAAGGCTCATAGGAAAACTTTATGGGATGCGTGCGGATCAATTGACACTGGCGGGAGCAAGTGCGGGTGGGGCGATCTCGGGTTGGGCAACGTGGGCAGCAGCCACAGCTTCCGCACCAGCACGGGTGCGTTCACGGGCGGCGTCGTATATGGCGACGTTCGCGATGATGAGGAGCATGATCTCAAAGCTGGGATAGGCACCAAAGGTCCAGCCAAAGACGAGCCACATGGTGGTGAAATAAACGCTGATGAAGCAGATGCCGCCGGTGACGTCCTTGACACCATCACGATAAAGATGGGCAATGGGACGGCCGATGAATTGCATGAAGAGGGCCATGTAACAGGCGAAGCCGAACATGCCGGAATTGGCGAGCACGGAGAACCAGCCGGTCTCATAGGCGCCGACATCCGAGGCTTGATCGATGGCGTGTTCAAAGGACCATTCCTGCTGGCTGTGGACGAAGAGCAGTTCGGCATCGAATTTTTTGACGCGGTTGCCAAAGAAGAAGCTGCCGGCATCGGCCAGCCAGCGATCGATGGCGATGTCCCGAAGGCGTTCGTGCCAGTAGTTGCTGGAGGCGGTGTCTGCGTGAGCCTGCACGGCGCCTTTTTCCAAAACCAAAATGCTCAGGGTGCGCTGGATGCGGGAATCCGCCCGATCCAAAAGGCCGGGATAGAGATTAAGGGAGGCGACGAAGAGAAGACCGGCGGCTCCGGCGGAGATGACCCAGGCAAAGCGCTTGGCGGCGACGGCCGCAGCGACGGGTATGAGCAACCCCATGGCGATGGCTACGCGACCGCCACCCAGCAGCAATCCTACGAAGCCCAATGCCACGATAAGGACGGCGATAGTACGGGTCTGCCAGGTGCGGGCTATGCAGACAAAGATAGTGGCGAAGGCCACCAAACCCAGGCCGCTGGTACGGAGATCATCCGTCTCACCGGGAGTGGAGCCGGGAAGAACGTAATTGATATAGGGAATGTAAAAGAAGCCGCCGATGTAGTCCGACAGAATGGTGACGACCACGCGCAGGAGATAGGCACCGACGAGAAGGTAGAGGGCGGCTTTCAAATACTTGATGGAGCCGAACCAGACGAAGAGCATGCCGAAGATCATGGGCCACAAAGCCCACGAGTAATGGCGCACGATGTTACCAGTGCCGCCCTCACCCAAGATACGGGCAGCACCGACGCTCCAGACCATGTGCGCGCAGAGGTATGCGCCCAAGAGGTAATAGGTCCAAGGCAGAATCTTGCGGTATTGATAGAAAGACCTGAACCGGAGCGCGACGGCAAAGAAAAGAGGAAGGGAGCAAAGCAAGAGAGTGAGTTCGTGGGCGTAGAGTTTAAAACCGAAATAGAGCACGCCGCCGGCAGCAAAGGAGGCTGGAACGGGAATCCACCACCACTTGGGACTGAGAAAGAAAAAGAGGGTCCCCAAAAAGAGGACGGCCAGAAAAATCGCCCCAAAGGAACTCCAGTAGGCCAAGAAGTAGCCCAAGAAAAGGCTGCCACCCAGCACGGCAAAAAGCCCGAGCCAGAAACGCGGATTACTGTGCCAATTGGACTGCATCACGATTTGCCGGTTAAATTGTCAGCAACCGGTCTGGCGACTGAACTGGACTGGACGGTTCTTTTCAAGAATGATTTCCAAAGCATCGACGGGGACACTTTAACATGTGATGCCCGTGCAAGCCAAGAAACAGAAATGAAACGTCCGCTCGTCGGCATCGATCTCGCGCCCGCCAGCCTCATCGGGCAGGCGCCCGGCACTGCCCGGCATGTGACGGAGACGGCACGGGCGCTGGCCAGCATGGATGTGGCTTGGGACTGGCTGCCCACGGTGGAGGGGCAGGAAAACCCGCTCAAAGAGTGCTTCGGCAAACCGGCCATGGTGGTGGCAGGCGGCAGCTTCGCACTTCGCGCCTGGTGGTCACTGGGCCGGACTTGGGCGCAGAGCCAGTGTGATCTGGGGTTTGCGACGACTTGCTTTGTGCCGATGTCTGGAGCGCCGTGCATCGCCAATCTGTTCGATTCCAATATCTACGAACACGGAGACACGTGGATCCAGAGCGGACGTAGAAAGGAGTATTGGATCAACCGGTTTGCATCGGATCACGCCGTTCGCCGGGCAAGGAAACTTTTGGTGCTCTCGGATTATTGCCGCAATTACCTTGAACGTCGTTTTCCGCAGTCGAAGGAAAAGTTTGTCACGGCACCTTGTGGACTGACTCCCCTGCCCCCGGCCAGTGCAGTGACGCCGTCATGGGCAAAAGGGTTGATGAAGCCATTCTTCATTTACGTAGGAACTTTTTCGGAGAACAAGAATCAACGGCGGTTGTTGGAAGCGTGGGCGGCGTTGCAAAGCAGGCACCCGGATTTTCCGGCATTGGTGCTGGCAGGACCGTGTCCCGAGAGCTATCGACACGAAGTGATCGAACCGGCATTGAAACGTTTGCCCAGAGCGTCCGAGGTTTTGCTGCCCGGACGCATCAGCAATGAGGATCTGGCATGGGGATATTCCACAGCGATCGGAGTGTTGCAGCCATCGATCGCGGAGGGGTTCGGATTGCCGGTGATCGAGGCTATGAGCCTCGGTGCCCCAGTGGCTTGCTCAAACACAACAAGCTTGCCGGAAACAGCCGGAGGTGCGGCAAGGCTGTTCGATCCATTTGATTTGACATCAATCGGTGAAGCGGCGACGGAACTTTGGCAGAACGGGGCGTTGCGCGAAAAGCTGGCAGCAGAGGGACGGAAAAGGAGCGAGGTATTCACATGGCGGAAGACCGCAGAGAAGATCGCGAGGGAGATCGATCAGCAGCTCGGAAAACTTTAAGGCAGGCAGCCGAGGACTTTTTCAACGATGTTGGCGGCAGGGATTTTCCCGCAGAAATCACAGTGCACGGCAGAAAACTTTCGTTGTTCACGACAGAATCCGATGCCAGGTGTGAGAGTGGTGGCGTTGGGACGTTGATTGCCCCAGACTTTCGGCGACAAGTTATCGATCGAACAAAAAGGCGAAACGGTGGGTATGTCCAACGCACTGGCGATATGCAATGGCCCGGTGCTGGGACACACATAGGCTGTCATGTGTCGGATGGTGACAGCCAACTGGCGAAGCGAGATTTCGCCCATGCTGTTCCACACGTGCGAAGAGGAGAGAATTTCTTGTGGCCAAGTTTTCAGCAGTTCGCGCTCCTTGGCACCGCCGGTGATGATCAAGGCGCAGTCCCCCTGCTCCAACAAAGATTGGGCGACCTGCGCGTAAACTTGCGATGGGAGATTGCACGCATTCCCCGCACAGCCGGGATGAATGCCGACCAATGCGCGAGTGCCAAAACGCTGACGCAAACTTTTCCCCGCAGTGGCGATCTCATCGTCGCTCAAGAAAAGTTCCGGCTGAGCGCCTTGCGGCGGAATGCCCAAGGCACGGGCGCAATCCAGAACGACATCACCAAAATATCGAGGCTCATCGAGCAGGCGGGAACTCAGGCACTGATGCAACGTCAGACGCCCCCAAACGCCCGCCCACATGGCAACGCGTGTACGTGTGCCGGAAAAAAACGAGGCCCACAGCAATTCACGCTGGCGGGCATAAGGAAGCAGGATGACATCGAACTTCTGCGCGCGAATCCAATCCGACAAAGCTCGCCAGCCATTTGGAAACTGCGGACAGATATCTTCCATGGCGTGAGCCGCCTTCACCCGCGGGCTGTGAGTGAATACCGGTGCGAATGCTTTCGGAACGATCACTTCCACTGTGTTTCCCGCCATGGCAAGCGCGCGGATCAACGGCGTCGTCACGATGACGTCCCCGAGATGATCCATACGTATGACAAGAATTTTTCGCCCCATAATCTCAGCGATTCATTCCTCGATCCGCACGATGTCACGGAGGTTTCGCTTGCGCAACGCCACATAACGACGTCGCGACCGCATCACTACAGGCAGCTTCAACAACGCCAGCATCAGTCCGCCCAGCAAACCGAACTTTCCTTGCAACGTTTCCCGCAACATGCGACGGCCCATCTTGCTGCGGTAATCGCGCCAAAATGCAGAGTCATCGAGGAGCAACCAGTGTATCAGGTGGAGGTTGCGGACCGGGATGATGCGCAACAGCAGAGGTTTCTTGCGAGTCGTCGTGCTGTGGCAATGATCCACCTGGCTGGCCGGGCAAAAACATATCTGCCAACCGGCCAGCCGCGCGCGAATGCAGAGCTCGGCGTCCTCCCAATAAAAAGGAGTGAATATCTCGTTCATGCCTTGCAACGCGACGAGTTTCTCGCGGTCCAACAACGCACATGCCAGACCAAGATAACCGGGATTCGGCGTGCGTCCGGCAAGCACTTGATCTGTCTCATCCTTCAGGAAGAAAACACCGTTGCGCCAGACCAGTTCGGCGTAGCCTTCCGAGATAGGCTCACCCTTGGGATTACGACCGCGTTGCAGCGAGCCGGCTCCGAAGAGATCTGGAATCGTCCGGAACGCTTCGAGCAACGGCTCCAGAAAACCTGGCTTCACTCTCACATCGTTGTTCAGAGAAAGCACCAGCGGATATTTTGTCTCGCGCAACCCGGCATTGAACGCCGGGCTTACCCCGCCATTTTTCGGCAAAGGGACAACGCGCGCCCAGGAAAAATCGGCGGCCAGCATGGATAACGTTTCATCCGTGCTGCCGTCATCCACGATCACGCATTCCCAAGGGCCCGCATATTGTGACATCACGGCGTGCAACGGCGGCAGATACTGGCGCAACAGTGCCTCGCCATTCCAAGTCGGAATGAGGATGGAGATGCCCGGCTTTATATCTGCGGACAGCATGTGTTCGTCACCTGGTTTGCCAAAAAAATGCTTTGATAAATTCTTTGAGATTCAAAGATTGCCCCTGAAAACCGCGCCAGATCACATACCACCAGATGCAGGTGGTCTCGACGATCAGCGGCACCCAGAGCAGGCCGTAGATGCCATATACCGGCGTGAGCAACAAGGCCAGAGACACGCAAAGGACTCCGGTGAAAACACTCAATCGATAAAAAGGCACTACGTTTTCAGTGTAAGTCAGGTGGCTGAAATGGACCGGGAATATCTGGATGCCCGCCCAAACAAGATAGATCATTAACTGTTCCTGCGGCAGCAGAGTGGATTTCGCCGCCATCATTTTCAGCAACGGCTGACCCAAAAGCAAAAGCGCAACTGCTCCCGCAAAAAACGTCAGCACTACCAAAGCCAGTCTTCGCGCAAAGAGCTGGCTCATGGCATCGAGAGCACCTTGTGTCCTCAAGATGATGATCTGCGGCCACTTCACGGATATCCACAGGCAGGAAAAATTCGCCATGAATGTGACCACTTGAACACTCAAGCCATACGAAGCGACCGTCTCCACCGGCAGATAATGGCTTGCGACCATCATGTTCGCCTGGCTGACCAGATAACTGGCGAGCGACATGAGGCCGAATTTTTTCGCGTTCGGCCACAAACGCTTCAGCAAGACCACGTCCATCTTTTCAGGTGTTTGTGGATCAGGCGGCACAGCCTCGTAATAACTTCGTTTGGTGATCCAGCGAGACACGACCCCGCGCATAAATGTCGCCGCGATCAATGCGTGAAGGCCGTAGCCCGCTTGCAAAAACGTGGCCGCCACGAGCAGATAAATCACTCCTCCGGCTGTGTAGGAAAAGTGCAGATCCCGCACTCTATTCACTCCCATGCAAGCCAGATTCCAGTGCCCGGTGAAAATATTGAAAGCGACCGCCGCAAGATACCCGCCCCACGCCAGCCAGCCTTGCATCGGATCCGCCAATGCACTGATCGGCTTGCTCAAAACCAGCGTGCCGCCGAGCGCGAGCAAAACCGTGGCGGTGAAAGACACCCAAAAATAAAGGTGACGCACCGTGCAATTCAGCACACGCAATCGTGGCAAGTTAGGCTCTTTGGATTCCGTGGGCGCCAACAAACCTTCCTCCTTGATGTCCTCCGCACCAGCCCAGAGAAAACCGTAAACGCGGCTGATCACCTGGCCGAAACCGAAATCAGCCAGCGAGGCCAATGCTCCCAGCGAAAGGAAAACCCACCACAACGCCTGCAATTCCGGCACCAGCGTGCGCAGCATCAGCGGCAGCAAAATGATATTCGCACCGACACGAATCACCGTCCCCACCGATGCGATCGCATAAGCCGAACCCCACAGCCGCTGCATCACGCCAAAAATGCCAGTTTTATTTTCCATTCAAACTGGTCAGTTTCGTCCGAGACCTTCTGCAGAGTTCCCCGTCACTTTCTGGATAAGTTCCCGTTGACACAATTGTGCATCGGTGAGCGCGCAAGATTTCCCGACATATGCCCTGCCCTGTTTGCCCATCACAGATCTCATCTGCTCATCTTGCAGCAATGTCAGTATCCCTTTTGCCAGCGCTTCGGGATCGGCCAACGGCACCAATACCCCACCACCGTTTGAAGCCTGTACAGATTCCGCCACGCCATCCGCAGCCGTGACTACCACAGGACACGCAGCCGCCATCGCCTCCAGCACCGTAAGGCCCGGGATCTCATATAAAGTCGTGACAACTGCCAGATCAGCCGCCGAGAAAAATGCAGAACCATTCGGTTGCACACCAAGAAAACGGCAGCGCTTCAATTTCAGCTCGGCAGCCAATTTTTCCAAAGCCGCACGTTCAGCTCCATCACCCACGATCACCAGCACAGCTTTCTCATCACGCGCTTCCACCAGCGCCCAGGCACGCACCAGCCAGTCCACCCGCTTCTGATCCACCAAGCGTCCCACGTTGACCACCAATGGCACGCCTTCAGGCAGTCCCAGCTCACGACGTATCGCCGCTTTATCTGCCGTGGGATTGATATGCTTAACATCCACTCCCAGCGGAAAATAGACCGCGCGTTCGCTCGGGACCAGTTGACGCAAAAGATACTGGTAACGCGCCGCTTCACTCGGGCAACCCACCATCGTCGCCCAGCGACAACTGATTCGTTCCACTATATGATTGCGTATGACACGGAAGAGATCCCAGTCCGTGTAAAAACTTGGGAAACATGTCACGTAGAGCACGTTCTTGATACCCGCAAGGCGACATGCCAAAGCACCGACCATACCGCCCGGTTGACCGTAATTCACCACTACATCCGGTTTGATCCGCCGCAAAATGCTGACTAAGGAAGGAAGCGAAAACAGGCTGCGCATCGCATGATCGAGCCCCGTCGTGAATACCTGCACTCCCCGTTGTCTGAGCAATTCGGGCAAGTCACCTTTCCGCCCCAGTATCGCATACGTCTCAAAATGCTCGGCACACGGAGCGATGGCGTTGAGGCCGACGGTTCTTCCCCCGCCGCCATCCGCCATACCGATTATGTGAGCCACCCGCAGACGCATTTCCCCCATTCAGACCAATCCCCCTCCGCTAAACAAGCCGCAATTGGCTCCACGCACGCGCTCGGCCTTGGATTGATTTTTCGCCCAACCCTCCTACTATCCCGCCCATGCCATCTTTTGACATCGTCTCGGAAGTGAATCCGATGGAATTGCAGAACGCCATCAACCAGGCCCAAAAGGAACTCGCCAACCGCTTTGATTTCAAAGGCAGCAAGGCCGAGATCATCCTGGAAAAGAACGAGATCAAGCTCAGTGCCGCCGACCAGTTCAAGATGAAGGCACTGGTGGAAATCGTCATCGGCAAGATCGCCAAGCGCAACATCAGCCTCAAGAGCGTGGATCAGGGCGAGCCCGACCTGTCACCCCTCGGCCACGCCCGGCAGAGCATCAAGATCAAGCAAGGCATCGAGACACCGATTGCCAAAGAGATCATCCAGTTCATCAAGGGCAAGGGGTTCAAAGTCACCACGCAGATCCAGGAGCAGCAGGTCCGCGTCACCGGCAAAAGCCGGGATGAGCTGCAAGAAGTCATCGGAGCTGTGCGCACTCATGATTTTCCAGTGGCGGTGAATTTCCAAAATTTCCGGGATTAGGCTTTATGCCCACTAACGATGCCTCGCCGATAATTCTTATCCACGGCATCGCCCGCTTTGACTGGCTGCACGAAGGTTATCGCAAACTGTTCCCGCAGACGGATGGCCACCCGAAAGATCGCAGCCATTATTTCCGCAACGTCGGCACCCACCTGAAACACCACGGCTACGAGACGTTTCATGCCTCGCTCAGCTATGCGAAAAGCAGTGAACAGCGCGCCCGGGAACTCGGTGAACAGATCGCCCAGATCCGCCAGCAGACCGGCGCGCGCCAAGTCCATTTGATCGCTCACAGCATGGGCGGCATCGATGCCCGTCGCCTCATCATCACGCGCCCGAACCTCGCCTCCAGCATCGCCAGCCTCACCACCATTGGCACACCGCATCTCGGCACCAGCCTGGCCGATTGGGGTCTTGAACGTGGTGGGAATCACGTCATCACCGCCGCCAGCCCCATCCTCGACCTTTCCGGCTTCAAAGATCTCACCCGTGCCGCTTGTAAAGAATTCAATCGTGCTGCTGAAATCGTTGAAGCCAGCAACAGCGTCCGCTACCGCGTCTGCGCCAGTCACGCCACCCGCAAAGACACCTTGCTGCCGCTTCGTCATGCTTGGGACATCATCTTTGAAAACGAAGGTGATAACGACGGCCTCGTCTCTGTGACATCACAACTCTGGACCAAGGAATTGTGCGGACAAGATGGCCTCGTGAAACGCGTTGAGCAGATCCCCTTCCCTTTCGCCGCCGATCACTTCAACCAGACCGGTTGGTGGGATCCCAGCAAACGCAACCGGCAAAAAAGCGTGCTGGAGATCAAAGAATCCATAAACCGTTTCGAAGAACAGATTCGCCAGATGTATCTGGACCTTGCCCGTGGTGTAGTTAACACTGCTACCACTCCATGAGCCAAGACCAAGGAACACGCCCTGCCCGTTACGCCTACGGCGTGTGGTTCATACTGGCCTTGACCGGAGCTTGGGCATATCACGCGCTGACACCATTCATCCTGCGTGCAGCTCTGGGATTGATGGGAGATATCGAGATCTTACCCAATATTTTCCGGCATTACCTTCGCCTTCAGCCTTGGCTATGGAGCATACCCCTTCTTTTTTTGATTTTCGGACTGCTCTGCAAGCACATCACCTTCCTACGGCATCCGGTAAGCATATCCGTCTCCGGTGGCCTGCTCTGCGCACTGTACCTCTTCATTGGTATCTGCCTCGCCTCGCCCTATTTCATCCACGCATATTCGCCACCTTTCCCGGGAACATTAAAAAAGCAGCTTCGGGAGGCGGATGAACTTACCCTCTACGCCCTCTGGACGACGAACGCCCAGACCGCATTGCAGGAAAAATTTCACGACTATCCCATCACTGGAAAAGTTGAGCTGAAAAATCATCCTCGCCGTCAAACCACCATCGAAGGTCTGATTCAAGGGAGTGAAACCAATTCAACGGAAATGGTATGCTTTTATCCACACCACGGATTGCGTGCAGTGCATCAAGGCAAGACCATCGACCTGCTGATCTGTTTTGGCTGCGGCAAAGTGGAGCATCATCCCAGTGGTAAATTTTATCACATGCACAAGTCCACCCAGCCCGTACTCGATTCCATCTTTGTCGATGCCGGAGTCCCTCTTCCTCCCGAAAAGAAAACAAAGCCCGAAGCTGAAAAGACAGAGTGAACCCAGCCCGTTGAAAGAATGATTGTCAGGCCAGATTCTAACAACACGGTAGAACCATAGAAGAAGTGGAATGGTGGAGCCGAGGAGGCTTGAACTCCTGACCTTCTCATTGCGAACGAGACGCTCTACCAACTGAGCTACGACCCCATCCACCAGAGTGATGCGAACCGCTTTTTCCGCCCCGCATCAAGTGCGTGGTAATATGGAGAAAACCAGTGCCGTGGCAAGCGGAAATCCACGTTGTTTTCACATCGGCTGGCTTTGTGCAATGCCGACCGGAAAACGCATTGTCGAGCCAGAAACCGGGGACTTAGAACTCAGTCCAGGAAGCGATTTTCCATTGAGTCATACCACCGTTGTCGCCCAGCTTCTCATCGTAATGGAAGTTGAAGTGGCCGTTGTAGGTGACGGAGCCGACGATGGCTGCTCCCTGGAAATCATCCGTATCACTGCCGCCACCTTTGCCCTGCAGGTTGGCATTGGGTGCATATACGGTGCCTACATAGGCACCGTTACCTGCGAGTTTCACGACAGTGCAATCATCCAGACCGAAGATGGTCATCTTCTCCGTGTCGCCAGATTGATTGAATACGCCATTGCCAGCAATCTTGGCTTCCGCACCCGAACCGGAGCCATCGCCGATGTAGAGCTTGAGGCTGGCACCCGGCAGAATGGTGATGCGGGCATTACCTTGAAGGCTGATGCCTTCTGTACACCAGAGCACGGCATTGCCCCGGACCAGTATTTCCTTGCTGCCGCTCATGCTGATGGAGGTCGTCTTGTAGTTCTCACTGTCGAGCACATACTCGTAAGTGGCTGTGCTGGTGCTGACGGCATTGGTGGAGGATGTCGAGTAGGTGTAAGTGGTCGTGCTGTACACGTAACGGGTGATATTGTAGGTGTAGCTGTCGATGCGGTTGTAGTGGTAGCGGGTGGGTGATGTGGTGGTCGTCACCGAACCAAGGAAAGTGCCTGCTGCCGGATAGGTTTTTGCGCCGGTGACTGCAGTCGTGTTCGTCGTGATGGTTCCAGCACCAGCACCGGGCCAGCTCGTTGTGTTAGTGCTTGCGGTTTGCGTGGTATAGGAGCCCGATGCCGGCGGTACTGTGTTCGTAAAGTTGCCGGTGTTGGTGATCACGCCGCTGGCTGGAAAGGTGGCCGGCAGAACGTTGGTGGTGATGGTGAGACTGGAGACGGAAAAATTGGTAACGGTCACCGAGCCGCCGCCCGGGCTGAACCCGCCGCTGAATGGAGGAGCCACGGGGGGGAAGGACATGCTGAGGTCATTGGCCGAACTGCCGGTGTGCGGGGAAGAAATCGTGTAACCGGGACCTGTGGCGACGTCACCCTTGATGATGCTGCCGCCCGAGATGTTGCCACCTACGGCCCCAACAAACGCGTTCGCATTCGCTGTGGCCGCATTGTAGGTGAACGTGATGCGGGAGTCGTAACTGTCCACGACGCTGCCCGGCCCCAATGTGATCGAGCCTTTCGCCACCAAGCCTTTCATGCCGGTGGTCTCACGTGTGGTGGTCACACGGACGGCCCGGGTAACTTCGCCCTTGCCCAGAGGCGCCGGAATGTAACCGTAGGATGTCACCACGGGCGGATTGGCACCGCTGATGTTGACCTCATATCGCATGTCCCCGACGATGTTGGTCAGGTTGTAGGTGCCGCTGTTCAGCACCCATCCGTTGGCCGCGCGATCTCCGTCACCGATGCTGTTCAGATGCGCAAGCGCTTCTTCTATACCGGATTCGCAGGCAGGAATCGCTGCATTCCATGTCTGGGAACGCATCACGTTGAGGTGCTGGGACTGCACCATCGTGAGATAGGAAGCCAACGTGAGGCCGATGATGCCCGAGATCACTACTGTGATGATAAGCATGCTGCCTCGCTCGCGGGATGAATGCCTGATAATCATAACGACTTAGGGGTTGTTCCGGATGACGATGCGCGCTGACTGCACGCTCTCCGAGTTGATCAAATTGCCCAGCAAAGAACGCGCGCACGTCCACGTCACGATGATGGACTTTGCCTCGGTGATGCTGGTGGTCGTGTACTGGTTGAACGTTCCGTTCATCACGTTCCGTTGAAACATGCTGAACTGAAGAGAATTGCAGTCTTCCAGGAGGACACTAGACGAACTGCCCAATGTTTCAGTAAGTCGTTTGGTGCTCGCGGAATAGCTGTACGTGAGCGTCTGGCCATTGTAGAGAAAGCTGACGCTGGTGGCCGAGAAGGAAGTAAGCCGGGAGGCGGAACGTATTTTCAGCGTCATCTGATCCAAAGCATTGCGGCTTTGACGGTCAAGATCCGCGTAGTTGGACATGGCCGCCATGCTGCGCGCGGTGTAAAAGGAGAGTGACGCCACCGCGGCCAGAACGACGCTGCCAACACCTACGGCAACCATCATCTCCATCAGCGTCACACCGAGCTGGCGACGGCGTTTTTTGAAATCAATAAACATAGTCGTGGATGCCGCGTTCGGCGACGAGGGTTTGCATGCTGCGGGTGCGCAGGATGTTCGCGTTGGTCCACGTGACCGTGAGCGTGGCCAGCCGCATATTGGCGGAATAAGCCGAATTCACGGGAGCATCCGCGAACACGATCGAACCGACGAAAACCGTTCCAGCCCCTGCAGGTATGGTGAGTGTGGCCTCATTGGTTGAGCTGCTTGCAGCATTGGTGGAGTTGGCTGGCATAAGGCGCTCGGCAAAGTATTTGGGAACGTAGCTGGTGTCCGTGATCTGATCCCATGAATAGAGCCGGAGCAGCTCGATCTTCTCGATCATGATTTGCGTCGCCCGCATGTTCTCACGAGCGCTGGAGATCACAGCCAGGCCTTGAGAGATGCCCGCATAGAGGGAGACGAACATCAAGGCCACCACGGCCATCGAGATCAGCACCTCGACGATGGTAAATGCCCCGGTTCTCAGGCGCAGCCTGTTTCTGGTCCTAGGAAATCTCATGGTTGCGAATGGTAGAGATGAAAACCTGCATCCATTCACGCAAATTTGCGCAATGGTTATAATAGCAGTGGCAATGCCACTCTATAACCTTGAGATTACCGGAAACGGCACGGGTTAAAATAGTGCCGAAAGGATAATTATTAGGCCCTAATTATATAGGGCCTTATATCCCTATTTAATAGAATGCTGAACGTAGAATGCCGCCGCTTGGGAGCGGCGGGAGAGGTTCAGCTTGTCGAGGAGGTTGCTGAGGTAGTTCTTCACCGTCTTGTCACTCAGGCCCATGACCTGGGCGATTTCCTTGTTGGTCTTGCCTTCCGCTACAAGTGCAAGGACGCGGCGCTCTTGAGCCGAGAGGATGTCCAAGCCGCCCTGCCCCTGGCTTTCGGCTCCGGCTTTGACGCGGCCCAAGACGCGACGGGTGACGGAAGGATCGAGAATGGAGTGTCCCCCGGCCACCTGGGTGATGGCCCGGACGAGTTCTTCCTCTGCCACGTCTTTCAGCAAATAACCGTCCGCACCTGCGGAAATAGCGTCGAAAACGGTATTGTCGTCTGCGAAGGAGGTGAGGAAAATCACATGCGTCGCCTCGGTGTTGGCGAGGATTTTGCGGCAGGCATCGAAGGAGTTGCCATCTGTCATCCGCACGTCAAGCAGCACGACGTCCGGGCGGAGGCGTTGGGCTTCCAGCACTGCCTGGTTGCCATTTTCAGCCACACCCACGACCTCAATCTCGGGGAATCGCGCGAACATTGCCCGCAGGCCCACTCTCACCACTTGATGGTCGTCAGCGATCAAAACTCGCACTGTAGATTTGCCGGTTTGCATGGTCATGTTTAAGGATTGATGGCGGGAGAAAATAACATCCGGCAATAAAATGCAACTGCCTTCCGCTAAGGATGACAATATTTTCGTGGAATTACGAATATAATTCCACCTGATAATACAGAGGCCGGACATCAGGGAGCCATGCGGGCACGGTAGAATTCACGAGGGACCGTATTGGTGTCGATAGACTGTTTTATGAGCAAGGTGCCGGAGCGGTCCACGATTTCAAACGTCACGCCTTCGACCCAATCCACCAGGTTGGTGCTGGTCTCGAGCGCGAATTTTTGATCGGTGCCTCCAGAGATGAGGACGAGGCTCTGGTTTAAAACCTTGCCATAATCAACGAACGAGACCGGCGTGGTATCAGGCGTAAGTTGCAGACGGAGCAATGCCCCCTCGACTCCTCCGGCAATGAGTTGACCGGCCGCCGATGCGAGGGTGAAGAGAGATTTTTTGGTGGGTGTGCTCATGGGTGTCCAAGTGGTGAGGTTCGAGCTGCGCAGAACGGTTCCCTGGTTGCCGGCCACGAAATATTCTCCGTTCACCTTTTCCACATCATTCAACCAGTTGGTGACACCACTGGTGCGAGGAGTCCAGTTCGTGCCGTCAGGACTGGTGAGTATCGTACCGTTTTCACCCACGACCACAAATGTGCCGTCAAACTGTTTCACGCGAAAGAGCCACTTGGCGGTGGAAGAGTTGCGCAGCGTCCAGCTGATGCCGTCGGGGCTGGTGAGAATGGTGCCAAGATTTCCGGCGGCGACGAAGAGCGAGGAATTCGTGGCGATGCTGGAGAGAAAAGCACTTGTTGGTGTCGTTCGTGAAGTCCAATTGGTGCCGTCATTGCTGGTGAGGACCGTACCGTTGCCACCGGACACGACGTAGAGACCGTTCTTGCAGGCGACACCTTGCAGATCGACGCTGACGGGTGCAGGTGTCACTGCATGCCATAAGGTGCCGATGGTGGAGAGGTAGTTGCTCGTGATGCTGTTGTCCTTGTTCGTATAGAGCACAGAGACATAGTTGGTGGGGCTGAAGAGAATGGTGCCTTTGTTACCGACGATCACGGCGCCATTCGTCGTTCCGCCGACTCCGAGCAGGATGGAGTTTGTCGCGGCATCCGGGGTGAGTTCGAGATCCCAGTTCACTCCGCGACTGCTGGTGAGGATCGTGGCGTGATCACCAACGGCGAGATAGAAATCAGCGAGACGGTGTGCGGACCATAACCATTGGCGTTGAGAATCGTTGCGTTCCACCCAGATCTGATCAGTCGCGTTGGTTTTGAACCCCTCCACGGTCATACCGCTCCGCCCGCCGAGGAGGAAGATGCCGTCCGTGTAGAGCGCGGAATAGTATGTCCACTTGGGCGCGGGCTGGACGGCATCCGGTACGGTCGTCTGAGTTTTCCAAGTGGTGCCACCGTCTTCACTGAGCAGGGCGATCTGGTCGCCGGCGACGAGGATGGTGGAATTGGTGCCGGCGATGGCGAAGAGGTTGTTCGTGACGGTGACGCTAGCCTTGTTCCATGAGGAACCATCAGTGCTGGAAAGAATGTGGCCACTGTTGCCAACCACCCAGTATTTGCTGTTGATGTAAGCAACGCGGTTCAGATGCACCGTGTATGCGGTGGTGACTCTGGTCCAAGTATTTGCGGCATTGTTCCCAGTCGCGATGTAGCCATTTTCACCCACAGTCACAAAGCCGCTACCGCTGCTTGCCACGCCCCGCAGCCAGGTGGTGCTGCCTGCGCCTCTCAGGCTTTCACGTGCCCACGAAGCGCCGTCGATGCTGACGTATATCGCGCCATTGTCTCCCACGGCCACAGCGCGTTGATTGGAGACGGTGATCGCTTCGAGCCAATCTGATGTCCCCAAATTCACTTGGGTGAATTCTTCCAAAGAATCTGCGTAAAGAATGAGCCCCTTCTCTGCAGTGACAAGCAGCCGTTCGCCGAAGAAAGTGGCACTACGCAAAGAATTGGTGACACCCGTGGACTTGGCTTGCCAGAGTGTCAGGTCATCTGAGGCGAAGAGCTGGCCGGATTCACCGACTTGGATTTTTACGCCGAGCTTCTCGGTCATGTCCACGACGTTGGCACCATGAGGCTGGGGATTGCTCCAGCGCCAGGAGGTCTGGGCGGCGGTATTGGAAAGGCCAGTCAGCCAGAGGCATATGGCCAGCAAAAAGGGCAGCCAACCGGCTCTTGAATCTGGAAGCCGGGGGCTTATTCCATCGCGCTTTGTATCTGCTGCCACGTCTACAACTGGTAAATCTACTATGTTTCGCCGGTGCTTGCAGCGGATAATTCGGGGGGCAGGACCAAGCCGAAAACACAGCCTTTCGAGGTGTTCTGCCGGAGGTTCAGATCGGCACCGAGGTGACGGGCCAATTGTTTGCAGATGGCGAGCCCCAAACCGCTGCCACCTTCTTTTGACGATTCACAGGGCTGGAAGAGCTGGCGCTCCAATTCCGGACGGAGTCCGCCGCCTTCATCAGCCACTTCAAACTCGATCTCTTGGGCGGACTGCCGCACGGAGAGCCGCACCTGCTTGCCGGAAGGTGTGGCCTCGATCGCGTTTTGGATCAGGTTGATCAGGATCATGGTCAGCAGATTACTGACTCGCGCGGCGAGCACGGTGTTCACTTCTCCTTGATAATCGAACCGCACGTCGTTCTGCGCGGCAAGTGGTGTGACTTTGTCACCAATGGCCTGAAGCATCTCCTTCATCGTGACTTCGTGATTGCTCAGGCCTTCCTGATCGCGCACGAAATCCATCACCCCGTTGACCATGGCTTGCATGCGCCGGGCGGTGTCCACCGCAGTATGCCATTCCACTTTTTCGCCGGTCGTATCGGCCGCACGCCATGCGGCGAAGAGATTGATGAGTCCGAAGAGAGGGCTTTTGAGGCCGTGCATGAGATTGGCGGCGACGGCACCGACGGCGGAGGTACGCGCCATCATGGCGAGTTCCTGATTCGCTTTGAGCAGGCTCTCCGAACGGGCGGCCAGTTCGGCATTGGCACGGGCGAGTCGGGCGAAGGCCCACCACAGCGTCGCCGTCATGAGGGCGCCGCAGATCAAGAAAAGCGAAGCCGCACGGGCGGCAAGGCTGCGGTCGATCTCGGCAAATTCCAAGGCCTTGGGCGTGCCATCAATGATCATCTGGGCCACGCCAAATAATTGCAGCTCCCCTTTTTTGTGAAGCGGAACGGTCACGATGAGCACCGGAGCGGCCTTGCCCGCTTCGCGCGGGTCGATCAGGAAATCGTCAGCGAGTTTGCGGTCGGGATGGAAGGCGGAGACGGACTGGAGTTCGCCGGAAACGATGCTGCCGCTGCGCAGTTGGGCGACTTCGTCCTTGTCGATGCGGAGCTCCTTCACATTTTGGGGAAAAGAGGTGACGAAGTTTCCTTTGGCATCGAAGAGGCGTGCGCCCATGACGCCTTGGAGAAAGGAGGCTTTGAGCAGCACGGTGAACTGCGTTTCCGTCTTGTCCAGCGTGGCCTCGGGATCATTGTATTGTTCGGCCAGATATTGCATCATCGTGACCGCACCGATCACTTCACCGTCCCGGTTGACGGACTCTTCCCGAAGTTTGGCACGGAGTCCGAATGCACCCGCTGCAATGGCACCGGCGAGCAATGTCAAAGCGAGCAATACGGAAGCGAAGGGCAACCAGTTGGTTGACCCAAGCCCCGTTAAATTTTTTCCGCTTTTATTTGGCGACACAGAAGGCATGCCGTGCCGATTTCTTTTAAATGTTCAAACCGCAGTTCAGTTTTCCCAGCCAATACCGATGCTGGCCGTATTGGCCACGTAGCGATCGGTTGTCAGATTGGAGAGTGATTGCTCATGCTCTCCCCGCAAAATCAGATAACAGCCATTGTTAAAATTCCGCTTCGCTTGCAGTCCGGTGAGCAGCAATAACTTTTCGCGCTCATTACTGCCTGCTCCAGCGATTTTCTGGATGTCATAATCATAATAAGAAGCACGGCTAGAAAGCTTTATTTCCCAATGTTTTCGCCGAAACCGCAACTCTAGAGCCATTCGGCCCCGGTCATGGTCAAAGTAATCTTGGCCGTTGTCCGTGATACGCCGCCAACCCGCACGCGCCGTCAACCGCCAGACTTTCGCTTCATCCAATTCCCAGCGTGCGGAGGCCTCTACATGGTGCTGGCGAAAGCGTAATTCATCCCCAAGGACAGCGATGCCAAATTCATCTGTGGGTGTCATGCGGTCGAACACCCGTTCCTGATAATCGTAGGTGAGCGAATAGGAAGTGCGCTTGCTGGCATCCTGCCCCAAAGAAAATGAGATGCCCGGTTCATAAGAATCGTCCAACGGTTGCTCGACAGTCTGCCACTCAAGCATGGGCTTGAGTGCGATCCACCAGCCAGTGACCCATTGCTGTTTCCAGCGGCCATAGCCTTGCAGCGTATGGCCATGGATATTGACCGAGCCTTGGTTCAGGATCGTTGTCGAAGCATCTATCGTCTGATCTTGGTAGATGTGTTGCAGTCCCGCCTCCCAAGAGCGGCCGGGCGCAGATTCTTTTTGCAGTTGGAACAGGCCAAAGGTGAAGAGTTCGTGCTTGGCCAGGTCGCTGTCAAAAAGTCGGGTCGCATCAACAGTAGTGAGAACGGTGACTTGCCAGGCATCGACCGGCAGACGGATCAGGGTATGATCCAGCTTGATGGTGCCAAAGGTTGTGCCCGATGGATTGGAAGATGTGTATGTCGGGTTGTCCCGATAGCCGGACTCCAGTCGCACATCGATGAAATGGCTCCAATTGGAGGGTTCTTTCATTTCTAGATCGTCCTGCGCCAGAGATTCGGTTGCCGGGGTAAAAAGCATGATCGCCAACAGGACAGGGAAGGACGAACATCCGAAATCCTGAAGCACACGGCATGGTGCATCTACCTTCATTGCTTCAGTGGACGGTCAGCGGTCCCGCCCATTGCCTCCATCTCCGCCGGCACCGTCCACAATCTTACCCAAATCAGGGTGCAGTTCCTGTTTGATGTCTTTGGCCCGTTCCTTCGCCTCTTCAGCAAACTGCTTGCGCTCTTCCTTCCATTTTTCCAGAGCTTCGCGCGACTTCTCACGGATCATCGCTCGCTGTGCTTCTGTGGCTTCACTTTTCTTAAGATTCAGTTCTTTTTGGGCAGCCAGGAATTCCTCGCGTGCGGTCTGAAATTTGTTCACCAGCGTGGTCACTTCCGCAGGCTCAGCATTGCCAGGATTGCCGGGGCGTTCTGGCTTGCCTTTGCTGCTGGACGAGGAGCTGCTTTTGGCACCGATCACTTGAGGCCGCTCGGCGACGGTAGGTTTGCTCTTACCTTTGGCCTTACCGTTGTTACCGTTGTCGTTCCCGTTGCCATTTCCATTGCTTTGAAGCTGAACGGACTTGAGGGAAGGTGCGTTGGTGGAAGCCTCCTGAGCTTCCGCCGTGTGGATGAACGGGCACAGCACAAACAAGGTGAAAGCACAGACGCCAGCCCCACCAGGGAGTTGCGATATTATGCTTCTAATGGCTCGTTTGCAGTTGGACAACATACTGGTCAGTTGCCTGATATTCAGCAGATTGCAGACCATTTGTAAACCTGGCAATCAGATAAAGAATAATACCAGACCGACAGTATAATCGGCCATTTGTTGTCGGCCGCAAATGCGTTAAACACCTTTTGTTAAGGTTGAACAGGAAGTGGCTGCCGGATACGAAAAGTACGGTAACCGTTTTTCTCATTGCCGATCCAGACATCACTCACAGTCATCCGCCACGGCTCAAATGGAGCGCCGCCTGAATCATTGAACTCCAGCAGGATCAAGTCCTTTTGCTGGCCAGGCTTAAGATTGCCCAGCAGCCGTTTAAATCCCGACGGAGGGGTGCCATTCAGATATACAAACATCTGATTCCACTCGAAATCACTCTCATTGATGATACGGATGTCCGCCGGTTTCACTTCGATGATCGCACGCATGACTTGGGTCTGTTCTTCGCCACGGTAGCGCCAAGGGCCAATTACCCAGATGAATACACACATGATAGCGACCGTGATTCCCCAACGGAAAACACCTTTTAGCGGAGCAAGAGCGCTCTCCTCTTCAATGGCAATCTCCGTCGGCGCAGGCTTGGCCGTAGCCGTCTGGTAATTGATCACCATGCCCAAGATAAGATTGATCGGCTGGCATTTCTTCATCCCCGGCCTCACAAACAGCGTATCGAGCGTGATCTTGTCCGACATCCACATTTCATGCAGCTCAGCCAAAGTATAAGGCCCGGCGGTCTCGCCGTTAACCAGTAGAAAATACTCTTCACGCTGCGGTTCCATCTGGACCAAACAAATGTAGGAAGAGATGCCCGTCTGAAAAGAGGAAACCAAATAAAAAAGTGAGTGCTCAGAAACAAGACACACACCAAGAGCAATGGACAGGACAGCAAGCAAAAATTGCCCTTACAATGCGGTGTCTTTCGACCATGTTACAAGCAACTATAGCCGCATGGGCACACAGATAAGTTCTTATATATCATCAACTATAGACCCATACAGACCTATCAATGGCGGAATAGCTCACAATTGGAGATTTGCAGTGGCAGAATGCATCCTTGGCAGGCCCTTTGCTTAACATGTGGGCACAGGTGCTCAGAGCTCCTGATTGCCTATGAAACTGACACTGAAATCATTCGCTCCCCGACAGGCGGCGATGACATTGATTGAAACCCTCATCGGGATGGCTGTCTTCGGCATCCTGTTCGTCTCGCTTTATGCAGGCATCAGTTCCGGCATGGCCATCATCCGTTCAGCGCGCGAAAACTTGCGTGCCACACAAGTGATGCTGGAGAAGATGGAAACGATCCGGCTTTATAGCTGGGACCAGATCACGCAAACCGGCTTCGTGCCCGCGACTTTCACCGCGCCATTCTGGCCTGCAGATGGCAATCAAGGATTGCAATACAATGGCACACTCACCATTACAAATGTTACTTTCAATGAAAGTTACAGCGCTGACATGCGCCAGGTGACAGTCAACCTGAGTTGGAACTCCGGCAACATCACTCACAAACGGGAGATGAAAACCATGATCTCCCGCCATGGACTACAAAACTACATCTACTGACCCCAGCATCGCCAAAGGAAAGAGACACGCATGATCATCCGCCTACATAACCGCCGCCCGGGCTTCGTGGTCATCGGCGTGCTCATGGTGAGCCTCGTGATCGGCTTCATGCTGGCCGCATATCTTGATCTCGTCAGCGCGCAGCACCAGTCCATCGCGCGTTCACAGACATGGAACACCTGCATCCCTGTGGTGGAAGCGGGCGTGGAAGAGGCGCTGGCACACCTGCACCAGACCAAGGGCACCAACCTCACCTCCAACAGCTGGTATCCGTCCCAAAACGGCTGCCTCAAATGGCGCACGGTCGGCAGCGGCTCCGCACTCGTCGTGATCTCCAACGGCCTCACACCCGTCATCTACTCCACCGCTTATATGAAAGCGCCTCTGAACGGTGATTACATCCGGCGCACAATAAAAGTGGAAACACGCCGTGACGGCATATTCTCCAAAGGCATGGTCGCCAAAGGACAAATCACTCTCAACGGCAACCAGATCAACGTGGATAGCTTCGACTCCCAAGACCCCAACTACAGCACCAACGGCCTCTACACCCCCAGCAAACGCAAAGCCAACGGAGATGTCGCTACCAACTCCGGCCTCGTCAATGCCCTCGCTGCCGGAAACGCCAACATATACGGACACGTCTCCACTGGTCCCGGCGGCTCGGTCGGCATTGGCAACAACGGCGCCGTGGGAGACCTCGCCTGGCAGGCCTCCGGTTCCAGCGGCATCCAGCCCGGTTACTTCTCCGACGACATGAACGTGGCCTTTCCCGATGTCTCCCCCCCCTTCAGCGGCGGCTTCACCCCTGGCAATGCCACCGGCTACCAATACGTCATCAGCTCCAGCGGTGACTACCGCATCCCCAGCCTCACCGGCAACCTCCTCGTCAAAAGCAACGTGCAAGCCCGCCTCATCATTGACACCGAAATCAACATGACGGGCCAGGACACCATCACCATCCAAAAAGGCGCCTCACTCAACCTCTACATGGCCGGCCCCAGCGCAAAAATCACCGGCAACGGCGTCGTCAACCACTCCGGCAATGCCACCAATTTCTTCTACTGGGGTACACCCGCCAACACCACCCTCACCATCAATGGCAACGGCGCCTTCACCGGCGTCATCTACGCCCCCCACGCCAGCTATACTATGAACGGCGGCGGCAACAGCACCCTCGAAAACATGACCGGAGCCAGCGTCACCAAGACCGTCCAGATGAACGGTAACGTCAACTTCCACTACGATGAAAACCTCGGACGCATCAACCTCCACCGCGGCTTCATCGTCACCTCCTGGAAAGAAATCTGAAACCATCCGGCCCTTCGCCAACCTGAACACCCCCCAATCCTTAACGGACCTTTTTCAACCCACGGGCGTCACGCAAGTGACGCCCGTTTTGCTTTCCCTCGCAGCTGTCCCGCCCGCGGGATAATGAGGCAGAACTAACCTCTTCCCTTTGCGCCTTTTGCGCTTTTTTTGGCTATCGTAGCAGACGAGGTGACGAGGCTCTAACTTCCCGCCCTACCCCGTATCCCAAAAAGGAATCCATCCATCAGCCCAGAGTTGTCATGCGCTGATCCAAAACGAAGCCCGAATCCAAAAAGACCGCTCCCTCTTTTCTTCGCCACACCGCTACATAATGATACTGGCCGGGATGCATCACTTCTCCAGCATGCGCTTTTGCTTGCGCGACATGGGGGCGGGCGCGGCCGGATATTTCGTACCGAACTCGCCGAAGGGCTGTTCGAGCGGGATGAGCGCTTGCTTGAGCTTTGCTTTCATGTCCGCGAGCACCTCGGCATTTGCGGGGATGTTGGCGAGGTTCTTCGTGTCCTGCGGGGCCAGACCGCTGCCCATCGCGAACAATTGATCCGCGTCGAACTGGAAGGGGAAATCATCGATGGACTTCATGTAATTGTTTCCCTGCGTGTGCCAGCGCCATGAGTTACGCGCGAAGTTCCATTGCTCGGGCGTGAGGGTCTTTTTGAACTTGTCGAAAAACAACTCCGCTTTCGCTGTCAGGGGCGGAAATTTTCCGGTGCGATCCACTTCCGCGATCTTTTCCTGCACCTCCGGCGGATAGCGTAGCGCCACGTATTTCCACTGGTCGGTGACGATCGCACGCGTGTGCCCGTTTTCGAGGAGCAGCCCATCGCGCCACGGCGCCTTGGCGTTGGCGAGCACCGGCAGGAAGTTGCGGCCATCGAGTATCATGCCGGTGGGCGGCGTGATTCCACAGGCGGCAAAAATAGTGGGCGCAAAATCCGTGTTGGCGACGATGCGGTCGCATTCCGTGCCGGCTTTCAATCGCTTCGGCCACATCACCAGCAGCGGGACGCGCGCCCCGCCTTCATAGAGCGTCTCCTTGCCGCGCTGGTTGTTGTCTGAAAAGACGACGAGCAGCGTGTTGTCGAGCAGTTTGAGTTCCTCAAGACGCTGCACCACCGCGCCGATGCCGCAGTCCAGCCAGTGCATGCCGAATTGCTGCGCGGTCTTTGCGCCCGCCGCTTTGGCGGTGTCGTAGATTTCCTTGCGCGAGGGCATGGGCACTTTGGGCGCCTCGGGCAGCAAACCGCCCTCGGTCACGCGGCCATACTTTGCGTAATCATCGAGCAGCAGCTTTGCATCGATCGGCAGGTGCAGGAGATGTGTTGCCAGGTAGAGGAAGAACGGCTGCTCCTTGCTTTGTTCGATGAAATTCAGTGCGCCAAGCACCTCGACTTCGAGGTTGTGGCTGTAGCGTTCGCCGTAGAGGTCGATGCCCTTGAACTGCGACACGCGGAAGTCGATCGGCGCGGCGACGAAATCAAACCCGCGCTCCTTGATGCGTCCGGTCAGCCACGCGCTGCGCTGCTTCAACCACGCATCCGCCTCGGTGCCGAAGACGTCGCCATTTTTGCCACGGAAGCGGTCATACTTCTCCGACTCGAGGTGATACTTGCCGACGAAGCCCGTTCGGTAACCGGCCTGATGCATCACCTTGGGCAGGTTTGGCCGGTCTGCTTCCAGCGCCACGTGGCTGCCGCCTTCCCCGTCGTCATCATCATTTGCTGTGGCATGTCCGCGCGAGGCGTAGCGCCCGCTCAGGCAGGTGTATCGGCTCGGCACGCACAACGGCGTGACCGCATAGGCGCGTGTGAATTTCACCCCGCGCTCCGCGATGCGATCAAGATGAGGCGTCAGGCTGGTGCCGCCGTAGCATTTGCCCAAGTAGCCGAAATCCACATTATCAATGACGATAAAAACGACATTGGGACGGGATTCCGCCGCGCCCAGTGAGAGACCCGTGAGCCATGCCAAAATGCAGGCGATGGCGAGCAGAGAGCGCATGGATTGAACAGGCGACGACTTCATGGGCTGAACCATTGCGGGGTAGCTTCGCTTACCAAACTTTCATTTCGCTTTTCGATTCCGATTGGGCGTGAATCGAAAGCCGTTGTCAAGTTTGGCTAAGGCGCCACTCGATCTCAACGGATATAATCAGGGCCAAAGGCCCGCTTCATTCCAGATGGAGCAACGCCCCATGTATGGCGCGGTGTCTGCCCAAGCGCTGAAAGCGCGCTTCATGCACGTTAAAGATGAAATGGAAACTGCCCTTTACACTTGGCGGCACATCCCGGCCCGCTGGGAACCAAAAAGAAATGGAAGGCAGTAGTCGTTGGCTGGTTTACAAACGGGGCTGATTTTTTGTAAGTGCGGGATTTCTTGGTTTCGGGATGAATAGGAGGCGATGACTAGACTTGCGAGAGTAAGCACGGGTAACAATGAGGAGATGGGTATGAAAAGTTTTATTTGGATGAAGTTAGGGCTGGTACTTTTGGTATTGGGATTGGCGGTCTGGGCGGCGTGGTATTTCCGCGGAGGATCGGTGAAGGTCGAGCCGGAGGTTTATATTTCGCTGGCGGAATTACCGGGAGTGAGCGCGGATGCACTGGCGGCGCAAGGAAAGCTTTTCCGGGTGGCGGAGCCGTTTCTCTACAATCGGGAGACAGGGATGGCGGTGTTCGTGGTAGAGATCCTTTCGACGAAGAATTTCGGTGATGAAGGGAACGGGGAACGGTTCCTGCGATTCGGCGGGGACGCGGAGTCGCTCCAGGGTTTCGCGAACGAAGTGCGGATGGTGAATGCCGGTCCGGCCCGGTTGAAGGCGGCCGCGCAGGGGGTGAGCGAAGGAGCGGAGTCGCTGGTGGGAGGGCTGTGGCAGGTGTTACGGCATCCGATCGACACGGCGACGAAGCTGGGAGACGCGGCAGTGGACCTTGCGATCTATGTGAAGGACACGCCCCTGGTAGAGATGGAGCAGGATGTGGCGGATTTGGCCGGGGCGTATTATGACGATAAGGCGCGGCAGGTGGGGGAATCGCACGGGGTGAATTATTTCGAGCTGAAGACGGCGCGGGGGCGGGCGGTGGTGGAGAGCGAGGCTAATCATCGGCTGGGCGGCGAGGCCGCGCTGGAGATGGCCACGTTGCTGGTGCCGTTCTCGAAATTGAAGCACGCGGGGAAGGCTGCGGATCTGGGCGAGGTGGCGAAAAGAGCATCCGGGGGCCGGCTCAGCCACGCGCAGGGGCTCTTCCCGCAGGTGGCGGCGCGGGTGACGGTGGCGGCGAACCGGGCGCGGGTGGCGATGAGGCCGCAGGGTTTCAAGCCGCCCCGGGCGACGCTTGGGCAATCAACGACGACGGATTATAAGAAGACATTTTTCGCAGCGCATCCAGAACTGGCGAAGAGGGTGGAGGTGCATCACGCAGTACCGCGCGAGGCATGGGAGGATTATCCGAATCTAATTTCGAAGGCGGAGCTTCACTCGCTGGAGAATTTGCGGGGGATTCCGGCGCACATCAGTCCGAAACTTCACCAGAGTCAGATTCACAGTGAGTGGAACGCCTTCATGAAGGTAAATCCCCCCGGTGTGATGACACGGAAGATGCTGCTGGATAAGGCGTCAGAAATCGATTTCAAATACGGCTACCAATTTTTCCCGGCGATGCTTTAAGCCTATAGAGGTCCCACACATGGTTATTTTCCCTCTTCATTTCCGGCCCAGCAAATCGCTAACCGCCCCCATCGCCTCCGCCACCAGTCCAGCAAGCCACATCCCACCTCCCCCACTCGATGTTCGATGTTTTCCTCAATTGGCCCGCCGGTGCAACCGGCTTCGCCCTTCTCACCTCGCCCCTGCCAATATCCCCTTCACCGCCTTGAGAAGCACCTCCGCCTCCCCCTCCGACCCGATTGTGATCCGCAGATAATCCCGCACCTCTGGATACTTGAACCACCGCACCAACACCTTCCGGTCACGCAACTTGCCCAACCACTGCTCCGCCGGAAATGCTGGTGGTTTGGTGAGGATGAAATTCGTCTGGCTCGGCAGCACCGTGAAGCCCAACCCGGTCAACTCCTCCGTCAACCGGCTCCGTGTGGCGATGATCTTCTTAAAGCCCGCCCGGTAATACGGCAGGTCGCTGAGAGTCGCCAAGGCGGCCACCTGCCCAAGCCCATTCACATTGTAGCTGTCCCGGATCTTATCCAGCGCCGCCACCACCTCCGCATGCGCCACAAAATAACCCACCCGCTGGAAGCAGAGCGAATACGCCTTCGAGAACGTCCGCGAGACGATCACATGCGGATACTTCAACGCAAGGTCCAAGGCATTCTCCTTGGCGAAGTCCACATACGCCTCATCCAAGACGATGATCCCCTTCTGCGCCTGGCAGAGTGCTTCCAACTCCGCCACCGAATAACCGCGACCACTCGGCGCATTCGGTGTCGTGACGAAAGTCAGCGCCGCATTGAACTGCCACTGCTTCCCCTGCTTCAACTCCGCCACCGTCGGAATCCCGAAGTCCGCCTTCAACGGCACACCGTTCGTCCGCGAACCATGAATGTCGGACAACACCGGGTAGAGCGAATAACTCGGCGTGAAATACTGCACCGTCGTCTTGTCCACGGGCGCGCCCGTCGCCACCGGTTCCGTGAAGGCCCGCACCGCCATGATCAGCAGTTCATCCGAGCCGTTGCCGATGATGATATTTTCCGGCGCGCACTTGTGCAGCTTCGCCAGCTTTTCGCGGAGCGCTTGCGCCGTGGGATTCGGATACAGCCGCAGCCGCCCATCCACCGCCGCCTTCGTCGCCTCGATCACTTTCGGTGAGGGCGGATACGGATTCTCGTTCGTGTTCAGCTTCACGAGCCCGCGGATGCGCGGCTGCTCACCCGGCACATACGGATGCAAGGCATGCACCATGGGCCGAATTAATTTAGCGGGAGATTTTCCGCCTTTGGAAATTTTGCCCGCGCTCACTTATTGCCCTCCAAGCGAATGGTCGCGGAGCGGCCATGCGCGTCCAAGCCTTCCATCTCGGCGAACTTCTGGATGGTGGACACCGATTTCTGCAAAGCCGTCCGGTTATACTGCACCAGGCTCGTACGACGCTGAAATTGGTCCACCGTCAAGCCGGCGAAGGATAATCCGCCCCCGCCCGTGGGCAAGGTGTGGCTCGGTCCCGCCATGTAATCGCCCATGACCGTCGGCGAATAACCACCGAGGAAAATCGCGCCAGCGGTGGTGATCTTCTCGCTCAGCTTCTCGGCGTCCTTCGTCATGATCTCGCAATGCTCCGGTGCCAGCGCATTCGCCACGTCTGCCGCCACGTCCATGGATTTCACCAAGATCAGGTGACCATGGTTGTGCAATGCCTTGCCGATGAATTCGTGACGTGAAAGTTTGGGCAACTGGTTGTTGATCTCCCGCTCCACGGCGTGCAGCAGCTTGATGGAGGTCGTGACCATCCAGACTCGCTCATGGCCGGAACCATGCTCCGCCTGGGCCAGCAGATCGGCGGCGATGAACTTGGGATTCGCCGAATCATCCGCGATCACCATCACCTCGCTCGGCCCCGGCAAGAGGTCGACCGCCACGTGACCGAACAAGAGGCGCTTCGCCGTCACCACATACGCGTTGCCCGGTCCGAAAACTTTTTGCACATGCTTGATCGTCGGTGTGCCATACGCCATCGCCGCGATCGCCTGCGCCCCACCCACCCGATAAATCTCCGTCGCCCCCGCCTGCCGCGCCGCGAAGAGCAGCGCCGGATTGATCTTCCCCTGATTATCACAAGGCGTGCAGACCACGATCTCCTGACAACCCGCCACGCGCGCCAACGTCACCGTCATCAAAGCCGTGGAAACCAGCGGAGCCGTGCCGCCCGGGATGTAGATGCCCACGCGCTGAAACGGATCGAACTTCTCCCCCACCGTCGCCCCCTGGCGATTCTTCCCCGTCCAGTTCTTCCGCAGCGCCTTGCGCGCGAACAGCTCGATGTTGCTGCTGGCGATATCCACCGCCCGGCGCAAATGCTCATCCGCCTGCAAAGACGCATTGAAACTCTCCGCCTGACTCACCGCCAGATCCTCCGGCGCCAGATGCACGCCATTGAACTTCTCCGTATATTCGAGCACCGCGGCATCCCCGCGCAGATACACTCCCTCCACGATCTCCCGCGTACGCGCCTCGATCGTCTGGTCAAACAGGCTGGAATGACCGGTCAACTGCCGCATCTCGTCGGCGAAATTCGTCGCTGTCAGGCGAATCACATTCATGCGCCGGGGACACTAGGGGAAGCGGAAGAGGATGTCAAAAACGCTGAACAAGCCTCCCTTCATGCTCGTCCTCGAACTGTAGCCGCCGAGGTTAGGAGGCGGATCCCCATCCGGTAGCAGGCGACGTGAGAAAGCTCTGCCTTTTCCTTAACTCCAGTTACGGTTTATCACCCGCTCCCGGCAGTTTCTTGATCACCCTGTCAAAATCCGATTCGAACAACCGGTCTTGCACAATCCTGTATTTCTCAAACTCACTTTCCGCATGAGCCTGGGCAATTTCGGCCGTCACCTTGCCCGCATCCTGCAATATCTCACGGTCCGTCGCGGCAATGAAGCGGTTAAGCCGGGTCTCCCAATCCTGCATCGTCATCGGGATCTGCCGTAGCGCCATATCCTCAGCCACATCCAGATAGGCGGAAACCAACCGTTGCAATTGCGCCATTTCGTCGGCCGTAAGATAATTTTTCGCCACACTTACATCGAACTTCTGGATCTTACCCTTGGGCGCGTCCTTCCAGGTAGTCAGCCCCATGTGTGTTTTGGCCGCATCAGCGCGGGAGAGGATCACCTCTGCCGCCGTCTGCCCGTGGATAGCCCAATGCAGCTTGTTCTGCACCGTGGCGAAAAAGCGCTGAGTAGCGGCGGCAGTGACATCGTAATCGATGGAAGTGGCGTAGATGTCCGTGATCTTCTGATAAAACTTGCGCTCGCTCAGGCGGATTTCCCGGATGCGCTGAAGCTGCTCCTCGAAATACTTTTTCCCAAGGATGGAGCCATCGTTCTTCAGCCGCTCGTCATCCATCGCAAAACCCTTGATGGTGAACGACTCGATGATCGTGGTGGCCCACTTGCGGAACTGCACGGCGCGTCCCGAATTCACCTTGTAGCCCACGGCGATGATCGCGGCCAAATTGTAGTGCTGCGTGTCGTAGGCTTTGCCGTCAGCGGCAGTTATTCGAAAATTTCGAATAACTGACTCCTCCTGCAACTCGTGATCAGCAAAAACTTGTTTGAGATGGTAATTGATGGTGTGCGTCTCCACATCATACAGCAACCCCATCATCTTCTGGCTGAGCCACACATTCTCACCAGCATAAACCGCCTCCACTCCGCCCTTGCCACTGGCCGCCACAAAAGTCAGATACTCCGCCGCCGAAGAACGGACCAGCGAGACTGTGTCCTTCTTTTTACCCCCACCACGAGTAGGCTTATCTTTGCTCATCGTATAGCTTCTTCGGCTTGAACAGACACACACTCATTACCTGTTGCCGCCGGAGCATGCAATGAGGCAATCCTGAAGCGGCATTACGCGTAACACGCCACGATCCCACGCATGCACGTCTCCTCGATTCGTCGGGTCAACAATCTGAAGTGCCCGGTCAATTACCACAACTCACGGGCAAATTGCCCGCTGTCAGGCGAATCACATTCATGCGCCGGGGACACTAGGGGAAGCGGCAGAAGATGTCAAAAACGCTGAACAAGTAAACGGAGCGCGACTCTCCGAGTCGCAGCAATTCACCTGAGCAAATGCAGCATTCAGAATGGCTGAAGTCTAAAAATGACCTTTATTTGAAAGCCTCAAGCTTCTTCAATCCAGTTTCCCATTCGAGATTGCTGCGACTCGGAGAGTCGCGCTCCAACCTTTTTGCGCCTTCTGCGCCTCTTTGCAGCCAATCCATTCCCTCCATTTGCGCGTGACGCTCCCCTGCGCTACTTGTTACCGTCATGCCCATGCGCAATCCGATCATTGTTGCCCTCGACGTTCCCACCGCTGAACAGGCCATCCAACTGGCCAATGCCCTGCGTGGCTCCGTGGGCGCGCTCAAGATCGGCAGTGAACTCTTCACCGCCGCCGGCCCATCCATCGTCAAAGAGATCAAGGCCACCGGTGCCGGTGTGTTCCTGGACCTGAAATTTCACGACATCCCGAACACCGTCGCGAAGGCCGTCGCCTCCGCCACGCGCATGGGCGTGGACATGCTCACCATCCACACCTGCGGCGGCAGCGCGATGATGAAGGCCGCCGAGGAATCCGCCCAAAAGACTGCGCTGCAAGCCGGTATCCCCGCCCCGCTCGTCCTCGGCGTGACCGTCCTCACCAGCATGGATCAACAGTCTCTTTCGGAAACCGGCGTGGGTGATGACATCGGCAAACAAGTGGAACGCCTCGCGACCCTCGCCAGCCAAAGCGGCCTGCGCGGCCTCGTCTGCTCCCCTTTGGAGATCGCTCTCCTGCGCCAAGTCCTCCCCCACGAAGTCCAGCTCGTCACCCCCGGCGTGCGCGGTGCTGGCCAAGACCTAGGCGATCAAAAACGCGTCCTCAGCCCGAAAGAAGCGATGGCTGCCGGAGCCAACTGGCTCGTCATCGGCCGCCCCATCTACCAAGCCGCCAACCCCCGCCAGGCCGCCGAAGAGATTCTGCAAAGCATCAACGGCTAAAGAATGTTTATTATTCCGTGCCGTCAGGCACGAAAGATTCATAGCGGCGGCTTTTAAGCCGCCGTTACTTTTTTGAGGATGAGCGTCGCGTTAGCGACGCAAGATAAACTTCTTCGGTCACTACGTGACCGTATCCGTTTCCCATCCAACAGCGGCTTTCAAGCCGCTGCTATGAATCTTCTGGCCCCATGGGCCAAGAAAGATGCCCTCTACCTCTTCAACCCCTCCACATGCTTCTCCAGCGCCGTCTTCGCCAGAGACATCTGCCGCCGCAATTCCTCCATCAACGGCATTAACGCCTCCACCGCTCCAGTCTCCGATTTCATCTCGATCTTTTCCAGCACCTTGGCCACACGGTCCAAACCCATGGTGGCACTGGAACCACGCAACCGGTGTGACAGCTTATTCACCTCCGGCAGCTTTCGCGATTTACACGCCGCTTCCAGCAACGGCAGCGTCTTTTCCACATCATCGAAATAAACCGCCACCAGATCGCTCGTCAGGTCCAGATCGTCTGAGGTAGCCGTCCGCAATATCTCCAGGTTGAACACGGCCGTGGTCGTCGGTGATGTCTCCGTGTCTCCCGTCACCTTGCGCGGCCGCAGATCAGCCCAGCGGTCGATCGCCGCCTTGAGATCCTCCAGCTTCATCGGTTTGGTGATGTAATCGCTCATCCCCGCCGCCAGGCAACGCTCACGATCGCCCTGCATCGCATTCGCCGTCAACGCGATGATATGCACATTCAATCCCCGATGCCGGATCTCGCGCGATGCTGCAAAGCCGTCCATCTCCGGCATCTGGCAGTCCATCAGCACGATCTCATACGGCACCACTTCCAACGCCTGCAGCACTTCCAGACCATTACCCACACAATCCGCCTGGCATCCCAGCTTGCGCAGTTGTCCCAGCGTCACTTTCTGGTTCACCGCATTGTCCTCTGCCAGCAGTATCTTGATCTTTCTCTTCGGCTGGTTGCTCACAGTCTCTACCGCCTCCACCGGCACCATCGCGAGCGAACGCGGGTTCATCGCCTGCGCACTCACAGTCATAAAACAATCCAGCATACGTGACTGCGTCAGCGGTTTCTGTAAAGCGCCGTCGATCCCGGCTTCCACGATCTCCTGCGGCCTGACGGCTTCCGTTCCAGATTCCAGCAAAACCAGTTTGAGCCCGTCACGACCGATCTCCTGTCGGATGATCCTGGCCAGTGCCACCCCGTCAATGCCCGGCAGCTTTTGATCCAGCACCGCCAGTTTGAACCGGCCTTCTTTCCGCAAGCTCTCACGTATCGCCTTCAGCGCCTCTTCTCCCGTACCCACTGCCACGGAATTCATCTTCCACGCCAGCAGTTGATTGTGCAGAAACTCGCGGTTCGCCGGGTTGGTCACCGCAATAAGCACGCGGTCACCCGCTTGAATAAGAGATGTCACTGGCACGAGTTTTATCGCGGTCTGCTGCTGCTTTTCCAACCGTGCAGTGAACCAGAACGTGGAACCTTTCCCCGGCTCGCTCGTTACGCCGATCTCGCCATTCATCAATTCAACCAATTGCCGGCTGATCGCCAGCCCCAAGCCGGTGCCACCGTATTTGCGCGTTGTCGAACCGTCCGCTTGCGAGAACGCCTGGAACAAACGCCTCTGCGCTTCCTCTGAGATGCCGATGCCGCTGTCCTTCACCTCGAAGCGCAGAACCGCGTGATCCTGCGTCTCACTCGTGAGCCGCACATTCATCACCACTTCACCCCGCTCAGTGAACTTCACCGCATTACTCAAGAGATTGTTCAGCACCTGCCGTATGCGCCCCGGATCACCGCGCAAATTCACCGGCACTTCCGGTGCCAGCCAGCCGACCAGTTCGATGCCTTTGGATTGCGCCCGTTGCGCCAGAATCTCCAGCGATTCCTCCACCGTCTCCTGCAGATTGAAATCGAGCGTCTCGAACACCAGCTTGCCCGCCTCGATCTTCGAGAAATCCAGGATGTCATTGATCACCGTCAGCAATGACTCCGCACTGAACTGGATCGTCTCCGCATAATTCCGCTGCTCCAGCGTTAGCGGTGTATCCAGCAGAAGTCCGGTCATACCGATGACACCGTTCATCGGGGTGCGCACTTCATGGCTCATATTCGCGAGGAACTCGCTCTTCGCCTGGTTCGCCGCATCCGCCGCATCCCGCATCCGCCCCAGCTCCTGCTCGCGCATGCGATCCGCTGTGATGTCTTGCGTGAACATCATGACCCCGCCGATTTTACCAGCGCCATCAAACCACGGACGCACCTCCCAGCGCAGGTGCTGGTCATGGTCCCAACCCGGTGGCCGCCAAACGTCATCATCCTTCCGCTCGATCGCCCCCGCCAAACAATGACGGTGGATATCTTTCCAGTTCTCTCCGACATTGGGGAACACCTCGTAGTGACTGCGGCCGAGGATGGACTGGCCGCTCAGCCCGTAATCCACGAACCAGCGGCGGCTCGCGGCGATGTATCTCATCTCACGGTCAAACATCGCCACCGCCGCCGGTGCATGCTCGATGAAAGCGAAAAGGCGCGCCTTTTCATCTGCCAGCTTCTCCTCCGACTCCTTGCGCTCGGTGATGTCGCTGGCGATGCCCAGAAAACCGACGGTGCCGTGCCGTTCATCCCGGATGGCGGTAACGGAAAGCAGCACGGGAAACCGGCTTCCGTCCTTGCGCACATACGTCCACTCCCTCTCTTCAGTTTGCCCCATGCGCGCCTTGGCCACGAAGACATCAAATCCCGGCTCGATTTTCCGGCCCAGTTCCTTCTCCAGTTCCCCCGCCCGCGCCACCACTTCCTCTTCCAGATGAATGATGGCCGGACTCACCTTTCCGACCACTTCCTCGGCCGCATATCCGAGCATCCTCTCGGCGGCGGCATTGAAGGAGGTGATGGTCCCGTCCATGGTGGTGGAGATGACCGAATAATTGGCACTGCCCAGGACTGCCCTTTGCGAGATGCCCAACCGGCGCAATTCTTCCTCCACCCGGCGTCGTTCCAGCACTTCGGCAGAAAGCTGCTCATTACCCTTTTGCAGCTCGCCTGTGCGCCGGTAAGCAGTCTGCGCCAGCCAGGTCATGCCGGAAAGCAGCAAGGCGATCCCCGCACCAATCCACTGCACCAATTCGGACATCTTGGATTCTGTGTCCACCCGGAGCGGTTCCAGCACCATGTCCCATTCCGACCCCGGCAGTTTCAGTTTCGCCTGCTTGGCCAGTGAACGTCCGGGGCCAAAATTCTCCTTTTGTGAACGATACAGCTCCTTGTCCCCATCATAGACAAACAAAGAATGATCCCGCACCAGTTCCGGCCGGATCACGCTGGACAAAAAATCTTGGGAACGAAACACCCCCACGATGAAGCCATCCGGTTGGCCATTCACCATCAAAGGGACATGGACAAGAAAGCCCCTTCCGCCCTGGATCAGGTTGATCGCCGGGGTGAACGTAAGCCGGCCCTGCTGCCGCGAACGTTCGTAAATTGCCAGACGTGCCGGATTTTCGCCCAGATTCAATCCGATAACCGATTCATTTCCCTTCACCGGCACACACCGCCGCACCACCATACTTGCATCAATCCATTGCACCGCCTGAAATCCGGGCAGATCACCTACATAATTGGCTGCATCCTTCTCCCACTCAGCCTCGGCGATCCCTCCGGCCGCCTCCCAGCGCCTGGCCATCCGGTTCAGCGCCCCCATGCGCTCATCGATGGAATGATGGAGCAGCACGCGGAGGTTCTCCAGTTGCAGCGCCGTGCTCCGCTCCGTCTGCATCTGTTGGGAGGACAACACCATCAGATAGACATACAGCGTGGCGGCGAGCGCACCGATGCCAACGGGAAATGGCAGCCAGCTCGGCAAGCCCGTCTGCTCCTGCTTGGTGCGATGCCAGGCCAAAGAAAAAATTCCCGTGCTCAGAAGCAGGAAACCGATCGATGTGTGCAAAGCCATCTGCCCGATCTGCCGTCGCCAGCCCTGCAACCCCTCCACATCAAGCTGATAAGAAAAAAAGGCGGTCGATGCGATCCCAAGCACACAACTGTTGCAGATCGCCAGCATTATTCTCAGCCGGGGATTTTGCTGGCTGCTGGCTTTTATGACCAGGGAGAGCCCAGCGAGAAAAAAACAGATGGAGGTGAGCATCGACATCCGTCCGGGAAACGCACTCCTCTCCACATAGAACGGTTTGATCAGGAACTGATCGATGCCGAAATTTCCTCCATACGTATATTGAAGCAAGGTGGCCAGCCCCACCATTGCGATAGCTGCCCCCAGCCACAATGTCCACCGCATCCTCTCCTTGCCTGCCGCCAGAATCGCCGCTCCGGCCACGACGAAACAAACCGCTGTGTTCGGCTGCATCGGAGTGAACCCCGCCACCACTGCCACCATGGTTATGCTCTGGAGCAGCCACCCAAAAAACACCCCGCCACCAAGTATGATCACCAGCAAAGCACTGATCCGGGTGTAAGACAGGCTCAGACTGGATTGATTTCCCGGCTTTGTCATTCAAGTCTAAAGGATTACCAAACCGGTCTTTTATCAACCCCAAAACAAATTCTTTCCGCCACCCCTCTGTGGCGCACTCATATCACTACCAGCTCTGCACTGAATCCGCCTCAAACACCGCCTCCAGAAGCTCCTCATAATCAGTCCTGCCCGGCGAAAGTCGCACCACCCGGACGCGATCGTCCGCAGCAAGATTTGCATCCGCTACGTCATCAGCCAGCATATCGTCTTCCCGCGTGATGACTTGAAGGATTTTTTTCATTTAGAACCTCATGACATTATCCATGCCGCGCCCCAGCTCGGCCAATTGTGGCAGCGTGATGGCAGCAATACCGCAGTCGTGCATCCCATTTTCTACCAGCACTCGCACCGCTTCAGGATTTTCCTGCAACAGTGGCAGATAAGAACTGATCACTTCGCCGTTGATCAGATCGTCCGGCTCATCCGCTATCACCCGCCGTGCTTCGCCACAAAAACAAACTATCACCGCCACCTTTTCCCAGCTACCCACCCCTGCCGCAATGCGCACCGCCTCCGCAGCTTTCCCATTCGCCCTCGGATCTGAGGTGACAACGATCAAAACTTTTTTTGCGGCTTCGCTCATACTCAGTTGAAACTTATGAAGCGATCCGTGTCCGCCATCAGATCGGCCACCACGGTCAGGCCTGCAAAATACACGCAATCATCTGCCTCCAAATTCCGCATTTGTGCTCCATACGCGCACGCGAACAAACGCACCCCGAGTTGTTTCAGATGAGTGATGCGGGGATCTCTGATTCCAGAAACGGCGTCATCAATACAGTAGAGATACACTTCCACGCCACGGGCCACCCCCGCTGCAGCAAGGCAGACTCCATGTTGAAAATTTGGCTCTTCCGGTTTTGTGGAAAGAAGAATGCCCAGTTTTTTTCCGCGTAAGATCATCACCAGCAAACAGCCGTCACGGTTGTGCTCTTCCAGCCCCCCCGTCTTTTAGGACTTTACGGACTGTATCCAACAGGAGATTGGGATAAAACGGTTTACGGATGAACGCATCCGCGTGAAGTGGATATTCGCTCTGGATGCTCTCATCCACATTACCGCTGAACAACACCGTCTTGAGCTCGGGAAACCGCGTCTTGGCACCTTGGATGAGTTCCATTCCATTCATGCCGGGCATCCTGAAATCCGTCAGCAACAACGCCGGTGGCCCCGCCCACCCCTTCAACTCCTGCAACGCTGCAATAGGATCCTGGTAAACCTTGGAATCCAGTCCCTCCAATGCAAATATGGTCTGAACCAGTTCACCGACCATCGGCTCGTCATCAACAACGACGATCAGTGTCGACTGGCTGCTTGCTCCATTGGTTCTTTGATTCAGTTCAGGATTCATTCAGTTTCCCGCCCCGCACTCGGAATTAAAACACCTAAGTGCTTGGTAAGCAAGTGGCCTTCTATTAAATCGCGCAAAAGCACCACTAATACAAGTCACATTTGATTGACAATTCTTGGCCTCAGTCCCACCTTCTTCCCAGATTGAGTTTGTATGAAAACCACCGCCTTTCGCACTCATCTTAGGACCTTGCTGGCACTGGGCACCTTGGGATATTTGGCCGGCGTAGCCGGTCAGGCCCACGCTATTTCCAGCACCTACTCCTTCGGTTCCGTGACGTTCGATCAGGCACTGACACCCGATCGCGCCAAACTCCTCGGCAATGGCGAGACGTTAGGCGGCGTCAGCTTCAGCCCCTTGCTGCCGAACGGCACCACCTCAGCCATCCCCAATTTCCCTGCCAGCAGCTCAGGTTTTAACACAGCCTTGAGCCTCGGTGACCTCACAGACTTGAACACCGGCTTGCGCGGCGTCAACCTGCCGCGCGGTGATAACGGCTCCACCACCCGCCACGGCATTGAAGTCTCATGGGCCAGCGGCTTGGGGATTTTTAATGGTTCGGGTGATGATTTTGTCATCTTTGAATCCGCCTCCACGCAAGCTGGCGTTGAAGGCATGATGGTCCGTGTCCATATCGGCGGCACGGAAAACTGGTCGGATTGGCACTACTTCGCCACGTCGGAATTCGGCGGCACGACCGGCAACGAGGGTCTCCACATCTACAAATACGACCTCTCAAATTTCGGCCTCACTGAAAGCCAGGGTGTCGATTACATCCAGTTCGCCAACCTGATGCCGAACGACAAAGCAGTCGATAGCTCCGGCCAAGGCAGACTGGCTTTCGATGGTTCCGGCTTCGCCCTCAACGCGGGCGTGTTGGATGGCGATGGCGTTTATACAGGCACCACTGTCTACGATCCCGATCCTGTCTACGTCGCTTCCCTTCAAAACTTGGCCGTAGTTCCGGAACCCACCTCCATTGCTCTGCTGATTGGCGGCTTAGGATTGTTCGGCTGCGCCCGGCGCAAGCGCGAATGATCTGGCTTCGTTCCATCTGGCGAGCAGTGACAGCCTGCCAGTGATACAGGATCTCTCACCTCTGTTCGTCATCAACACCACTGGACTTCTCTTCAAAGAAGTTCACCACTTTATGCAGCATCCACCCCAAGGTGGTAAGAAAGATCACGGCTGCCGTGAAGCCAAAGAAGTAATCATACTGCTTCTTGCTGGAAGCATCACCGATCAAGAACACCATACCCATCAAAATTGCGCCACACGGCAATAGCCCGAAGAAGCCCAGCTTGCTCAGCCGCGCCCGTCTCCTCTTCTCATCTTCTTCACTCAATCTTTCTGCATCCACTGGCAGGAATGTCTTCACAAACCACGAACCGAAAAACCAGCCCGCAACCAACGCGAGTATGACGATCCAATCAAAAGCAAACCGCGCATGAGGATTGATCTGACGGATGGAAGCCACAAAACCAGAAAGTCCTCCGAAACTTAAGGCGATGGAAAACCGCACGACTTTCATCAAGTCCGGCGTCGAATTTTCATTCATGATTCTTAAGCCTATCTTATTGTCAGGTCTCGCGCAATGCCTCTGCAGCACATTACATCTGCGCTAACCACCTTATCAGCCACGCGAATCTTTACTTCGTCCGTCTACTTTCATGACACCACGCCACCGGCCCTTTCATCTCCCGTTTCTCAAACCATTCCACATTCGCCTTCACCACTTGGTCACCTAACGTCACCCACCAAATACCCTCTCCTTTCAACCTTTCCAAAACCAGATGCGTGAACACGCCCTGCTCCAACGACTTCGCCTGCCAGCTCCTCTGCCCCGCTGAACACGAGGCCAAAATCGTAAGACCTTCAATCCCCTGTACTCGTTCGCGGATCCCCTTATCCGCTGCCTCTCGTTCCAGTGACGCCATATCAGGCACCTGCCGACACGCATCCAGCAGTAAAACTTTCGTGCGCGCCTTGCTCGCCCGCATCGCATCCCAAACTGATTCACAACTCACACCAGTGGTCCGCACCAGTTGCCAGTTCCCATCACTCGGCATCAGATACACATCCTTCTGCGTCTCATACCCATGCCCGGAAAAAGACATCAACGCCAAGCCACCCGCCTCTGCCTGATTGGAAAACTTCCGCAACGCCTTCTGTAACCCATTCCGAGTCCCCTCCACCACCTCCAGCTTCGTCGCTTTCAATTCCGCCAACTGCTTCCGTCCTCGCACTGACTTCGGCTCTCCTGCCAAAACCACCTGCGCCTTCGCCGGGGGCACCATCTTCAACTCCACCACCAACCGATACGCCAAAGCCACTGCATCATCCGGTGCATACTCCAAATTCTCCAACCCCGCCTGAAAACCAAACTTGCCGACACCAACAAACAGCCCCGCTGATTGTTCACTCTTTGTTGAAACCATCTCCGCCCCCTGCATCAAACCATTGAAGAACAAAAAACAAAGCACCAGCCAAAGCCAGTGCCTGCTCTTAGAACTATAGAAGAGAACCTTCACTCAAGCCCCAAATCCGTGTGATTCAGTGTTTCATCCGTGGTTAAAAAACTCTCTTAGACTTTCTTCGTCATTTCCACCCCCAGCTTCAACAGCTTCTGCGCATCCGCATCCGATTTCGCCTCCGCATAGATCCGCAAGATCGGTTCCGTGCCGGACCCACGCAGCATCAACCACGCACCATCCTCCGCGATGAACTTCACCCCATCGAACGCCTTCACATCTTTGAGCTTCGAGCTGAGCAACTTCGCCGGTGGATTCTTCGCGCAGAACTCCATGAGTGCCGCCCGCTTCTCCAACGGGAAATGTGTGTCGATACGCGCATAGCGATGCGGCCCGTATTCCTTCTCCAACGTCGCCAGCAACGCACCCACAGACTTCTTCTCCGTCGCCAGCATCTCCAAAAGCATCAAGCCCGCAAGAATGCCATCGCGCTCTGGTATGTGTCCGGGAAAGCCGATGCCACCGCTCTCTTCAAAGCCCAGCAACACATCACCCTTGATGATCTCCGACGCGATGTATTTGAAGCCCACGCCCGTCTCGATCAACTCCAGCCCATACTTCGCGCACATCTTGTCCACCATGGACGTCGTCGTGAGCGCCTTCACCACCTTGCCTGTCGCCTTGCGGTTCACGACATAATGGCGCAGCAAAAGGCAGATGAGATTGTGTGTAGAAAGATAATTTCCCTTCCCATCCATGCCACCCACACGATCCGCATCCCCATCCGTCACCAGACAAATATCATGCGGATGCTTCTTCAGATACGCCTGGCTGAACGTGTAATTCTTCTCCACCGGCTCTGGATTGATGCCACCGAAAAACGGATCATGCTTCGCATTGATCGTCGTCACCTTACACGTCGTCCCTGCGAGCAATTCATCGAAGCAACCCGCCCCCACCCCGAACAACGCTTCATGCGCGAACTTCAGTTTCGACTTCGCCACCAAGTCAAAGTTCACCAGCTTCTTCACCGCCTGATAATGCGGCTGCCGCATGTTCACCTTGCGGATCTTCTTTGCTTTCACCGCTTCCGCCAGCGTGATTGATTGCACCGGTGATTTATCTAGCAAGCCCTCGATCGCTTTGCACATGGCCGGTTCTGCTGAACCGCCGAAATGCCCCTTGAGTTTGAACCCGTTAAATATCGCCGGATTATGGCTCGCCGTGAGCATGATACCCCCGATGCACTTCCCCTGCTTCACCGCGTATGACACCGCCGGCGTCGGCACCGGGCTGTCGCTCAGCACCACGTCGAAGCCATTCGCCACCAGAATCTCCGCCGCGCGCTCCGCGAATTGATCGGATAGAAAACGCCGGTCATATCCGATGGCCACCGTGTTCTTCGTGCCCTCGATGGGATTCGCCTTCCAGTAATCCGCCGTGGCCTGCGCCACACGACTCAGGTTTTCAAAAGTGAAATCCTCGGCGATGACTGCGCGCCACCCATCCGTCCCAAACTTGATAGCTGCCATAATTGAAATTCAAATACCCACCGGAGCGCGACTCTCCGAGTCGCAGCCATGTCCAAATCCAAGAGACGCTCTGCATTCGAAATCGGTTTCGAACTATGCTCACGCCTCTTACCGAGCCCCAATATACTCCGCTTACACCAAATTCAACTGGATGCCCTCCGCCGGACCGTCCCCGCCCGCCTTCTCCGCCAGCGTGCGCATCTTCTTGATCGCCTTGGACAAGCTCGGCTGGCCGTATAGCCCCGTGCCACTCACAAACGTATCCGCTCCCGCCTTCGCACATTCTACGACTGTCTGATAAGTGATGCCGCCATCCACCTCGATGCGATACCGCAAACCCCGATCACGCCGCCAGCTATTCGCCTGCTGGATCTTCGGCACGCATTCATGAATGAATGATTGTCCACCAAAGCCAGGATTCACCGTCATCACCAGCAACAGGTCGATATGCTTCAGATATGGTTCAGCCAAAGCAATGTTCGTCGGCGGATTCACTGCCAGACCGACTTTCTTCCCCATCGACTTGATCTTCCAGATCAACGATTCCACCCTGTCCCCTAGCTCTACGTGGATGGTGATCAGATCCGCCCCGCCCTTCACAAACGCATCAAAAAGGATCTCCGGCTTCTGGCACATCAGGTGAACATCCAGAAACGTCTCACTGGCTTCATTGATACGGCGCACCACTTCAGGACCAAAGGAGATGTTCGGCACAAAATTCCCATCCATCACATCCAGATGCAGCCAGTCCGCCCCGGCCTTTCCGGTGCGGGCTGCCTCGGGGGCAAACTTGCCAAAATTCGCTGCCAACAGCGAAGGAGCGATAATCATGCGCCGAAACCTAAAGGAACCAGTGCCGGAGTCAATTCGTCGCATGCCTAAATGACGAAAAGCTATTTGCCTGAGATCGTATCCATCTCTAAATTTGCCTCATGATCTCACCAAGGAAAGCATACACGCTGGGAGTGATCGCACTCATTGCCACCTTTCTTTCCAACATTTTCGCCGCCACACCCGATGCCAGCGATGACCGCTACATCCCATTGGCTCAAGGCGCGGAATGGACGATGAATCTCCGCATCACCACCCCCGATGGAAATGAACTCAAAGGCACCGCCCACCGCATCGTGAAAGACGCGGTTGAACGCGATGGTAAGATTTACTTCCGCATGATCACCACCCTGCGTCCCGATGGCATGCCCTCGCAAAGCCAGGAAAAACTCGTCCGCCGGGACACGAAAGGTTTTCACTCGTTCAATATAGGAGTTCCCGGAGCCAAAGAAGAAGTGGAGGTACCGTTGCCATTGAAAGTGGGTATGACTTGGGAAACGCAATTTCCAGTTCTTGCTAAGCATACGGTACTCGCCAAGGAAACCGTGACCGTGGGCGGGAAGGAATATGCCGACTGTTTTAAGGTCCAAACCCAGTCTAAAGACGGTCAGTTTTCAGAAGTATTCTGGGAAGCCCCGAATGTGGGGTCGATTAAGTCTGAGTTCAGCCAAGGTCCTCTCAAGTTCAAATTAACTCTCCGCGACTGGAAACACGGAAAAGCCACAGAAAAGAAGTAAGATCCTTATTTAGAACAAGTTACGAAATAGAAAACACTCCATTGCCGCCTGTTTTGAGCTTTTACAGGTTGACCCTCCGCAACCCCCTCCGTAAGCTCTCTATCACCGGGTAACAACGGGTTTTTCGAAACCCCAACGCTAAGAGACTTATGGCTGAGGGCTACTGCGTCAAATGCAAGGCGAAGAAAGAGATCGCCAATGCTGTGGAAGAAGTCATGAAGAATGGTCGCAAGGCCATCAAGGGCAAATGCCCTGACTGCGGCGTGGTCATGTTCAAGATTCTCGGTGGCAAGAAAACTACCCCGGCTGCGCCCCCTGCCCCCGCTTCATCTACTCCTCCCGCCGGAAGTTAGAGGATAGGAATCTTTCCCATCACTCCCGGAACCAGACAAACACCGGCGATTCGTTGATGGTAATCTTTCCATCTTTTGCCATGACCGACTCAGCGGATGACTCCGATAATGGCATCCTTTCGCATTTCTCAGGAGTCACCTTCAGCTTGTAGGTCGCTGCCTCCCCCGTCGGCTTCCACACGGCTAGCACTTTGCGCTTCGCATCCGTCTCATGCACAAACTCCATGGCCCACGCATCCGCATTCTGCTGCTGCGTCTTCACATAACGATAATCTCCCAGCGATTTCATCAACCAGGCCACCGCATGAAATGACGGTTTCGGTTGGTAATTCCGTGTTAGTCCCGCAGAGGCGTGGACGGATGGTTTATCCGCGTCATTGAACCAATACAGATACGCGCGATCGATATCCATTGAAGCGAAGATCAAAAACGAACGCACAATCCATTGAGCCTGCTGTGTATCCGTCACGCCCATCCACTTAGCGAAGTCCCCGGTCGGCTCCGGCTTCTTAGTCGAGGAATCGTAACCAAACTCAGTCAGCCAGATTTCCTTCCCCGGCGCATTCTTGTTTCGCCAGTCGATGACTTCCTGAATGGTTTTCAGATACTTCAACCGCTCATCCTCGGGATAACTACGCTCCCAAGTCGGCCATGGTTTCAGTTCTGCATAGGAATGCACATTGATGATGTCATAGAGCGATTCCAATCCCTTCACGCACTCGATGCTTTTGTGATAACGCCCGCTCTTTCCCTCCTCCACATTGCACGTCGCGATACGCAGCTTGGGATCACCCTCGCGCAAACCCTTCGCCATCGCCTGAAACAGTTTGCGATACGCGGCATCATCATACAGCCCCGGTTCATTGCCCACTTCAGCGGCTTCAATCAGCTTGGTGGAAGAAGGCCCGAGTGCCTTGGCCAGTTCACGACCATACACCTCCGCATCGCGCTCCATATCCTTCCAATCATTCGTCTTGAGATTATCGAACATCAGCGAGGCGTGCGCGTGATAACCCGCCTTGCGCCATGGCCCATACACCTGCGTATCCCAATTTACCTTGTTCGCCGCCGAAGGAAACGTCTGCGGACGGCTCGTATCCTTGCCGAAATCCCACTCGATCGGATGATAATTCCGCAGATACTTCGTGACCGGCTGATACAAGTTCGTCTTGAACTGGATGGTATGCGTGTTCAGGCCGATGAGGTCGCGCATCAAAGGCTCGCCAGCGAATGAAGAGGCAACCGAGGCCAGCAAACAAGCGAGCGCGAGAGAAACAAACTTGGGCATGAGCAATGGATAGCATCACATCCACGCACAAGAAAACAAAAAGGCGCGGAGTTCATCCGCGCCTTTCTGATGAAATGTTTGGCTTAGCTTACACCTTCAGCTTCGTCCACTTGGCATTGCCCTTCGAGGACTTCACCACGGCCTCGATGAACGCCATGCCGCGGATACCATCGCTGATTTTCGGGTAATCCAAAGCCACCGCGTCCTTCGCCAGCTTCGTGCCGGATTGCACCGCGCGGATGTGATTCGCGAAGTTCTTGTAAATGTTCGCGAAGGCTTCCAGATAACCTTCCGGATGCGCCGGAGGCGTGCGACCAGCCGCTTTCGCGGAATCACTCAGGTAACCCATGCTGGCGCGATACACCTGCATCGGGTCGTTCAGCCACTTCACGAGCAACGTGTTCGGTTCCTTCTGGTGCCATTCGATGCCACCGAGTTCACCATACACGCGGATGTTCAGATTGTTCTCTTCACCCACCGAGATTTGGGAGCTGTGCAGCACACCCTTCGCGCCGCCTTTGAAACGCAGCAATACGTTGCCGTCATCATCCAATGCACGACCTTTCACGAAAGCCGTGATGTCGGCAGCAAGTTCTTCGATCTCCAAACCCGTGATGTATTCCGCCAAGTTCTCCGCATGCGTGCCGATGTCGCCGATGCAACCTGCCGCGCCCGAGCGCTTCGGGTCCGTGCGCCAGGCCGCTTGCTTCTGGCCGCTCGCCTCGATGCGCGTGGCCAACCAGCCTTGCGGATACTCCACCACCACCTTGCGAATCTTGCCGAGCTTGCCCGCAGCGATCATCGCCTTGGCTTCCTTCACCATCGGATAGCCCGTGTAGTTATGCGTCAGGCCGTAGAGCTGACCGGACCTCTTCACGATCTCACCCAGCTTCTTCGCTTCAGCGAGGTTCAGCGTAGCCGGTTTATCGCTCAATACATGGAAGCCATTCTCCAGCGCCATCTTCGCCGGAGGGAAATGCATATGGTTCGGCGTGACGATGGAAACGAAGTCCATCCGCTCGCCTTCCGGCAGCTTGGCCTCAGCCTTGATCATCTCTTCAAACGTGCCGTAGCAGCGGTTCGCCGGGAGGAAAAGATCCGCTCCGCTCGCCTTGGAACGCTCTGGGTCAGAGGAGAATGCGCCGCAAACCAGCTCGATCTGCCCATCGATATTCGCCGCGATGCGATGCACCGCGCCGATGAAGGCTCCCCGCCCGCCGCCCACCATACCGTATCGAATTTTTCTGCTCATGGTGTAAAGTGATGATATAAAATGGTTTCAGTCCGTTGTTGAATACGAGATGGCGGCCTTTATAGTGACGCGCGTTTTTCAAGTCAACGGACGACTTGAGAGTTGTATGCAGATTCACCTGCTAAAATCGAAGATACACCGGGCGGAAGTCACGGGTGCCAACGTCAATTACGAGGGCAGCCTGACGATTGCTGAGGACCTGATGGAGAAATCAGGCATCCTTCCCTATGAACGCATCCTGTGCGGCAACATGGCGAATGGCAACCGATTCGAGACCTACGCCATCCCTGGCCAGCGCGGCTCTGCGGCCATCATCTTGAATGGTGGCGTAGCGCACTTGGGCAAAGTCGGCGACCGCCTCACCATCATGAGCTATGCCGTGGTGGATGCCAGCGAAGCCAAGGGCTGGACGCCAAAGATCATCGTGCTGGGTGAAGCCAACAAGATCCTGAGTGAGCGCGGTATTTAACCGCCCAACTCTCCCTATGCCATTTACCGCCGCTGAACTCGCTGAAAAACTACAAGGACTGGTCATCGGCGACAGCTCCATGCCCCTCTCCGGCTTCGCTCCTGCGAACTCCGCGAAAGCAGGTGATCTTACCTTTGCCGAAACCCAAGAGTACTTCACCGCTGCGGAACAAAGCGCAGCCTCTGCGATCTTGGTTTCCGGCGATGATTTCAAATCAGATAAGAAAACGCTGATTAAAGTCGCGAATGCTCGCGTGGCCTTCGCCCGCGTCCTCCCGCTCTTTTTCCCAGAACCGAGTTTCGCTCCAGGCATTCACCCTACTGCTGTCGTAGATTCTACAGCTTCAGTTGATCCCAGCGCTTTCGTCGGCCCCAATTCTTTCGTCGGCGCTGGTGCGAAAATCGGCGCTGGTTGCGTCTTGGAACGCCTCGTGTCCATCGGTGAAAACGTCACGCTGGGTGCCGATGTCCGCATCTTCCCGAACGTCACCGTTTACCAAGGTTGCCAAATCGGTGCCCGCGTTCGTATCCACGCTGGCACCGTAGTTGGCTCGGATGGTTTCGGTTACGTCTTCGATCAAGGCCAGCATCGCAAGGTGCCGCAAGTCGGCATCGTCATCCTCGGTGATGATGTGGAGCTCGGCGCGAATGTGACCATTGATCGCGGCGCGCTTGCGCCCACGGTCATCGGTAAAGGCACGAAGATCGATAACCTCGTGCAGATCGGCCACAACGTCGTCATCGGCGAGCACTGCATCATCATCTCGCAGACGGGTATCGCCGGTAGCAACAAGCTCGGCAACTACGTGACCGTCGCAGGTCAAGTCGGCCTCGCTGGCCATTTGAAGATCGGCGACCGCGTCACCATCGTGGCGCAATCCGGCGTGATGCATGACATCCCCGCCGGTGAAAAATGGATGGGCAGCCCTGCTCAACCAGACAAGCAGGCCAAGCGCCAGATGCTCGCCTTACAGCAATTGCCTGAACTGATCCGCCGCGTGAAGGAGCTAGAAAAACAGCTCGGCGCGAAGGAATAGCGATTTTCTTTCGTTCGCTTCGGCTGGCAGTGCCATTTCCGGATTTGCCGTAGGTCTTTCATTCCGCTAAACATCCTCTATCGGATGAGACAATTTGACTATCTGGTGCTCGGCAGCGGCATTGCGGGACTCACCTTTGCGCTCAACGTCGCTCCGCACGGGCGCGTGGCCATCATCACGAAGAAGAACCGCGCGGACTCCAATACCAACTGGGCCCAAGGCGGCATCGCTGCCGTCACCTCCAAGGAAGATTCCGTGGAGATGCACGTAGCAGACACACTCGATGCCGGTGCGGGTCTGTGCAAAGAAGCCGCCGTTCGCACCATCGTGGAAGAAGGCCCCGCTCGCATCCATGAACTCATCGCCCTCGGCACCAAATTTTCTGAACGCGAAATCCCCTTCAGCCGTGGTGAACGTGAACTGGACCTGACCAAGGAAGGCGGCCACTCCAAGCGCCGAGTCCTGCACGCAAAAGACGCCACGGGTCGCGAGATCGAACGTGCCCTGCTTGCTGCCGTCGCCGCGCAACCGAACATCACAGTTCTCGAAAACCATTTCGCCATCGATCTCATCACCACGAACAAGTTGGGTTATGAAGGCCAGAACCGTTGCGTCGGTGTTTATGTCCTTACTCCAGAGGGTGCAGTAGAAACCTTCATCGCACCTGTCGTTCTCCTCGCTACGGGCGGTTGCGGCAAAGTCTATCTCTACACGACCAATCCCGACATCGCGACTGGTGATGGTGTCGCCATGGCTTATCGCGCTGGTGCCAGCGTGGCGAACATGGAGTTCGTCCAGTTTCACCCCACCTGCCTGTATCATCCGAAAGCGAAATCCTTCCTCATCACAGAAGCTGTGCGTGGTGAAGGCGGTGTGCTGCGTCGCATGGATGGCGAGGAGTTCATGCACAAGTATGATCCGCGCAAATCGCTCGCTCCTCGCGACATCGTCGCGCGCGCCATCGACAACGAGATGAAGCGCACCGGTTCGGACTACGTGCTGCTCGACATCACACACAAGCCCGCCCGCTTCATCATCGATCACTTTCCGACCATCTACGAAAATTGCCTGCGCTACGGCATCGACATCACGAAAGAGCCGATTCCCGTTGTCCCCGCTGCTCATTATCAATGTGGCGGCGTGATGACTGATCTCGATGGCCACACCGACATCGCGGGGCTCTATGCCGTAGGTGAAGTCGCCTGCACCGGCCTGCACGGCGCGAATCGTCTCGCGAGCAATTCACTGCTCGAAGGCCTCGTCTGCGCTCATCGTGCTGCGGAACATCTGCTGAAGCATCCCGAACCTACGATCAATCTGAACATTCCCGAATGGCGCCGTGGTAACGCGCAAGATCCGGATGAACTCGTCGTGGTCAGTCACAACTGGGAAGAGATCCGCCGACTGATGTGGGACTACGTCGGCATCGTCCGCACAACCAAGCGTCTCGAACGCGCCCAGAAACGCATCACGAACATCCTCGAAGAAATCCGTGAGTATTATTGGGACTATGTGGTGACGAGCGATTTGCTTGAGCTACGCAACATCGCCACCGTGGCCGATCTCATCGTGCGCTGTGCCTTGCAACGCCCTGAAAGCCGTGGCCTGCATTATACGCTGGACTATCCGAACGCTGATCCTGCTTGGGCGCAGAAGGACACAGTCGTCCGCCGTGAGTCGTAGTATGTTACTCACCTACCTTCGCCAACTGAATACCGGACGGCTCATCCTCTGGTGCTATTTCATTTGGTATCTGATGGTGCTCATCCGCTATTTCGATGGCCGCCCCAGCATCTGGCTTACGTCACTTGGCCTGAGCGGAATCATCGGAGCCGCGCTCTACATCAGCACCACCGCTTCAGGAAAACAGAAAGTGGAATTGGATCGTTGGCAAGTTTTCCGGTTGTTCCTCATGCCCTTTTGCGTCTCCAGCTTCGCCGCTTTGGTGAAGAATCAAGGTTTCATCCTCATCTTCTCTCCCAAGGCCGGTGAAAACATGGCTGCGATAGTTCTCATCGCTCTGCTCGTTGGCACGGTGAAACTGCTGCAGTTGAAGAAGTAAATCTTTAAGGCGTCGCCGGCACCAGTGCCGGATTGCTTTGCCGATATTTCGAATCCATCCAGATCTGATAGATCACTGCCACACCTCCGCGCAGTAACACCGGCAGCACCTTATTCTGAAAATCTTCCTGCGTGCGGACATCCTTGATCACTACATCTTTCACACCCAAATCAGTATCCACCGGTTTATCCGGATAGTTCAGGCTGATTTTCTTCACCTTGCCCAAAGTCAGATGCAATGTGTCGATTCCTCCAAATTCCATTGCCGAAACATCGTCGTCGCCATCATCACCTGGCTTGCCCGGCTTCTTGGACTCTTTCTTTTTCTTGTCCAACTGCTCCTTGATCGCCTGCAAATTCAGCTTCCCCTGTTTGTCTTCCACAATGGTCAGTTCCGACATGTTGATATGCAGTAAACGGAAATGCAGTTTCCGTTGCTTCAACTCCACCCGGTCCGCTTCCACTCGCAAGTCATCAAAATGGATGAAAGAAGAATCTCCATACTCAGTGGGATTGAAAATCTTCAATCCTTCAAACCGCATCATCCCTGTTCGCAGATTGAATTCCGCGCTCTTCAATTCCACTTTCAAACCCGTCTGTTTCTCCAACCGGCTTTGGACCACCGCTTGAAAAATCCGGTCCTTTAACAGAATCAGCGCGATCACGAGAATCACCAGCACGATGAACGCACGCAGCGCCCATTTGCCGATGAATTTCAGGATACGCGTCATTGCTTTCTCACTTCACAACCGGATGTCGTCCGGTCTTACCTCCAGGCACTCATCCTGATCTTCCCACACTACCGCCGGATAGTGATCCAGAAACGGTGGCAGCAGATTCTTCGCAGCGATGACCATCAATTTCTCCACATCCTTCGCTGACGATTCAAACGTTTGATCGTAGTTCGGCACCGCCTTGCGCTGGCGATCATCCCAATGCGCCACGGCGTGTATCGGGCCATATTTGTCTGCCCATTCTTTCACCGTCTTCTGCAACTCCGCAGGAATATCTTCGAACGGCACCGAAGGCTCACCGCACGAGTGACAGATCAAACCCGTCTCCAGCACATCACGTGTGAGCATCGGCAGAAACGGTGCACCGCAGCAGGATGCTGTGGTCCACGCACGAGGAATTGTCACCAGCCGTTTGTGCCAGATGGAACGGTCCTGCCCTGCCTGACACGCCAGTCGCAGTGAACCCACCAGTGGATGCGACATGCGCCACACGCGCCCTTCCAACTGCCCAAACGTCTGCGCCAGCCAGCGGCCAAGCGTTAGGTCATCCAGATTCAAAAAATATCCCTCGTATTCGCGCCAGAGACGGTCCATCGGGGATTCGTTGATTTCAGCCATTGTTGCTTCAACTTGTGGAACCTCAGCCCACGGCGCAAGCGGCAATCACCAAAAAAAACTCGGATTTTGCCAACCAAAGACACTCACCAAGACACAATCTACAGTGAAATGTCGCTCCCAGATAAGCCTCTAGCACCCCGGGTACCATTGTTTTAAAAGCTATCCCCAATCACTTATCCACAGCCGTGAATAACCCTCGAAAAGCCACCTGTTTTCAACCACTTACAAAGAGTAAACGAAGCTAATAACTAATTTAGCAAATTTTGTGAAAATTCTCTTTACCATACTACAGGTTGTGTTAGGTTGCTTTTTGTTCCCCTACTAAAAGGGGTTACCCAATCGGATCAACCGGTTAGGCAGCCCTGAAAAGTAGTGAATTTGTTGCTTTTTAAGCGCCCTAATCAGCATTAACAAATTTAGCCCTGAAAGGTTTACCCATGATAGACGCCCGTGAAGGAGTTGTGTCGTCGTCTCCGGCCAAAAGCCGGCAGCGTAACCCCCGTGTGACCGCCTCTCGCTCGGCCAAGCCATCCCCTAAGAAACCGGCTAAGAAAAACCGGACTTTGGCGGTGGACCGCGTCTTCAGTGCCCCGGGTGTGCATCCTTTCGACCAGATCGAATGGGACAAGCGCACGGCTGAGATCACGGACGATAGCGGCAAGGTGATCTTCAAGCAGGAGAACGTCGAAGTTCCCAAGTCTTGGTCCCAGCTCGCCACGAAGGTCGTCGTCTCGAAGTATTTCTACGGCGAGATGAACACGCCTGAGCGCGAGACCTCCGTTCGGCAGCTCATCCATCGTGTGGCGCGCACGATCGCGGATTGGGGCATCAAGGACGGCTATTTCACCAAGGCTGACGGCGAACTCTTCTATCAGGAACTCGCTTGGCTGGGCATCAACCAATACGGCGCTTTCAACTCCCCTGTCTGGTTCAATGTCGGCTTGTATCACGAATACGGCATCGGCAAGAACTCTGCGCGTGGCAATTGGTTCTATAATCATGCCAAGGGCGAAGCCGAACGTGCCGCCACGCAGTATGAATATCCGCAAGGCAGCGCGTGCTTCATCCAGTCCGTCGAGGACAACATGGAGAGCATCATGCACCTCGCGTATGCCGAGGCCATGCTCTTCAAGTATGGTTCCGGCACCGGCTCCGATCTCTCCCCGATCCGTTCCAGCAAAGAAAAGCTGAGCGGTGGCGGTCGCCCGAGCGGTCCGATGTCCTTCCTGAAAGTTTATGACCAGGTGGCGAACGTCGTGAAGTCCGGTGGCAAGACCCGTCGTGCTGCGAAGATGAACACCTTGCGCGATTGGCACGGTGACATCGAAGAATTCATCGACGCCAAGCAGAAGGAAGAGAAGAAGGCTTGGGCGCTCATCGAGCAAGGTTACGATGGTTCCTACAATGGCGATGCCTACGGCTCCGTCATGTATCAGAACGAGAACCTTTCCGTGCGCGTGTCTGACGAATTCATGCAAGCCGCGCAGGACGGCAAGGAATGGCACACCAAGACGGTCACCGGCAAGCCGCTCCAGAAGAAGGATGCCTCCACGCTCCTGAATAAGATCGCGGAAGGCACGCATATCTGCGGCGATCCCGGCCTGCAATACGACGGTGCCATCCAGAAGTGGCACACGTGCAAAGGCACGGAGCCGATCCATTCTACGAATCCCTGCTCTGAGTACGTGTTCCTGAATAACACGGCGTGCAATCTCGCCTCGCTGAACCTCATGAAGTTCAAGCGCGAAGACGGCACATTCGATGTGACGCGCTTCAAGGCCGCTGTCCGAATCTACATCACAGCTCAAGAAATCTTAGTGGATAACGCGAGCTATCCTACGAAGGACATCGCTGAGAACTCCCATATCTTCCGCACGTTGGGTCTCGGTTACGCAAACCTCGGCTCGCTCGTGATGAGCTACGGCCTCGCTTATGATTCCGATGAAGGCCGCGCACTTGCCGGTGCCATCACCGCCATCATGACCGGTCAGGCATATGAGCAATCCGCGAATATCTCTGGTGCCAAGGGTGCCTTCAAAGGCTACCGCGATGCCCGTTGCTCGGGCGTGGCCAAGACGGTCGCCAAGGATAACGTCGAATCCATGCTCGGCGTCATCAAGCAACATCGCGATGCAGTGGAAGGCATCCAAGCGAGCAAAGACTTCGCTTATCTGAAGGATGAAGCCCGCCGCACGTGGACTCAGGCTTACGACCTCGGCAAAGCCAATGGCTATCGCAACGCCCAAGTCACCGTGCTCGCTCCGACTGGCACAATCGCGTTCTTGATGGATTGCGATACCACCGGCGTCGAACCTGACATCGCGTTGGTGAAGTACAAGCTTCTCGCCGGTGGCGGCATGCTCAAGATCGTGAACCGCACCGTCACTCAAGCGCTCAAGCGCTTGGGCTACGATGACAAGGCCATCGAAGGCATCGTCGCTCACGTGGACAAATTCGATACCATCGAAGACGTTCAGGAAAACGGCCAGACCATTCCGAGCGGTTTGAAGCCGGAACATCTCGAAGTGTTCGATTGCGCGTTCAAGGCTTATCGTGGCAAACGCAGCATCGGCTACATGGCGCATCTCAAGATGATGGGTGCCGCCCAGCCGTTCATCTCCGGCGCCATCTCCAAGACGGTGAACCTGCCGCAAGAAGCGACGGTCGCCGATATCCGCGATGCCTACGTGCAAGCGTGGAAGATGGGCCTCAAGTGCGTGGCCATCTATCGCGATGGTTCAAAGCGCTCCCAGCCGCTGAACACCAAGAAGACCAGCGAAGGTGCTGCCACGACAGAAGCCGCCACTGCGGCGAGCGAGCAAGTGGGCATTCTCGAAACGCGCATCAAGGAACTCGAAGGTCTGCTGGCCGATTTGCGCCGCGCCTCGAATCAACCGCTGCGCCGTCGCCTGCCGGAAACGCGCATGGCCATGAACCACAAGTTCGACATCGCCGGTCACGAAGGTTACCTCACCGTCGGTCTGTTCGATGACGGTCGCCCGGGCGAACTCTTCATCACCATGGCGAAGGAAGGTTCGACCATCGGTGGCCTTATGGACGCTGTCGCCACGCTCACCAGCATGTCACTCCAATACGGCGTGCCGTTGGAAGCGCTCGTGAAGAAATTCAGCCATCAACGCTTTGAACCGTCTGGCTTCACCAAGAATCCGGAAATCCGCAGCACGTCCTCCATCATCGACTACGTGTTCCGCTGGATGGCACTGCAATTCATCCCGGGTTACCGCGAAGCGGTGAACCCGAAGCAAGCTGAGTTGCCGATGCCAGACCTGATCCAGGAACTCAAAAAAAAAGTGAACAGGCCCGTGGCTGACCTGCCGCTGGCTGAGGACGACACGGTGACCGTGGACGCCTCCATCACGACCAGCAAAGGTGCTAAAGTGTTCGTGTCCCTGAGCGAGACCGTCTCGCACATGATGAAGGACGCGCCCACCTGCCCGAGCTGCGGTCACCTCGCAGTGCGCAATGGTGCCTGCTTCAAGTGCATCAACTGCGGCGAAAGTTTAGGTTGCTCGTAAGAGGAACCTCCTGAAAAGGGTGCATGAACCGGGTGATGGAAACATCGCCCGGTTTTTGTGCTTTTGGGCGTTTTTAAAAATACTCTAATGGATTTGGATATTCAGAGATATCCAATGGTTAGGCGAATGCACGAAGGAATTCCCGCCATTCTTTTGCAGCGCCAAGAGGCACGAATTCACCTTTCCTGTCCACATGTGCAATCCAAACACCCATGCGTTGCACACATTTGGCACACTGCTTCCACCTTCTCCTTGAGTTGTTGTCGGGCGCGATGATGTCGCACCCGTAGATTATTTGGTGTCACCCCCAGCGCTTTGGCCACGATTTCTGGGGTTTCTCCCTCCAAATCCAGCCGCCGCACCAGTTCGCCATACTCCGGCTTCAGCGTCGGCACTAACACTGCCACACAAGCACACGCTGTCCGCTCCTCTTCCTTATCTGGCGGCGACTTCATCTCCGCCTCAAACGACTCCATCGCCCGCTTATTCGCCGCCTTCCGCCGATACAGATCAATGATAGTCCGTCGCAGGATCCGATAAAACCACGCCGTGACATTCTCATCCTCCCGCAACTGCTCTGCCGACTTCACCGCTTTCAACAAACTCTCCTGCACCACATCCGCCGCCAGTTCCGGATCATTCACCCGCTTCCGGGCAAACGCCGTGAACATTTCCAACTGCGCCAGCAACTGTTCTTCGAGCGGTTTCATTCTCTTCATTCCCAATGCAGACGCATGAGCCAGCAAATCATTACACGAACGCCTGATGCAAAAGGAGCGCGGCTTTTAAGCCGCTTCAACTCCCATAAGCAAAACCAGGACGAAAAAGCATTTGCACTGACAAAGAACGGTTCAGCCATTCTTTTCACTGCTTGATTTGCGAATATTTAGGCGGCTTAAAAGCCGCGCTCCATCACTTACACCCGCAATCCTCCCGCAAACACGACAAAAACTCCTTCGCCGCCCGCCCCATCGTCCGTTTCTTCGGCCAAATCACCACGATCGCCCGCTCTGGTTTCGTGCCATCTAGTGAACGATACACCGGACGATTGCTCGGCCCGGATTCCAACGCCATCTGCGGCACGAGCGAAACACCCAGCCCCGTCGCCACCAATGCCTGCACCGTCTCCATCTGCGCGCTGCGGCAACTCACGTTCGGTTGAAAGTTTCGGCGATTGCAAAAGCCCAGCACTTGATCGCCGAGGCAATGCCCCTCTTTCATCAAGATGAACCGCTCATCCTCCAGATCCGTCACCTTCACCGATTTCTTTTTCGCCAACCCATGATTCACCGGCACGGCCAACAGCAATTCCTCAGAAAATAATTTCTCCACCTCAATGCCATTCTCTTCAATCGGCAGGCTCATGATGGCCAGGTCCACCTCAAATGCTGTCGTCATTTTCAGCAAACGCGCCGTCGTATCCTCCTGCACTACCACCTCGATGCCCGGGTATTTTCTCGAGAACTGAGCTATAACACCTGGCAGCAGATACGGCGCAATCGTCGGCAATGCCCCCACCGTCACCGTGCCGCGCACCAGCGCCTGCGTATCCTCCGCTTCACGCCGCGCCGCCTCCACTTCCTCCAATATCCGCAAAGCCCGCGGCAAGAAACTCTCTCCCGCTTCCGTCAGTTTCACCCCGCGCTTCAAACGATTGAACAGGCGCTGTCCCAATTCATCCTCCAGCTTCTGTATCTGCTGGCTCAACGAAGGTTGCGCCACATGGCAACGCTCCGCCGCGCGCGAGAAGTTTCCCGTCTTAGCCACCGCCACCACATATCTGAGCTGATGCAGTTCCATAGTCTGAACCTATCATAGAGTTAGCTAAGAAGTATTTCAACTATCGCGATGATTTGCGGTAGTCTGGTTGAAATCAAATCTCGGCCGACAGGTTTTTGCCCTGTCGGGAGCAAGGTCAGACTGATTCGTAAAAGTTCGGAAACAAATTTGAATATATGTGCAGGCACAAGCGTCTGCGCCCGTGAATTAACCGTGTTATATTTTTGTCGTACCCATGCCTGGCGTAAATTGGACCTCTGAAGACAAAGAAAAACTCGCTGACCTCGTCAAAGCGGGTCACGGTCCGCTGTCGATTCATCGCCTCGGCTGCTTCTCGGCGAATGGCCATGGCGTCCGCTCCGTCGATGCCATCGCCCAACAGATCCGCCGCATGCATCTCGCGAGCCCGGAAAACTCCGAACGTGCACGGAAAGCCCATCAACGCGGCGCTTCCGTACCACTGGAATCCCGCCGTCAGGCCACGGAATACCTTCGTCGCAATGGTGCCGATGTGCCGGTGCAAGTCGTCGCTGAAAAGTTCGGCGTCACCATTTCTTGGGTGCGTCGCACCTTAAAACAGTTGGGCATCCAACGCTCTTGGGCCGCGACTGCCGCCCATCCCCTCTCCCGCTTTCACAATCCTGAGTATCGTGCCGAAGTTTCCAAACGCGTCTCCGCCTGGGCCAAGGAAAAAGCCAAGGAACATGAGCAGGAACTGAAAGCGCATAAGGTGCAATTGCTCCGCGAATCCCCCAAGCACGCCAAACGCTGCTGTGAACAATGCAAAGAAACGTGGCCGCTGACGCCGGAGTTTTTCGCCGCCACGCAACACAACGGCTCCAGCAAGGTCTACTATCTCTATACCTGCCGTCTCTGCGCCGCCGCCAATCGCCATCATGAAGATAGCGGTGACCGCGCACATCCCCGCACGGAACGCTTGGCCCGCACCTTAAATGAACGCGCGGAGGACGTGCGCGCCTTAAAGCATCCGCCCAAAGAGAAACGCTGCATCGCGTGCTGGAAAGACTGGCCGCTCACCAAAGAATTCTGGCGCAGCTCGGAACTGAAATCCGGCCACACCTATTTCGAGCCTAGATGCCGCCTCTGCCAGAACACCAAACGCCGCAGTGATGAGAAGGCCCGCAAAGCTAGGTCTGGTTGGGGACGGTAAACTCCTTATTCTGTAGCCGCCGACATTAGTCGGCGCATGCTATTTCGGTAGCTGTGCCATTAGGCACAAAAGATTCATAGCAGCGGCTTTCAAGCCGCTGTATAGCCCTCTGAAACCCATCGTCGCATAGCGACGAAAGAACTTCATTACCGCTCTGGGAAATCTTGCGTCACTACGTGACGCTATTTCTTTTTGACCTCCAGCACGGGTTAACACCCGTGCCTATGAATCTCACGCTCGCTAACGCGAGCAAACTGCTTTGCCCTATCGGCTAGATTAACGACAAATCTAACTCACCTGCCCGCTCCGCGCCGCTGCCCGCATGATGTGCAGCTCGGGATAATCATATCCCTCACCCAATTTATCCTTCACCGGCCCGAGCGATTCCAAGCCGCACTGATCAAACGCCTGCAAAATAGCCGCATGCTTCTTCTTCGGCACCAGCTTCTCAATATCCACCGGCTCACCCAATTCAATCGCCTTCGCCAGATGCGTCGCCACGGTGCCCACGGCGATTTTCCGCTCCCGGGCGATCTCTTCCAAGGTGCGACCTCCGCGAAACATCTTTAGCGAAACAAAGTGCGAATCACCCAACGTTTCCGGATTCAAATCCCGCTGCATCTTGCGGATAAGTTGTCCCGTATTCCCACCGGCAAACATCTGGCGGGGATTATTCTTCAGGTGATTACGGATAGCCTCGCAGAACACCTCGCAGAACTCCGCCAACTTCTTCGCACCTACGCCGGAGATATTGGCAAACTCATCGCTGCTCACCGGATAGCTTCGCGCCATCTCACGCAACGACGTATCGCCGAAGATGATGTAACTCGGCACACCCCGTTCCTCGGCCAACTTGCGACGCAGATCGCGCAACACATCGAACAAGCCTTCATCGCACTGGATCTGGCCAGGCTTCACCTTCTTCACCACCGGCGCTTCCATCTGTCGCGTGAGTGTGATGGCTTTGCGCTCTTTGAGCGCCATCACACCTTCTGCCGCAAGATCCAAAGTCATGAATTGCCCCGTCAACTGCCGCACTAAGCCCATCCGCATCAATTCGCGGCCGATGCCCTGCCAATCTGTTCGGCTATGCTCTTTCCCGATGCCATACGTGGATAATGTATCATGCCCCCACCGCCGCACATTCTCTGTCTCCGCCCCGGTCAACACTTCCACCACCTGATTCAACCCAAAGGTGATGCCGCTTTTCTGTTTCATGCGAAACACGCACGACATGAACTTCTGCGCTGCCACCGTGCCATCGAATTTTTCACGCGGTGCCAGGCAGTTATCGCAAGCACCACAATTTTCTTCCGTGAATTTCTCGCTAAAATAACGCAACAAGACTACACGCCGACACTCGCTGCTTTCCGCGTAATGGGTCATCAGAGCGAGTTGTTCCAGTGCGACCCGCTGCTCTTCTTCACTTGGTTTCTCAGAGATGAATTTCTTTTGCTTCATCTCATCGCCCACGCTGAAAAGCAGCAGACAATCCGAGGGCAACCCATCGCGCCCCGCACGGCCCGTCTCCTGGTAATAACTCTCGATGTTCTTCGGCAGATCGTGATGCACCACGAAGCGCACGTTCGGTTTGTTGATGCCCATGCCGAAGGCGATGGTCGCGCAAATCACCCGCACCTCATCACGCAAAAACTTCTCCTGATTCTTCGCCCGCTCCTCCGCCTCCATCTGCCCGTGATAGTGCGCCGCCGGGATGCCATCAAAACGTAATTGTGCGGCCAGCTTCTCCGTCGTCGCGCGTGCCTGGCAATACACAATACCGCTCTCATCCTTCCGCGCTCGCAGGAACTCCAGCAACTGCGCATACGCTTTCGACTTCGGCACGATGCGGTAATTCAGGTTCGGTCGATTGAAACTCGCGACATACACCGCCGGATCGCGCAGGTGCAACTGATTGACGATGTCTGACCGCACCCGATCCGTGGCCGTAGCTGTGAGCGCCATCATCGGCACATCGGGCAAGCGACTACGCAAAGTCGCGAGCTGACGATACTCAGGACGAAAATCATGTCCCCATTCACTGATGCAATGCGCCTCATCCACCGCCACCAGAGCCGTCTTCCAACGCTTCAGTGAATCGATGAAGCCGGGCAGCATCAGACGTTCCGGCGCGACATACAGGAGCTTGTAATCACCATCGTTCAACTTGCGCAAACGTGCGCCACCTTCGGCATTGGTGATGGAAGAATTCAGGAACGTGGCCGGGACACCTGCCGTGGTCAGCGCATCCACCTGATCTTTCATCAAGGCGATGAGCGGCGAGATGACAACGGTGAGGCCATTGCGCGCTAGTGCAGGTAACTGGTAGCAGAGTGACTTGCCACCACCTGTCGGCAGCAGGGCAAATACATCGCGACCCGCCAACGAATCACGGATGATCCCCGCTTGCTGCGGACGAAAGGCGGTGTAACCGAAGTACTGCTTTAATAGGGAAAGCAACTCCTGCTCAGACACGCGCGCAAATTACGAACGCCACGGATGAAAGACAACTTTGAAACCAAGGGAATTTTGACAGTGATTGTCCTTAGGCTGTGAAAGTGTTAAATAAACCACATGTCGGGGATCGAAAGCATCAAGGCCTACTTCTGTGTGGATGAAAACCTCTCCACCAGCGGCATGCCGCGTCCGGAACAGTTCGCGGATATCGCCCAAGCTGGCTTCGAGGTCGTCATTAATCTCGCTTTACCGACATCTGACAATGCTTTGCCCAACGAAGGCGAACTGGTCACCCGTGCAGGCATGACTTATATCCACATACCTGTGAATTTCGAGAACCCTCCGGCGGCAGACTTCGAACGTTTCACACGACTTCTCTCTGCCAGTGCAGGACAAAAGGTTTGGGTGCATTGCGCTGCAAATATGCGCGTCTCTGCTTTCGTTTTCCTGCATCGCCTGCGTACTAATAGCGCATCCCGTGCTGATGCCGAGCGTGATCTCCGTCGTATCTGGGAGCCGGAAGATGCTTGGCGCGAGCTATTGAACGCGCAACTGGTCAAAATGGGACAGAATCCTCTGTAAAACGCCTTGCGGCTTGCTCCTGCGTCCGATTTTCGCTTAATTCTCCGCCCGTTGTGCCGGCTTAGACCACGAGCCTGAGGCAACCTTTAAGTGGTCACTCCCCCTTTTTGATTTGGACATGAAGACGTATTGTTTTGCTTTGAACTGGAAGAAATTGACGTTGTTGGCCGCGACTATGTTGCTCACGGCGATCAACGCCTCGGCGCATTCGGAAACGAATACGCCGCCGCCATTCGATGACACCAAGTGGAACACCGTCATCACCACGGGTTCCGGCGTGAACACGTATCAGACGGTGCCGAACTGGGCGCAGATCCCCACCAAGTTGCAGCTCGGCCCCACGCACGGCAGCGCCATCGTGGACAAGCAAGGGCTGGTCTATGTGAGCACGGATTCCACAAACGGTTTCTACGTCTTCTCCGCTGACGGCAAACTCGCCCGCACGATGGCCCCGGAACTTTCTGGTGTGCATGGCATGGTCATCCGCGAGGAGAACGGCAAGGAATTCATTTACGGCGGCCAAGTGGCCAAGGCTCGCGCCGTGAAGTTCACGCTGGATGGCGAGATCGTCCTTTCCCTGCCCTATCCTAAAGAAGCGAACGTGTATCCCGAAGGCAAAGGCTACAAGCCCACCAGCGTGGCTGTCGCGCCGAATGGCGATATCTTCGTGGCGGATGGTTACGGTCTCTCCTTCATCCACAAGTATGATGCCAAGGGCGCTTACGTGAAGACCTTCGGCGGTCGCGGCAAGGACGACGGGAAATTCGCCGTGTGCCACGGCATCGCGATGGATACGCGCTCGGGCAAACCGCTCTTGCTTGTCTGTGATCGCGAGAATCGCCGCCTGCAACATTACGATCTCGAAGGCAATTTCGTCGCCACGCTCGCAACGAACCTCCGCCGCCCCTGCGCTGTGTCCATCCACAACGGCAATGTGGCCATCGCAGAACTCGAAGGCCGCGTGACCATTCTCGATAAGAACAACCAGATCGCCGCGCACTTGGGCGACAATCCCGATCGCACGCTGTGGGCGAAATTCGACGTGGCTCCGAACCTCTGGGTGCCCGGCGTCTTCACCGCGCCACACGGACTCACCTATGATGCCGCTGGCAATCTCTATGTGCAGGACTGGAACAAAACCGGTCGCGTGACCAAGCTGCTCAAGGCTCCGCAAACGACCAGCACCGCGGCCAAGTAATCATTCGATCTCTCTAATGCAAAAAGGCGGCCTGCGGGCCGCCTTTTTTATTCCGGGAAGAGAAAACCCGGACAGTGACTGTCCGGGTTTTTCGTAAGATGATTTAAGAGCCGGTTACTTCTTTTCCTTATCCTTCTCCAGCTTGGCGTTCAGGCCCGCTTCGTTCAGGGAAGCGATCAGCGCCTTCGGGCTGAAGTTGCCTTTGATGGTAGCTTCCTTGCCCTTGTTCTCGGCATTGTGCTCAGTCACGCCGTCCACTTTCTTCACAGCCGCATCAAAAGCTTTCACGCATTTGCCGCAGCAGAGATGCAGGCCGGTGATCTTCAAGGAAGCCACCTTGGTGTCGTCGATCTTGTCGTTGTTGATCTTGATCTTGGCATGGTCAGACTTGCCGTAGTAACCCGCCTTGCCCACAGCGTTCACAGCCTTCTTGGCCGTATCGTCGTCCTTGGCCGTGACGGTCACCGTGCCGTCATCCTGGCTGGCAACCACGGTGGCACCTTCCACCTTGCTGACAGAGGATTCAATGCCCTTCACACAACTGCCGCAGCAGAGGTGGACATTGGTGAGTTTGACCTTGGTCTCGGCCATGGCCATGGAGGCCGGGATGAGACTGAGTGCCGCGACGATTGCGAGTGTTTTAAGCGATTTCATGATCAATAATAAATGATTTAAGCTATCTGGGCATCAAACGCTATAGGTCGGAGGTTTGGTTTCAAGAATTATTCCGCTTACGCCAGCCGAAAATGACCAGTCCGAAAAATACAACTACGCAACTCCAGCCGAACACATCACCGTAGCGCGTATAGAACGTGACCGGGAATTGCCTGATGGGTACAGTCACCACATCAAATCCTTCCCGATAAACGTCTTTCTCTCCGAACGAAGAGACCGTCATCCGCCCCCAGGCGTCCACCCAGCAGGTCAGTCCATTATTAGTACAGCGCACAAGCGGACGACGGTTCTCCACCGCCCGAAAAGCCGCATTGGCCGCATGCTGCCATTGGGCTGCGCTTTCCCCGAACCAGCCGTTGTTCGTCAGGTTAATAAGCAGATTCACATCTTCCTTCACCCCTTGCCGTACAAAATGCGGAAAGATGTCTTCAAAACAGATCAAGATGGAAGAGCGCACACCGAGCCCATCCAGAGAGAACGGAGTCTGGTCTTTGCCGGGTGTGAACCCCCCTTCGATCGGAGTAAACCATTTTAAGAACGGTAATGAATCGGAGAACGGCACGTATTCCCCGAACACCACGAGCTTTTGCTTGTCATGCTTGCTTGCCAACTCCCCCTTTGGAGAGATCAGGAAACTGCTGTTGTAGTAAATCCCGTCATTGGGATCTTCAGTGGCTGTGTTGGCCTCGGCATCGTCCGCACCCACGATCAACCAGACCTGATGCTTCCAAGCCAACCGGGTCACATCCCGGAGAAGTTTCTCATCATAACGCAGCAATCCCGGCGTGGCGGCTTCCGGCCAAAGAATCACGTCCGGTTTCACCTCCAGGGCGAGCTCTGTAAGTTTCCACACTTTGCTGAAAGCCTGTTTGTTGGCCTCGGCATCCCATTTCACCGTTTGCGGGATGCTCGGCTGGATCAGTGCAAAGCGGACCTCCCGTTGCGACGCATCGACGACCATCATCTCCATCAAACCCAAGCCGCTCAAAACCATCACCGTGCCCAATGGCAAAAAGACTTCCTTCAGCCAAGCCCATAAAGCGATCTGCCGCTGGCGGATAATATACATGGCATTAACCAGCGATGCTGAAAACCAGATGACCATGAATGACACACCATACACCCCTGTCCATGATGCGATCTGGATCAAGGGAGTGAACCGGTATTGGGAAACACCCAGTGTCAACCATGGGAAGCCCGTCAATATGCGCGCCATGCACATCTCCAGTCCTGCCCAAATGGCAGCGCAACCTAACGACCATATCACGCGCTGCGACCATGCTGATTCATCCTTCACCCCTGACGAATCCCTCTTAAACAAATCTGATGGAGCCAGACGCAAACAAAGCCAGACCCAAAACCCGTAATACAAAGCTTGCCACGCAGATAACGCAAGCCAGCCCAGTATGGGAAAAAACTTAACCGGGATGAACCACAGCCAGTAAAGTGAAGTGAGATTGAAACCCAGACCGAAGAGCCAGCCGTAGAGAAACCTCTTCTTCCCCGTCTCCCCACCAGATGCCACCCAAAGCGCCAATGAAGGTGCGATCCACGCGCACACGGCAAGATGCGCTTTCGGAAACGCCAGCGACAGCAACACACCCACCAGCAGGGCCAACGTGCTGCGCGCGCAGAATATCGCTTTGAGTTTGGACATGAACAACGCGCGGCAGCTTGCCGCACATTTGCGAAAACACAAGTGGAAGGGTTCACTTCACCGCCTGCATCCGTTGGCGAAAACGTGCCGCCTCCTCAAAACCCACCAGCCGGACCCGTGTGCGTTCCTCTCCATTTCCATCCATGAACATCACCGTCGGCAAAGCCATCACGGCATATTTCTGCCCGACCTTCGCCATCTCCCCTTCAGGACTGGTGAGATCCACATTGAAACGGACGAACCGCTGCGCTTCGGCCTGCACATCGAGATCGGTGAACGTTTCCCGGCGCAACTTATGGCAGGGCCCGCACCAGTCCGCTGAGAAATAGATCATCACCGTCTTTTTCTGCGCCAGCGCTACTTTCAAAGCTGTTTCGGAATAAACCTCCCAAGTCACGCCAGCTTTCTTGGTGTCTCCTTTGAAAATATTCAGGAACACGCTACCCAACAGCAATCCCAGCACTACCACGGCAAAGTAAGGCGCCAATTCCTGCATCCGTCTCTTCCCGCCATTATCTTTTGCCTGTTCCAAGGTCATCGCTTTTCACTTTGCTGTTTTACTTCAGACAGCTTAACTACGCACATCATTCAACGTATGCAAAGCATTCTTCTGGGTTCCAGTTCCATCCGCGTCACCCGCCTTTCTTATGGTTGCTGGCGCATCGCCGAGAACGGCGAGAAAGATTACGCCGCCGCTCGCGAGGCTGTCTTGGCCGCCGTCGATACCGGTTACACCTTCTTCGACCATGCGGACATCTATTGCGACGGACATTCGGAGATCGCCTTCAGTCGTGTGTTGAAAGAGGTGAAAGGCTTGCGCGAACGTTTGATCATTGCCACGAAATGCGGCATCCGTAAACCCGATGAAAAGCTGGGCCATCCGGTGCGTTATGATTTCAGCAAGGATTACATCCTGAACTGCTGCGATGCCTCGTTGCAACGCCTCGGCGTCGAGACGATTGATCTCTATCAATTGCATCGCCCGGATTGGCTCTGCGATCCGTTTGAAGTCGCCCATGCGTTCAGCAAGTTGCGCCAAAGCGGCAAGGTGCGTGAATTCGGTGTGAGCAATTTCAGCCCCCCACAAGTCTCCATGCTGCAAGCGGCCCTGCCCTTCCCCATCCTGAGCAATCAGGTGGAGATCAGCCTCATGCAGATCGAAAGATTCACGGATGGCACGCTGGATCAATGCCTCGAGCGTCGCATGACGCCGATGGCGTGGAGCCCGCTCGGCGGCGGCTTGCTGGGTAACGGCGCGAGCAGCCTGCTGCCCGGCCAGATGAAGTATGATCCAGCCCGCGTCACCGCCGCTCTCGACAAGCTGGCGAAGGAACTCGGCAGCACGCGCTCCACGGTGGCACTCGCTTGGCTACTCAAGCATCCAAGCAAGATTGTACCGATCGTGGGCTCACCGAATCCAGCGCACATCCGCAGTGCGGCAGAGTGCCTGAACGTAAATCTCACTCGGGAACAGTGGTATACCTTGCTGGAAGCTGCACGAGGTGAGCGATTGCCGTAAGTGGAGCGCGGCTCTCCGAGCCGCAGCAACTACCGCAAACCAAAAAGGTTTTAGACATGCTCAACGCGCTCGAAATTATGGACCTTGCTGCGACTCGGAGAGTCGCGCTCCGTAAGCCCTGCACTCTGGTCGCTGTAGCTACTGCGTGCTTTATCACCAGCTTCAGTCTTTCCGCCGCCGATGCCACCAAATCCGCCGAGCCCACCAACGCCGCTGAAGCCGCTGCCAAAAAAGCGGCGGCAGACAAGGCCTTGAATGAAACTTACCAGAAGTGGAAAGCCACTTTGCCGCCTGAACATCAGGCGTGGGAAACCGTCTTACAGCAAAATCTCGGCTCGTTCTATTTCCCCATTCACCAAAAGGAAAAGGTAAACGGCATCGCGAATGCATGGGATTACGTGAAGGATGATCCCAAGTTGCCACGCGTACTCTTGATCGGTGATTCCGTTTCACGCGGCTATACCATGGCCACGCGTGCGGCGTTGATCGGCAAGGCTAACGTGCATCGTGCCCCGGAGAATTGCGGCCCCACCGCCAACGGCTTGAAGAAGCTCGATGTGTGGCTAGGCAACGGCAAATGGGATGTCATCCACTTCAACTTCGGCATCCATGATCGTGCCACGCCATTGGCGGATTATGAAAAGCGTTTAGAGGAAATCATCACACGTTTGGCGAAAACCGGAGCCAAACTCGTCTGGGCCAGTTCCACACCCATCCCGGATGATGCCGCCAAAAAACAAACCGCTGCATCCATCGTGGAACGGAATGAGATCGCAGCCAAGCTGGCGAAGAAGCACGGCATGGTAATAGATGACCTGTTCACGTTCATCACGCCCCAGCTCCCTACATTGCAGAATCCGAATGACGTGCATTTCAACGCCAAAGGTTACGAGGCGCTAGGCAAACAGGTGGCGAAGGTGATTGAAGAGAACCTAAAGCCACGGTAGGGCGAGGCTGTGAGCGTGCTCATCTTGCCCTACTCTTTCTCCTATCACTTGCCCCCCTCTGTCCACTACTTCGGGGGAACCTCAAAGCGGGGTAAACTTCCAATGCTCAACTTTTGAATGTTCAGAGAGGGGTAATGGGATTGATAGGTCTCTAAAATAGGACTTTATCAAGGTGGCGACAGTTTCGCAGGTTGATTGGTGGTTGGTGCAAAATAGGGGTTGAAGCTGGGTATCATCACCCCGACTTCCGCCACTTTGTTCATGCCTTTGAAGGGGTTGCCGCTTTTGTGTTCATAGTCACCTAAAATGGCGCTATCGAACAAAATGCTGCCACGGGTGGCGACGCCGAGTTTCCGTACGTCCCGCTTGCCTGCTTTATCCATGATGCTGGCAGCCGAGACGTAGGCGATATTGACGAGTTCTTTTCTGGCTTCTGTCTCATAGCGTTTCATCTCCGGCACGTGGATGAGGAAGATGCAAGAATCCTGGTTCAGCTGGCAGAAGACGATGAACTCGCCTTTGGTCAGCAGCTTCATATCGATGGAATCAGGGTTGCCGCCGGTGAAGACTTCTTGCCGGGCTTGTTTCATCATTTGCGAGAGTTCTTCGGCGAGAGACTTGGCTTCCGGTGTGTTGCCGTGGGCGATGCCTTGTCGGGAGCTCATGATTAGTTTGGCGGCCTCAGAGATCGCTTCGGCCCCGGGGTCTTTGGCCAGCGAATTATTTTGCATATAAGCTCTGAACTGCACTGCGCGATAGCCGATGAAGGCGGCGAAGAGAAAGGCGATGGTGAAGAACGCGATCTGGATCTTCACCCATTTGCTCTTGGACGAAGGTGTTTTTACGGATAACGGCGGCGGTTGTGGTGAGGGCGGAAGTGGCGGTGGTGTGGGCATGTGCGTGTTCCTTGTGTCGGCCTTTGAACCGGTTACTTCTTATATACTTGCTTGCCTTCGACCCACGTTTGCAAGACTTGAGTGTCTTTCAGGTCGTTGATGGGGCACGTGAGGAGGTCGCGGTCGACTACGATGAAGTCGGCGCGTTTGCCGGGTTCGAGGGAGCCGATCTCGTCTTCCCAGAAGAGGAGGTGGGCGTTGTTGCGGGTGTAGAATTGGATGGCTTGCTCGCGGGTCAAAGCTTCTTCGGGGTGGAGCTGGCCGTCATACCACTTGGCTGAACGGGTGATGGTGGTCCACATACCGAGGAAGGGATTGTAGGGATTGATGGAGCGCAGGGAGCCGATCTTTTGCATGTGATCGGAGCCGCCACCCGCGATGACGCCCGCAGCGAAGAGGCTGCTGAGGGGTTGGAAATAGCGGAGGCGATCGTAGCCGAATTGTTTCACGAGGGTGCGGGTATCGAGGTAAAGCCAGGCGGGCTGGATATCCACGACGACGCCGAGCTGGGCGGCTTTCGCGATGGCGTCGTGGGTCATGAAGTTCGAGTGGGTGACGCAGAGGCGGAGGTCTTTGATCGTTTTCTCTTTGTTCACCTCTTCGTAAACGCTCATGAGGGTCTCGACAGCGCCATCGCCGACGGAGTGAGCGGTGAATTGCAGGCCGTGTTGCGCGGCGCGCTGGACCATCTTCAGGAGTTGATCGCGGGGGACGTTGAGCACGCCTTTATATGCGGCATCGGTGATGCCATACATCTCGCTCTTGCCCCAAGGCTGGAGCATGTAGGCGCTGCCGGTGAGCATGCCGCCATCGAGCCAAATCTTCGTGCCGATGAGGTGAACCCACGGATCGTCTTTCCGCAAGGGATGCATGCCGATCTGGTCGATGGCTGCGAGAATCTTCTCCATGGAACCGATGGTGGGGAACGTGTGCGAGAGGGCGAGTCGCACGGAGAGATCGCCCTGATCACGCATCTGTTGGTAACGATCGAGGGAGGCTTGGTTCGCGCCGCGATCGCCCACGGCGGTGATGCCGATTTCGTTGTAGCCGCGAAAGAGTTCGCGGGTGCGCGAATAGGTGTCGGCCTCGGTAGGCGATTTGCCGGAGGACTTTACCTTCGCATAACGCGTGATGCCGCGCAGGAGTCCAGTGGGTTCGCCTTGAGCATCCTTTTCAAGGTAACCGGGGCCTCCGTCCTTCACGGTGAAATCGCGATCGATGCCGCTGAGCTTGAGTGCGAGGGTGTTGAGCATGGCATCGGGACCGGTGCGGAAGTAGATGGGATGTTTCGGTGCGACGCGGTCGAGTTCCTCACGAGTGGGATAACGCTGCTCTTGCAGGCGCGTGATGAAGACTTGTTGGAGTTCGAGCCATTCGCCTGCGGGAACGATCTTCGCGCGAGCAGCGAAGTAATCGAGCACGTCCTGAATGGTCTCCATGTCCGGGATGAGGTGATCGAACTCGGTCATCGCGGCGGCGGGATGCACGTGGGAATCGATGAGGCCGGGCAGGAGCATCTTGCCGTGGAGATCGATGAGCTTGGTGCCGGGCTTGCCGAGCGGGAGGACGTCGTCGTTATCACCCACGGCGAGGATCTTGCCCTGCTTGATGGCGAGGGCTTCGGTGACGGTGAACTTCGCATCGACGGTCACGACCTTGCCGCCGTAGAAGATGATGTCGGGAACGTTGCTCTGGGCGAAGGCGCTTAGGTGCAACAGAAGTGTGGCGAGGATGAGTAAACGGGCCATGGCTCAAGTGGTTAAAGGGCTGGCGGGAGGGAGTTTCTCGCGCGGAGGTTGCGTGGCGATCTGGTGGAGGATCAAACCTAAGGCACTGCCGAGGCCGAGACCGTAAGCGAAACCCCAGAGCATTGCGCCGAGTTTGAAGCGGTCGGTTTTGGAAAGGGAAGAAAGTGTTTCAATTCCTGAAGGACTCTTGACCCAATGATACAAGCTATCACCGGCGAAGTAACCGAGGGAGTGAAGCACGATCACACCGAAGAGAAGAAGAATGCTGGCGGGATGAGTGTTCGTTTGGCGCAAAAGCAAAGCGGCGAGTGCAGCAGGGCCGATGATGGAACCAACCCATTCACCGGTTTTGCCACGCAAGATAAACCACGCGGCAGACCAGAGAATGGAGTAGGTCATGAAAGCGAGAGTGAAGGCGCTGTAAAACTTCGCCAACGTGATGCGATGTGCAACCAAACCATGAAGCAGCAAGCCGGAAAGCCCGATGAAGACGATGGCGCAAACGAGGTAAAAACCTCCTTCACCGAGGTTTTTATAAAACCAACTTCCGCCCAAAGCCCACAAACCGAAAACCACCAGGCTGGTGATGGTGAAGCGCCACGTGGCTTGAAACACGGTCATAGCTGCTGACGGAGGGTGCGACATGGGTTCATGGTGGCATGGATTTAAGAGATTGAAAAGCAGTGGAATGAGGTCGATTGGCAAAAGAATCCGCTTGCCCCGCTTTTTCCCGGGAAGCGATACTGGCGGCTCAACTGAAGCATTCGATTTTTACGATCATGAGCAAAGTTCGCGTCGGCATCATCGGCATGGGAAACATGGGCAAGTATCACGCAGACTACTTGCTGGCGGGCAAAGTGAAGCGGGCGGAACTTACCGCCGTGTGCAGCACCTCGCCCGGAAAACTCGATGCCTACAAGGCGAAGGGCGTGGAGATCTTCGGTGACGGCGAAGCGCTCATCAAGTCCGGCAAGGTAGACGCGGTGCTCATCGCCACGCCGCATTACCAGCACACGACGCTCGGCATCTCAGCCATCAACGCAGGCGTGCATGTGATGGTGGAGAAACCGATCTCGGCGCATAAGGCGGATGCGGAACGGCTCATCGCGACGGCGAAGGCGAATCCGAAAGTGAAGTTCGCCGCGATGTTCCAGATGCGCGCGGAGCCGCGTTACGCGAAGATCCGCAAGATGATCCAAGATGGCGAGATGGGCACGATCATCCGCGTGAACTGGATCATCACGGACTGGTTCCGCAGTGATGCCTACTACTCCAGCGGCGGTTGGCGCGCGACGTGGAAGGGTGAGGGTGGGGGTGTCTTGATCAATCAATGCCTGCACCAGCTCGATACGCTTTACTGGTTGCTCGGTGCACCGAAGAGCGTGCGCGGCTTCTGCCAGCTCGGTCGTTTCCACAATATCGAGGTGGAGGACAACGTGACGGTGTTCTTGGAATGGCCGAACAAAGCGACGGGCGTGTTCGTCAGTTCCACGGGTGAATTGCCGGGCACGAATCGTTTCGAGATCGCCGGCACGAAAGGCCGTCTCGTCCTGGAGGATGGTAAGCTGACCTTCACGCGCAACGAAGTTCCGGCTGACGAATGGAACAAGACGTCGAAGATCGGTTTCGCGAAGCCTGATGTGTGGAATGTGTCGATCCCGTTCGGTAACGCGGATGTGCCGCATGCCGCGCTCATGACGAATTTTGTGGAGGCCATCCTCGATGGCACGCCGCTGAACTGCGCGGGTGAAGAGGGCCTCGGCTCAATCGAGCTCGCGAACGTGATGCTCTACTCCTCGCTCATCGGCCAGACGGTGGAACTGCCGATGGACAGCGCAGCGTATGAAGCGAAGCTGAATGAACTGATCGCGAACTCGAAGTTCGAGAAGAAAGTCGTGGAAGTGGTGAACGAGGATTTCTCGCAGTCGTTCAGGAGATAGATTCCATGCGCTACTTCGTCCCGGACATCAGACTGGCCGACGAAGAATCTCGCCAGAGTGAAAAACTCGGCGGTGTGCCGTGGGGATTGCCTGCGGCAAAATGGCCTTTATGCAAGGATTGTGGGAAACCGCAATCCTTGCTCGCGCAGTTCGAGCATCATCCGCTGCGTTTGGATTTAGGTCGGGCAGGTAGAGTTCTATTTGTTTTTCAATGCGATCATGATCCCGGTGCTTGTGAAACTTGGAGTGCTATTTCCGGTGCGAATGCCTGTTTCGTATTAGAGCCTGAAGAACTTCTGCAATCTGTTACTCCACTTCCTCCTGACAGTTTTGAACCGATGCTGGAAGTACGAGTCGCAAGATGGATTGAGAAAGAGGATGACATAGATCCAAATTTAGCCGGTCATTTCTTTGAGGATAAAACTTATCTTAAACTTCCAGAGGAAGTTGTTGGCAAGTGCACTACTGGAGCACGATTGGGTGGTGTTCCATCATGGATACAGAGTCCGGATGAAGGTCCTAGAGCTCCGTGGCGGTTCGTTGGGCAATTGGATAGCACGTATAGTTTCTATCAACCGCCTGCTAAATCTCAAACTGCCACCACTAAAGGGATCGGCTGGAAAGTTTTCGGTTCTGTATTTGGGGTAACTGATAAGCCGGCCAGCCCGGTTCATGAAGATGAAAAACACTTTGAAGGAAGAACTCATTGGGCTCAGGGCCCAAATTTCGGTGATGGCGGTATCGGTTATGTTTTTCTGAAAATGACGGACGGAGTGCCCGAAGGGCTTTTCTTCTGGCAATGTGGATAATTACGTCTGCGTAGGACGAATCACATGTATCGTGGAGTTGACTGCTACTTCTCCCGCTTCCACCACTCGCCAATAAATCCCACGCCGGTTCTGATTGCGCGTTGCCTTGGCCGCCACGAATTTCAGCGCGCCATTGCCGAAGCGGGCGTTGAACTTGGCGCAGCCGTCATGTGGCATGGGCGTGACTTCGATGAGCGCTTTGCCTACGCGGATGCGGGTGCCGGTGGGCAAATTCTCCGCTGTGATATCCAGGTCCACGAACAGGCTGTCGCCGAAGAGGGTGAGCGATTGGCCGTTGGCGATGAGTTCCGCGACGTCGTGGCGCATCACGGCCAGTTGGGCATCGGGCAGGCGATCGGGATTGCGGCCCCAATTATCATCGGGCAGGCCTTCTTCGGGGGAGAGAATGGTACGCTCCAGAATCACCCGCGTTTTGTCGGCGTCGCGGCGCATGAGGAAGGTGACTCGTCCGCTTTCTTTCGGTGCAACGGGAAGGGCCAGCAGGCCGGTTTCCAAATCTTCGAGTGTGCGATGCCGTGAAGCATCGCCAGTCGGTCCGAAAGGTTTCTGAGTTGTATCAGCCATGGCCAATTTTCGCGACACTAGTGCACGAGGTGCGGTTGCGCAAGTGCCCCTGATTGGCAGGCCTCCCGACGAGCCCTGCCCTTTCCTCGCATCTACGCTACCGAATTTAGAGCGATTCAAGAAATGCTGTAGCCGATTGTCTGAGGAACGGATCGAGCGGTCTTTTTGGGTCAGGGCTTCGTTACAGCTCAGTCACTGACGGTCATTGGAACTTGCTCCTTCGCCAAAGCCTCGCCCTACCCCAAAAAATCCTCGCACCAATCAGCCACAGTATTTCTTGAATCGCGCTATGTGCAGAGACTCCAAAGTTTAAAAACACCTTCCCTTCTGACCTCGCACCTCTGTTATTGGTTCCATAAGGATGCCAAACGATTCCATTGAATCACCCAGCAGGAATTTCGGTTTCCAGCCCTCAATTCAAAACTTTAAACTGAGAATAAAACACCTATGTTCTTCCTTTACCGACAGCGAGTTGTCAGCACTGCAAACAATACCAAATCCAGACAGGAAAACCGTCAATCTTGCTAAAATTTACAATATCGATCAAATCACTTATCCTACAACCACATCCATAGAACCAACCGTAGGTAACTCGCTTTTACCCCCTTTACCGCTGGTATTTCTATTTGCTTTCCCCCATTTAAAACTAGTTCAATTCTCCCAATCAGTGTTGGAGGCCAATCAGGCGTCTGTCACCGAGCTGGTCACTCAGTTGTATCATGACATGAGGCGTTATCTCAAATCATCGCTTTGGCTGCTCATAGTCGTCATTGTGGCGTTTTACACCATTACCAGCCACGCCTTGGAAACTCCGCCCAACCTTCGCTGGCAGCACACCATCTCCACCAACGAAAACACCCTCCTGACTGACTGCAAGATTTTGCCAGATGGAAACATCGCCATCGCGGGCAAATATAAAGGAACAGAGCCCTTGTTCGGCTCCGCGCATGTGAGCGGCCATCATCCTGTCAGTGGCACTTTTATCGCCGTGAACACGCCCGCAGGTGAGCTGCTCTGGCTGCAGCGCATGGTTGGGGATGCCCTGCCAAAATTGTCCACCGATGACAACGGCAACATCTGCCTTAGCAATTACGCATTTGAATCTGTCACCCTGCTGGGTACCACCATCCCGGCGGAAACTGATGCCGCTGTCCTCTACACCCTCGTTTTGAAACCTGACGGCACGTTGGAACGGCTCTCCCGCTTAGGCCGTCTGGAATTCACCCCCGATCATCCGTTCGATAGTCTGAAAACTCTTTTCCTGCCAGAAGACGACGGGTATCTCGTCGGCCTGGAATTTCGCGGCAAGCTCAAAATCGAAGAGACGGAACTCATCAGCTCTTCCCCCGGTCAGGATGTCCTCTGGTTGAAGATTGGAAATACCGGCCAGTTCGTCTGGCACCATCAATTCCGCAGTCCTTACTACACATTCCTTGGCTCTCTCCAAAAGACACCCGCAGGCGACCTGCTCGGCTATGTGAACTGGATGGATGATGGCACCTTTAACAGCACCACCTACGACATCGATGGCATGCGCTCCCATAGTCTTCTGGTACGCCTGGCCTCTTCCGGTGCAGTTCAATCCGCCACCCATGTCAAAAGCGACATCTCCGCTGGGATAGCCGGCCTGCTGCGCAATACTTCCGGTGATCTTGTTTTACAAATCATCGGGGCAGGCACATTGAATGTTGGCGCAAACATTTCCTTTCCCCTGGCAACTCCATTGTTCAACACCGACTCCAGCATCACCATCGCCTGCGTTTCCTCAGATCTGACCGCGCGACTCTGGCAGACGGACTTCAATCCCGGCCACTTCATCTTCTCAACCACAGATCTGCGTGCCGACGCGGCTGGGAATATCTACACCGCCATGTCAACCCATTACCAAAGCGTCTTGGCGGGCCAGCTCATCCAGCAAAACCTAAAGTATCTGACACTTTATCCGACCATGCTGCTGAAATTGAGTCCGGTGGGAACGCCGCTTTGGATCCGCACCGCCTCCGCCGGCCGCTGTGCAACTTTGGACATCACCGCCACAGGCAAAAGCTACCTGTTCACTAATCCCGATTTTGCCACATCTGACAGCACCTTCACCAGCCTCGCCTCTTCTCTGCAGACATCAGCTCCGGAATTTCACGCTCGTTCGCTGACCAATCAGGTCGTCGCCACCGGCTCCACACTGCATCTGAATCCAGTCGTGAACGGCGCTGCAGACACGATATTTTACTGGTTCAAGGATGATGAGCCCCTTACCAACTCCTCCTTTAGCTCACTCATACTTACCAATGTCAGTTCCGCAGATTTAAGCTCTTATACCCTCATCGCCAGCAACCAGTTTGGTTCTATTTCTGCCGGTCCGTTCAGATTCACCCTCACGCCACCTTCACGGCTGTCAGACATCGGAACTGCCGATCATATCAATACAGAACTGCTCTATCGCATCGATGGACGATTCTCTCCCAACGGGAAAAATCACGTTGTCGCGGGTTTGTCCTACACCCCTATATTTAGAGGGCCTGAATACTACCTTCATGGCGAAACCAACATGACCTTCTGTCTGCTCCAGATCGGAGACAGCCCGTCTCGTTTCTTCATGGCCGGAACTCCCTCCACTGGAAACAACCCTAAAGCTGTCATCACGGATGCTGGCACTTGCTTCGTCGTCGATGGTATTGCCAGCACAACCAAAGGCTGGATCGCGAGCTACGATCAGAACGGCAACAAACTGTGGGAACACGTCACCACCGGAGGAGCCGTGCATTTCTCGGACATCGCTGTCAATTCGCAAGGCCAGCTCTGCGTCCTGGCTTCCAGCGAAATGAACTTTACGATCAATTCTTCCACCATCACCGGTGGCGGCATCTATCTGCTCAAATTCTCGATCGCCGGCGAGCTTATGAGCCACCAGAAACTGCTCAGTCCCTCCGCCAATCTGGTGTGGCTCGGTGTCGAAAACCTGCGTTTGGCTCCGGATGACAGCATCTTCATCTCCGGCCGCCGCTCAGACTCTCACTCACTCATTGCCGCTGACGGCACTACGGTCCCGCCCGCAGTGAACAAACCGCTCTTCCTCGCTCATTTCAATTCTTCCGGCCAGATGCGCTGGTGCAAAGTATTGCCTGAACATTTCTTCCATTTGATCACTCCCATGGATTGTGATGTCCATGGTGTCGTCTGGATTCAAAGCATCACCGGGCAAACCACCCTGCCAGACCTTCCCCCCCTCGAAGCAGATCGCGGCGGCATCGTTGTGATCCGGTGGAACAATGATGGCACACTGGCCTGGCACCGCCTGATCGACAGCCCGGGAAAGCTGGAAATAGCCCACGCCGTCACACTGGATGCTGCTGGAAACATGATATTGGGCTTGGGAACGGAAGGAATTCTCACTCTCGGCGGACAGACTTTTCCGCTGAATGACGTCTCGTCATCTCATTTGGAATCGTTGCTGGTCCGTTTTTCAAAAGATGGGGATTATCTGGACGCGTGGAGACCCGCCGCAGATGGGCTTAACGTGATCGCCAGTCTCACTCTGGACCCAAAAGGACGACTGCTGTTCACCGGCGTCTTGGGCTGGACCTCCGATCCTGTCACCACCTTGCAAATGGGTCATTCCCGTTTTACTCAGGATATCGGCTCGGGCGGATTCTATGGCATCACGGCTCCTTTGGGGCCACCGCTGTCTGTCAAATCTGAGGGCGGCAGTCTGCTCCTGAACTGGTCCCCATACCTTTCCGATTTCACCCTGGAATCCAGCCCCTCACCCAATGGCCCATGGACACCAGTAACGAACACGACCAGCTACATCTCCATCCCGACCGACACCTCCACCAGCCAGTTCTTCCGCCTGAAACAACAGTCGGAATAACGCCTGTCTCTAAGTCTTTGGAGTGCTGCGGCATGGTATGTCTTCCGCCCGAGGCGGCTTGACGCTTCAACTCCCTCCTCTCGCTGTTCGATATTCCCCTGTTTTCTTTTTGCGGCCATCCCTCTCCCTCAGGTGCGACCTTCTGCGATAGTTGACGATGTATCCTGTGGCGTTGACCGGCGTCTGATGCTATAAGCATGAAAGCCATGAAAACCGTCACTTCTTTTCTTTCACTTCTCCTGATAGCAGCTCTTATGATTTCTTCGGCCTCAGCGCAGGAAAAGAAAAAACAGGCGGAACCACCCTTCAAACCCGAGGGTGCTGTGATCAATGCTTACAAGACAGTGGGCGGAACAAAGTTGAATCTCTATGTCTTCAATCCGCCCGACTATAAGCCGGGCGACAAGCGGCCGGCTATCGTGCTCTTCTTCGGCGGCGGATGGCGGAACGGCTCTCCGAAGCAGTTCGAGCAGCAGTGCCGTTACCTCGCCTCTCGCGGCATGGTTGCCATCACTGCGGATTACCGCGTATCCAGCCGCTTTGATGTGAAAGCCAAAGATTGCGTGATTGATGCCAAGGATGCCGTGCGATGGGTGCGGGAAAACGCAAAGCAGATGGGCATTGATCCCAAACGAATCGCCGCAGGCGGCGGTTCAGCGGGAGGACACATCGCCGCTTGCACCGCTGTGGTAAAGGGCTTTGAAGACAAAGACACGAAGGTATCCTCGGTGCCGGACGCGCTGGTGCTTTTCAATCCCGCTCTGGTGCTTTCACCGTTTGAAGGTGGTGAACCATTGCCAGGAGAACGGATGGAAAGTTTGAAGGAACGCATGGGCACGGAACCCAAGGAGCTTTCGCCGCTGCATCACGTGAAAAAAGGTGCGCCACCCACGATCATCTTCCATGGCCAGGCGGATACTACGGTCCCCTACTCCACGGCGGAGGCGTTCACAAAGGCTATGAAGAAAGAAGGAAACGAATGCGAACTGAAGGGTTATGAAGGACAGCCCCACGGGTTCTTCAATTTCGGTCGCACGAAGCAGGACCACTTCAAGCAAACCCTCACCGAAACAGACAAGTTTCTCCTGAAGCTGGGTTGGTTGAAGGGTGAGCCACAGGTGAATAGCTTCAGGTTTGCCCAGTATTGACGATAGAAGAAGGTAGCAGAAATGTCATTCCTGCGTCATACTGTTGACGCATAGAGCGGACATGCTTGCGGCCGGACAATTTATGGTTGGCCGCACCGGCCTGAGCCTTTTGGCACGGGTCTTGCGTCTGCCTGAAACCAGTTGTGAATAAGGATATGAAAACAATCCTCATCGTCGATGATGATGACTTGCTGCGGGAGATGCTCGGGGAAGTTCTCCGGATGGAAGGCTATGATGTGACGGAAGCCACGGACGGCAAGACGGCGCTCAAACTCGCGAAAAAGAAAACCTTCGATGTGGTGACACTGGATGTGGCCCTCGAAAAAGAAGACGGTCGCGCACTGGTGGATCCCATCCGCGAGCTGCAACCGAAAGCAAAGATCTATCTGCTGACCGGGATGGATGAGCCTGAGTTGAAGAGCAAGGCAAAGCACCATGCCGACGGGCATTTCTCCAAGGCGCAACCGATGGAAAAACTGCTGGCGAAGATCGCAAGCGGAGGTGCCAAATGACCGGTTTCCTGGACAGGATGCGGATCAACAAGCGTCAGAAATTACTGACAAACAGCCTGCTCAGCGACAAGCCGGAAGCGATCCACGAGGTGTTCACACCGGAAGAGATCGCGGCTTACCGCGTAAGCGAGGAAGTTTACCAAAAGTATAACAAAGGCGAGGAGCGGACGGTGTTGACAGTAGCGAACAAAACAGCGCTCGCAGTGGCGCTCGATGCGATGAGTCATCGCATGGTGGATTACCTCGCCCCGGTCTATCAGGGGAATCCGGTGGTAGTCTACTACGAGACGCAGACTGTACGCGGATTAATCAGTCAGGACAAAATTCGCCAGACAAAATTCAAGAGCATCCAGAGGGCGCAAGCGACTTTGAGCCAATATCTGGAGCGCTGGAATGAAACGCATCACAAGGTGCTCTTCCTGACGGATAACAAGCATAAGAAAAAACGCGAAGCCTACGAACTGACACTCACCGCTTTGCGGGAAGAATACGGCATCCGCGGCAGTGAATTCGGCCGACACAAGTACTGACATGTTATCACAATATCTCAACCTGCTCGGCAGCAAACCGCACGAGACGATCTACAAGTTCTTCACGAACTTGCATTTCACGAACGGATTGTTCGTGGCGATCGGGTTCAATGAGGCGAAGCCGCTCAAAGGTTTCCGCGTGTATAACCGCACGTTCCGCATCGCGCTATTCGAACAGAATCCTTTCGAGGAAAAACAGATCAAGGCGCAGAACTGGCTGGCGGGAAAAGGCTTCGAGTATCACATGGTGAAGCTGAGCAAGAGCCAGAGCATCGAGACGGTGTTCGTCCCGAAAGTGGGCGGCACGCGGGTGGTTAAGGCGGCGACGACGGATGAAGAGACGTTTCATGCTTATAAAAATGCGGAAGCCAAACCAGCAGGCAGACCGGGCTTGCTGAATCAGAAGAAGGAACTGGACGAAGTGGTGGTGGAGACGCGGGTGTTCGACCACTTTAAGCTCGCAGCAGACATCATCAGCGTGGCTCCTGATCACTTCGAGCGTGAGGTGTTCGAAGGCATGACGGCTACTATCCAGAAGTATCAGCCGATCATCGTGGTGCCGAATCTTCTGCCTACGATCTTCGATGTGCATGAGATGCTCATTGAACGGAAATACAGGGCTTACTCGTACGACGCGGGCAAGAATCGCGTGATCCCTTTCGAGAACAATACGAAGGCCGAGCAACTTATCTACATCCATACGTTCATGTTTGAGACGGATGTGCCGCTGGATATGGATTGAGCAAGCATAAGGCGGGAGAGAAAATTACATCTGCCTTCGCATGATTCTCTATTGCCGATGAGCAGCGTGAACGGCACGCTGAAATCATCGCATGAAGTCTTGGTCCAATCGTGTCCTGTGTCTGCTGATGACGGTGGTTTTCACCACGGCCATCAGTGCCTTCGCAGCACCGGATTACGCAGTCATTCACGAGATTTTCCAGAAGCAATGCGTGGAATGTCACGCAGCGCAAGATCCTGAAGGCGGTTTCGTGATGGAAACTCATGAGACAGTGTTGAAGGGTGGCAAAGAGGGCGTAGTGGTGATCCCGGGCAAAGCGAGCGACAGCTTGCTCGTGAAATTCCTCGAAGGAAATTCTGGTCGCAAAGGAAAGAATCAGTTCATGCCGCCCGGCAAACGCGATCATCTACCAACCAAAGAGATCGCACTCATCCGCGAATGGATCGATGCGGGAGCCAAGCCGCCCGCACAAGCGATGGCCTCGCGGAAGGAATTGAAGGTGCCGAGCATCGCGCCGAAGAAGGAGCCAAGGCGTGCGATCAAATCGGTGGCCTGGTCGGAGGCGGCGGGGTTGATCGCCGTGGCGCGATATGGAGAGGTAGAGTTGTTTGTACCGGGCATGACTTCACCGAAATTTAAATTGGAAGGTCATGTAGGTGCGGTAAATGCCGTGGCTTTCTCTCGAGATGGCAAACATCTCTTCGCGGCGGCAGGACAAACGGGTTTGTTTGGTGAAGTTCGGCATTGGGATGTGGCCACAGGTAAGTTCGTGAAAGTGTTCGAAGGACATCTCGATGCGCTTTACGCGGTAGCGGTTTCACCGGATGGCAACTTGCTCGCGAGTGGCGGCTACGATCAGCAAATCATCCTGTGGGATGTGAAAGAAGGGAAACCCGTTCGCACGCTCAAAGGCCACAATGGTTGCGTGTATGATCTTGATTTCCGAAGCGATGGAAAAATCCTCGCCAGCGTCAGTGCAGATCGGACGGCAAAGCTATGGGACGTAGCAAGTGGTGAACGACGTGATACGCTGAGTCAGTCGCTGAAGGAGATTTACAGCGTGGCGTTCAGTCCCGATGGAAAAAGGCTAGCGGCGGCGGGCGTGGATAATCGCATCCGCGTGTGGGAAGTCAGCGAAAAGGCCACGGAGACGACCAATCCCCTGCTCTACTCGAAGTTTGGTCATGAAGGTGCGATTCTAAATCTCGCCTTCTCGCCCGATGGCAAATGGCTCGTCTCCACCGCCGAAGATCGCACGGTGAAGCTCTGGGATTTCCGACCGATGCGCGAAGTGCGTGTGTTAGAGAAACAAACGGACTGGGCTCCGGGCATCACTTTCGCGAAGCAAGGACAGCAGATTGTCGTAGGCAGATTGGATGGAACGTTGGGACTTTACCCGACAGTTTCTGGTGAGACTTCTGCTCCTGCATCGCGGCTTACCCAAACAACTCCATGAAATCATTTCGCCTCATCACAGTTGTTTGTCTGGCGTTTGCTTGCGCCATGAACGGCGTGGCCCAACCCGCTGCTGAAGCGCAAAAGAAGATGACGCCTCCGCCTCCGAAGCCGACTTTGGAAAAAGCAGCGGTGCGTGGGTTGCAGCGTGGGATGACGAATCAGGTAAGATTGATGGGGAAAGACTTGAGTGCACTGACTGAAATCAAAGCGCACACGCTTGGAATTCAAGCGACTCTGCTCTCCGAACCGAAAGCCACAGCAACTGCAGCATGGGCGAATATCTTCGTACCGGAGAAAACATCGCGTGGTCCGGTCGAAGTGTCGGCCCTTAATGCCCAAGGCGAAAGCGCACGCATCAAGCTCTACGTGGATGTGCTGCCGCAAACGAGTGAAACGACGAACACAATCACCCAGCTTGCCCAATTGCCCACCGGCGTTTGGGGAGAACTGGCGCCGCTGGGTGACACAGACACATATGAGTTCAACGCTCGCGCAGGGCAGCAGATGGTATTTGAACTAAGCGCAAAGGCAGTCGCCTCCGGCATGCCCAATCCCAGTATGCGACTCATGGATGCGCAAGGTGCTGCAATCGCTTCTGCACAACCGCTGATGACGGGTGAGGATGCGTTCCTGATCCACACCTTCAAGCAAAGTGGCACATATCGCATCGTCGTATCTGATTCCACGTTAGCCGCCACGAAAGACCAATTTTATCGGCTGTCCATTGGTGAACTGCCTTTTGTCACCTCACTTTATCCCAACACTGTGCGACTCGGCGAAAGCACCCGCATAGAAATTCAAGGTGCCAACATCAGTTCCCAATCGAGCGTGCAGATCGAGACGAAAGCCAAGGGTGAGACGGCCATTCCCCTGCCCGATGATTTCCGCAGCCGCATTCCATTGAAAGTGCTGGCCGAAGAATGGCCGACTCAATTGGAACGCGAACCGAACAATTCTCCAGGTGAATCGCAATCGGTCAGCATTCCTTCCATCACCAGCGGCCGACTTTTGAAGACTGCGACTGGAGCAGATGCAGACTTGTATCGTTTCGATGCGAAAGCAGGCGAGACACTGATGATTGAAACTATGGCCGCGCAACGTGGTTCACTTGCCGATACAAAGATCGAAGTGCTGCATGCAGACGGAAAGAAAGTCGAGCGTGTCCTCCTGCAAGCCACGCGCGATTCGTGGAACAAGTCCGTGCGCACCGTTGATCCTACCGCTGTGGAGATTCGCACAGAGTTCTGGGAGGAGATGGAGCTGAACCAGTATCTCTACATGGCGGGCGAAGTAGTGAAATTGTATCGCTGGCCGTTCGGACCCGATTCCGGTTTTCACATGTATTTCCGCAATGACAAGCGTGTGAATTACTTCGATACCACCGGCGCATCCCACGCTCTCTATGAACCTTTCTATATCGTGGAACCGCATCCTCCCGGCACCAAGCTCGTGCCCAACGGCTTGCCTGCGTTCACTCTTTATTACGAGAACGACGATGACAGCATGCGCGATATGGGCACGGATTCGCGCTTGATGTTCAAGGCTCCGAAAACCGGCACCTACCTCGTGCGTGTGACTGATAGCCGCGGGCAGAATGGTGATTTGAACAATTATCGCCTCACCGTGCGCCCTGCCCAGCCTGATTATCGCGTGCAAGTAAAAGGAGTGAATCCATCCGTGCCTCCGGGTAACGGTCGTGCGATCACCGTCGAGGTCGATCGCTTGGATGGTTTCGAAGGCGAAGTGCGTGTGGATATCAAAGATTTGCCTGAAGGATTTTACTCCTCATCCCCCATTGTCGTGCAAGCCGGACACTTCTCCGCTGAAGGCCTTCTTTTCGCGCTCCCAGATGCCAAGGCCCCTGCCATGGCCGATGCTACCAAGGCAAAAGCCGTCGCCACCGCTCAGATCAATGGCCAGTCCGTGACCCATGAGGCAAACAGCTTGGGCACATTAAAATTGGATGTGGCTCCTAAATTTTTGATCAACTTCATCGCCACTAACACGACTACTGCAACCATCGGCTCTCAGGTGATTCCTGAGATCGTCATTCACCCGGGCGAAACCATCGGAGCCATGATCAAGGTGGTGCGCAATGGCGAGACCAACCTCATCAACCTCGATATGGACAATCTCCCGCACGGCGTCATCGTGGATAACGTCGGTTTGAATGGCGTACAGATCCGCGCAGGTGAAGATGAACGCGAGATTTTCCTCATGGCTTTCAAATGGGTGCCCGAAATGGACCGTTTATGCCAAGTCGTCGTGAAGTCCGCTCGTGCCACGGCAGGCAGCCAAGGTCTGCAAACTTCTTTCCCCGTGATGCTCAAGGTGAGGCACAAGAAAGCGCCCGCTACTGCTAGCACCCGTTAGCCATCACACGCCAAATTGCTTTTCAGTCTCCATCTGGTCACGTATAGCAGGAGCCATCACTCCATGGACGACGAGAAATATTATCAAGCCGTAGCCGATGAATTGCGTGAAGGCCGCATCAATGACGGTCTTTGGACCAAGGCATTGGCGCGTTGCCAAGGAGACGAGAACAAGACCAAGGCCACCTACATCCAGTGGCGTGTAGAGCAGATCATGCAGGCGGAGAAGAAGGCTGGTTACCCAGGTACAATTTCAAGCGGTGAAGAAGAGACAGAAACAACCTCTACCCCTCCAGCCACCACGAATCCCGCCCTCACCGTCATCAAATGGATCGTCATCGCCATCCTCGTCGGTGTTATTGTCTGGGCCGTGAAGTTTTTGCTCTGGCCAAAGCTGCAAACCTACATGTAGGCCCATTCGCCTCTGGCCGTTTTTCAAGGTTGTTAGTGCCCACAAGTCACGCTAGTTTCGTCCCATGCGTATGACCGCTCTGTTCCGCTCCTTCGGGGTTGCTTTGGCGACCACCTTTCTACTTGGAAATACTTTCACTGCCACTGCCGATGACAAGACGGCCTTTGATCTGGCCAAAGACGGCAATAAATATGTCGGTGAACAAGCCAAGGACAAGGTCGTCCAGATCCGTTCGGACAAGTCCGTAGGCAGCACCACGCCCAATGTCTGGTATGTGGTCTATCGCGATGAGACCGCCACTATGAAGACGGTGGAAGTGAAGTTCGGCGCGGGCAAGATGATGGATGTGAAACGCCCCATGCGTCTGCTGGAACCCATTTCAGACAAGAACAACATCCTCGACGAAAAGAAGCTCAAGACGGATTCCGACAAGGCTTTGAAGGTCGCCCTCAAGGAACCGATCTTGGAAAACCTGAAGATCACTGCTTCTGAAATGAAGCTGGAACGCGGCGCCATCGGTGAGCCCGTCTGGAAAATCTCCCTCTGGGCCGCCAAGCTCAAGAGCAGCAAAGACGTCAAAGTCGGTGAAATCTGGCTGGATTGCGAAAATGGCAAGGTCAGCAAAATTGACATCACCCCGAAACGCGTCGATTAATTTCCCGTGAACACACCCTCTCCTGCCGCTCAGGAATACGATGTGATCGTCGTTGGTGGCGCCCTTGCCGGCGCTGCTTCCGCCTTCATTCTTAAGCAGGAGAATCCCAAACTTCGCGTGCTGGTACTGGACCGTCGCGAGGAATTGCAACGTCGTGTGGGTGAAGCGACCATTGAGATCAGCACTTACTTCCTCACGAAGGTTCTTGGCCTCACGAAGTATCTGAATGAATCGCACCTGTGCAAACACGGGTTGCGTTTCTGGTTCGCGAACGAAAAGACCAAGACCATCGCGGACTGCGCCGAGATCGGTGGTAAGTATTGGTCTCGCGTCCCGGCCTATTTGGTGGACCGCGCGACCCTCGATCAGGAAGTCCTCAATCGCGCTGTCGCTGCCGGTGCGGAACTGATCCGTCCCGCCACGGTGCATGAGATCAAACTGAAAGCTGGTGGCCAGCAACAGGTCATCGCCAAGGTGGATGGTGTCCAAAAGACTTTCTCCGCCCGCTGGGTCATTGACGCCTCCGGTGTCGCCGCTTTCCTCGCCCGTCAGGAAGGCTGGTGGCGGCGCAATGAAGCACATCCCACAGCCACCATCTGGTCCCGCTGGACGAATGTTAAGGATTGGGAAAGCGTGGAACTGCGCCGCCGTTTCCCGAAATGGTCCATGAGCTGCCATGGTCAACGTGGTGCGGCCACGAATCACCTGATGGGCCGTGGTTGGTGGGCGTGGTGGATTCCGCTGAAGGGCGGCGATGTCAGCATCGGTGCCGTGTTCGATCAACGCACGTTAGAGATTCCCGAAGGCGGTCGCCCCCATGAACGCTTGAAGAAGTTTTTGATGGAGCATCCGGTTGCTGCGGAATTGATGCGCGATGCCGAACCGACGGAAGGAGACATCCACACGCGCCGTAATCTCGCTTACTACAGCACCACGTTCGCAGGCGATGGTTTTGCGCTCGTCAGTGATGCCGCGGGTTTCCTTGATCCTTTTTACAGCCCTGGCCTCGACTGGCTTTCCTTCAGCGTTTCCGCCGCAACGAACATGGTGTTAAAAGCGAACATGGGCGAAGCCGTTACGCCAATGGTCGAGCGGATGAACAAGGATTTCAACCGCAGCTACCATCGCTGGTTCGATGCGATCTATCGCGACAAGTATCATTACATGGGCGAGTTCGATCTGATGCGCACCGCCTTCTTGCTCGATCTCGGTCTTTACTATCACGGCGTTGCCTCCCAGCCGTTCAGGCGCGGAGATATCGCTTTGCTGGAGCCCTACTATTCCACACCGCCCTCCACGCCGTTTTATCATTTCATGCGGACGTACAACCGCCGCTTCGCCGCCATGGCGCAGTCACGGTTTGAACGCGGTGTGGCTGGTCAGATGAATGATAGCCGTCGTTACATGTTCCCTGGCTACACATTTGAACTCGGCACGCTGAAGTTCATCGTGAAAGCCGCGCTCTATTGGGGCTGGCTGGAGATCACTGAAGGCTGGCGCACGTGGTTCGCCAAACCAAAGTCGGATGGTCAGATGAAGGAGAAGACCGAAGTTACGCCCGCTTCAACTCCGAAAGAAGTCGTTGCTCAAACGACGGTGCTGTAGGAGCGTGCCCGTCCTCGGGCACAGCAATGGCCATAAGCACAGTTGGCTTACGTCTTATTGGAAACACCCGAACAGAATTCTTTTCTATTATCCCTAACTTTTTCGGGAATCACCAGTAGCATTTCACCTTGCTGTGGCCGAGGACGGCCACGCTCCGCTTAAGCCGTTGCTAATTGCCGTTGCTGGCGATAATGCTCCGCCAAACCAGTCTCCGAAGGCTGCAGATTCTCCTGCTCCAACGCTTTCAAGATGCGCCCTTCCGTCATGATGAAACGGTCGCGCTTGTAGAGCACGTAGTCCTGGCGCACTTCGCTCGGCGTCATATTGATCGTAGCGAGATTCGCTCCCGTCCGCCAGCCGCGGCGATACCCCTCCACCGGGTCTGCCAAATTCATCGCGCTAACCACAGGGATAACCCAATCTGGACGCATCAAGCGCATCGCGGCCATGCTGTTCAGGACCAGTTCCACATCTGCCGTCGTCTCTTTAGCCAACGGAGTAGATTCACCTGGAATGAACGGGCTGACGCTGCAACCGGCCAAGGGAAGTGACGTCGCTAGGGCCAAATTCTCCAACACATCATCGATATTTTGCCCGGGCAGACCGGAAATAAACCCCGAACTCACGTTCCAGCCGCGTTCCGCCAAATGGCGGATGTTCTCTATGCGTTCATCAAACGTGCCAGGTGCATGACGCAGCGCGTAATTCGTGCGATTTGCAATCTCGAACTTGATGATGTAGATGCTCGCTCCCGCATCCTGCAAGGCGGTGTAAAGCTCCTGATTCAGCGTCCCCAAGCACACGCTCAAACCAAGATTCGTCTCCCGTTGAAGAATCTTGAGTAACGGCAAAACGACTTCCCGCACAGCAACCGGATCTTCACCCGTCTGGATGTTCAGATCAGTGACACTGGGAGGACGATGCTCGATCACCATCTCCGCCAATTGCTCTGCTTGGCCGCGAAAACGATGCAGCGATTTGTTATCGCGACGCATGCCGCAATACTCGCAGTTCTCCCGGCAGAAATTGGAAACCTCCACTACCGCGCGGACAAAGGCTCGACGACCAAACCGTTCATCACGCGCCTCCGTGGCCCGTTTCATCCACTGTTCCTGCTCGGCTCCGCGAGCGGTCAACATCCCGGCTGTTGGTAGGAATAATGAATCCATCTGCTTCCCAATTAAGCCATAACTATGCCAGCGGCAAAGGTTTAATTTCATCGAACATCCATTCGGCCCTGCTCCGAATAGTGGATATTCCTCTCCCCGCTATCCTTTGCTTGTTCATGCGTCCTGCACTACGATAGCCTTCGGGCCACATGAACTGGGCGCAACAATGCATCGTCATCATACCGTGCTTCAATGAGGAGCACGGCCTGAACGCATTACTGCCCAAGCTGCGCCGGTTTCTCCCAAATATCCTGATCGTAGATGACGGCTCCACGGATGGCACTGCCCTCGCCGCTGGTCGTCATGGTGCCCAAGTCCTCTCCTCCTCGGTCAATCAAGGCAAAGGCACCGCCGTGCGTCAGGCATTGGAACACGTTCGTCGTCAAGGTTACGCTTGGACCTTGGTCATGGATGGTGATGGCCAGCATAGCCCGGAAGATATCCCCAGTTTCTTCGCCCGTGCGGAATCATCCCCTGTGGACCTCGTCATCGGCAATCGCATGGATCAGTGTGAAAACATGCCATTCATCCGCCGCTGGACGAATCGCTACCTGAGCTATTGCATCTCCACCTTGGTGGATCAGTCCTTTCCCGATACCCAATGCGGCTTCCGCCTCATCCGTCTGGATGCCCTGAAAGGCGTAGACCTGAACACCACCGGCTTCGAGATCGAATCAGAAATGCTCGCGCAGATGGCCTTGGTCCAACGCCGCATTGACTTCGTGCCCATCGCCACGATTTACAAGGATGAGCAGAGCAAGATTCATCCGATCCGGGACAGCTTGCGCTGGTATCGCTGGCTCTTCGCAATGAAACGCGCCACCTCCGCTCCTCTAGCGGCTGACGCCGATGCGCTCAAGCCGTCGCAGGCTTGACCGCTTGTAGGACCACTCGCGCGACTCGGTCCACGCGCACACTCGCTTCATTGATACCCGCTTGCTTGGCCATCTCCAGCCATTCTGGCGGACGCCACCCCTTCTTCACGGAGAGTAATCCGTCATCACGAAAATCCTTTGGCGCACGAAGGCAGATCAACGTGCCCCACACCAGCAGATACATCGGCACCGTGCGATGCAGGTCATAGATCACCACCATCTTCCGTGCGACCCGATACGCCTCCCGGAAATGATCCACGACTCCCTGCGGCACATCGAGGTGATGCGTCATCTGTGCCGCGATCACGACATCGAAACTGTTATCCTTGAAAGGCAGCGCCAAGGCGGAACCCACGACCCGTCGAGGGCTTTCGCTGAGACTAAGCGCCAGCGGGCTAAGCTCCAGATGGGTCACATCCCATTGCCAATCCTTCGTTTTGGCCCACGCTTCCAAGGTGTCACCTAGTGAGCAATCCCCGGCTCCTAAATCTAGTACGCTAAGATTGCGGCAATTCTCTTCATCTACTGTAGCGGGGATAAGACGCTGGAAAGGCTCAGCAAAACGAAAGAGACGGTTCACGCGTGCAAGCTGTTCATAGCCTTCACGTACGACGTCCAACGTGCGCCCGGGAAGATCGAACTTCTCGGGTTCAGTGGCACGTTGAGCGAACAGCATGCTTCATCCCTAGAATATTCACCGCCTTCACTCAAGCCAAAGCCGCCGCAAAAATGAATCTTCTATTGTCTACCGCAGTCCAAAGGTTTAATCATCTGGGCACACGAAAGCCCCGAATCACTATGAAATGCCTCCGCAATCTTTGGCTGGCCCTTGTCATGGGCATGGCCGTCACTGCCGCTAATGCCGCTGAATGGGTCACTTACGAAGGCGGCAAAGGCCCCGGCAAGGGCAAGCACATCGTTTTCCTTTCCGGCGATGAGGAATACCGCTCGGAGGAAGGTCTGCCCATGCTCGCGCAGATTCTCTCTGTGCATCATGGCTTTAAATGCACGGTGCTGTTTTCGCTTAATGCGGCCGGTGACATTGATCCCGATGCCCAGAAAAATGTCCCAGGCATGGAAAACCTGAAGAGCGCCGATCTCGTCGTGATGCTCTTTCGTTTCCGCGAATTGCCGGATGATAAGATGAAGTATTTCGTCGATTACTACCTGAGCGGCAAACCGATCATCGCCCTCCGCACGAGCACTCATGCCTTCAATTACGGCAAGGACAGCACCAGCATCTACAAGCACTACGGCTGGAACAATTCCACCTGGAAAGGCGGCTTCGGCAAGCAAGTGCTCGGTGAAACTTGGGTCGCCCACCATGGCGCACATAAGAAGGAAGCCACCCGCGGCATCATCGTAGACTCTGCCAAGGACCACCCCATCTTGAAAGGTGTGGCCGACATCTTCGGTGATTCGGATGTTTACACCGCCACCCCGCCGGAAGACGCCAAAGTTCTCGTCCTTGGCCAGGTGCTCGCAGGCATGAATCCGACCGATGCTCCCGTGGAAGGCAAACAGAAGCCCACGGATAAATTTGAAAAGAACAATCCGCTGCAGCCGGTTGTCTGGACGCGCGAATACAAGAACGAAGCAGGCAAGACGAACAAGATTCTCACCACCACCATGGGTGCTGCGACCGATCTGCAAAACGAAGGCCTGCGACGCCTGCTTGTGAACGGTGTTTTCTGGTCTCTCGGTATGGAGAAACAGATTCCTGCCAAGGCCGATGTGACTTACGTAAGCGAGTTCAAGCCCACCATGTATGGCTTCAAAGGCGGCAAGAAAGGCACCAAGCCTTCTGACTACGAGCTGAAGAAGTGAGTGGCCGATGAAGGTTTACTCCGTCCAACTCAACACGGTCTGGGAAAATAAGCCAGCCACCTACGAGCGCGCTCGCAAGCTGGTCTTGGATGCCCAGCCAGTCGCTGGTTCGCTCATCGTCCTGCCGGAAACGTTCTCCACCGGCTTTAGCTGCAACCTTCCCGTCACAGCTCAAAGCGGTGAACGGGAGGATGAAGCCTTCCTCTCTCAGCTCGCGCAGGAGACGAAATGCACCATCACGGCAGGTATCGTCTCACGCATTAATCCACAGAAGGGATGCAATGAGTCGGTGACGTTCGGGACGGATGGCAAACTCGTCGCCCGCTATCGCAAGATTCACCCCTTCAGCATGGGCGGTGAATTGGATGTCCATCAACCCGGCACGGAGATTGTGACGTTTGAGTTGAACGGATTCACCGTCGCACCCTTCGTGTGCTACGACCTGCGTTTCCCAGAGATCTTCCGAAGTGCCTTGGATAAAGGCGTGAACCTCTTCGTGGTCATCGCGAACTGGCCGGTGAAGCGTGATCGCCACTGGACCACGCTCTTGCAGGCGCGCGCCATTGAAAATCTCGCGTATGTCGTAGGCGTGAACCGTTGCGGCACCGATCCGAATTTCTTCTACTCCGGTCGCAGCCTCGTAGTTGACCCGCACGGCATCATTATCTCCGATGCCGGCGGCGAAGAACGTGTGGTGACGACTGAGATTGATCTGGACCTCGTGCAAAACTGGCGACGCGACTTCCCTCCCCTACGCGATCGACACTGGAAGTAGTGGAGCGCCTAGCTCCAGCTCGGCTTAATTCTCATAGCTTAGAATCACTGCTTCACCCAAGGCAGCTTGTCCAAGTCCACATTCCCTCCCGAAACGATCACACCCACGCGCTTGCCCTTAAACTCTTCCGGATGCGCCAGCACCACCGCCAGCGGCACTGCTCCTGAAGGCTCTACCACGACCTTCATTCGCTCCCACATCAAGCGCATCGCCGTAACAATCCCTTCTTCACTCACGGTCAGAACCTTGGAAACGTGATGACATATCAGCGCGAACGGGATTTCGCCGAGCGACGTGCGCAATCCATCGGCGATCGTTTGTGCCTGCTGCACTGATACGATGCGACCGGATTGAAACGAGAGAAACGCGTCATTCGAGTTTGCAGGCTCTGCGCCCCACACTTCGATCTTGGGTTGCAATGACTTCACGGCAAGAGCGGTGCCGCTTAACAATCCACCACCACCGACAGGAGCCAGCACGACGTCCAAATTCTTCGCCTGCTCCAGCAATTCCAGTGCAGCCGTTCCCTGCCCAGCCACGATGTGCGGATGATCAAAAGGCGGAATATAAACCGCTCCAGTCTCCTTCAACACGCGGGCCACTGTCTCTTCCCGAGCCGACAGATTGGGCGCACAGAAAATGACCTTCCCGCCGTAACCTTCCACGGCACGGATCTTCACAGCGGAAGAATTCTCTGGCATCACCACATACGCTGGAATCTTGCGCCAAGACGCAGCCATCGCGAGGGCGGCTCCGTGATTGCCGGATGAATGCGTCGCGACACCTTTGGCCGCCTGCTCATCGATGAGTTGAAAGATCGCGTTAGTCGCTCCACGAGCTTTGAAAGCCCCAGCCTTTTGCAGATTCTCGCATTTGAAGAATAAGGATGAACCCGTCATCGCATCAAGCGATGAAGATGTCAGAACTGGCGTGTGACGCAGCCAAGGACGGATGCGCTCCGCCGCGGCTTGAACATCCGCGATAGTGGGCAGGTCCACGCGCGGCTATTCCTTCAATGAGATGGCGCTGATGAACTTGTTGTCGCGCACGTAAACGACACCATCCGCCATCGCGGGATTGGTCCAGTTCACGCCGCACACCTGAGTGCGGGAAATCTCGCGATACTCTTTGGGATCGGCGATGAATTGGATCAACGCGCCCGTATCCGTAAGCATGATGATATTCTTACCCGCCACGATCATGCCTGCATAAGCCTTGCCCGCTGCGCTGTTGATCAGTCCATCCTTAGACCAGGCAATCTCGCCGGTTTTAGCGTTCACGCAGATGATATTCTTCGTGGGCCCGACACCATAGATGTGTTCACCCACTACTACCGGGCACGCGAAATTGATGGCCGCATTCTTGTTCAGCCAGGCCTGTTCCGCTTTCAAGCCCTTGCCCTCTTTGCCGATGCGGATGCCATACACACCATGCATGTGAGAGGAGACCATCACGATGTCATCCACCACGATCGGCGCAGTGACGTGACGGGCGAACTTCGTATCGATCGGAAAACGCCAGAGCAGCTTGCCATTGTCTGGATTCAGACCGATGACACCATGTGCCGTGAAAAAGATGGCATGATTTACTCCTGCGATTTTGGTGACCAAAGCACCGGCATAACCCGCCTGATCATTCTGCGACCGCCAGTTCTCCTTGCCATCCTTCTGTGTCAACGAAACGACACTCGCTCCGTTCGTTCCTCCCGCTTGGATGATGATGTTATTGCCCAAAAGAATGGGAGAACCGTTATTTCCATGACGGCTCGCGCCATTGGCGAGCAGGTCTTTAGTCTCGCCGTAGAACAGAGCGCCGTAGTCTGTGACGAAGTTCTTTCGCCAAAGAAGTTTGCCCGTCTCCACGTCGAGACATTTGAACTCTCCACGGCAGGACGTCACATAGATGCGCTTGCCGGAAACACTGGGTGTGCTACGTGAGCCTTTGCCTTGAGTATCGGAATAAGCCTTGTCCACGTCATGCTTCCACAGGTCTTTGCCGGTAGCAGCATCGAAGGCCCGCAGGACTTCCATGTCGCCCGGTTGCTCGAGGATGAAGACACGGCCATCAGCAACTACCGGAGAACCCACGCCATCGCCCAACGCCGCTTTCCACAAAGTCTTGGGTGTGGCGGGAAGTTTTTCAGGAGCCCAATTCTTGGCCGGAAGATAGCCATTGGCCTGAGGGCCGCGCCACTGCGGCCAGTCTTCAGCGTGGGAAAGTAAAACACTGCCGGACAAGGCGACGAGGAGGGTCGCCGACTTTAAGAAGCACTGGGAAAGCATGCCTGCGAATTGACGGGATTTGTCGCGCTTGCGTCAAGCTGTAAAGCCGCTTCACGCTCACGCATCGCGCGCTTCACCAGATGAATGGCACGTTTACCCGAAACTCGCAGTTTGAAATGGCGACGCAGCAAACCATACTCCGGCCTTTGATACCGCTCATTGTCCACCTCCAGATGAGCTTCTTGGGCCGAGGTCACAGCTCCCAGACGCCGGATGAATTCCAAATCCTTGCTGAAAAATCCCCGCCACACTCGCCATACGATGCGGGCAAAAAATTGGGCATGCGGATAGAGCGTCTTCCAAAAGACATCTTCCTCGAAACTGGCGGAAGTTTCCTTATGCGTCTGCTTCCAAATCTCCAAAAAGGTCTCTGATTGCACGACAAATTGATGTTTAGCTTGGATTATGCCAGCCAAGGCCGACCGGCCCTATTTTGTTCTCATATTTTGAAGCACTTATCAATGATTGTTTAGTTACATTTTCGAAACCTTCAAATCGCGCAAATTGCACATTTTCAAGAACTAACAGATTTTCTATAGCCATATGTATTAAGGTCAATTTCAACCACCCTGCCTAAAGGTTGCTGGCAAAATCGGTACAACTCACCAAAATCTGCTACTGACATATGGCTGTCATCTGGTTATGGCATTCTTGCTCTAATTATGAATCAGCCACGCTGCCCATGGCCCACAACCGATCTTTACCTCGCCTATCATGACACTGAATGGGGCGTGCCGCTGCATGACGATCAGCGACTCCTCGAAATGCTCATCTTGGAAGGTGCCCAAGCTGGACTGAGCTGGATCACCATCCTGAACAAGCGAGAGAATTACCGGAAGGCATTCGACCAGTTCGATGCCAAGAAGATCGCAAAGTATGATGAAAAGAAAGTGATCGAGCTGCTAGGGAATCCGGGCATCGTCCGCAATCGCTTGAAAGTGGCTGCAGCTATCAAGAACGCCCAAGCCTATCTCAAGGCAAAGGAGGAGTTCTGTTCATTCGATAAATACATCTGGCAGTTCGTGGGCGGCAAACCGATTGTCAATCATTGGAGCAGTACTACAGGTGTCCCTGCCCGCACGAATGAGTCCGATGCCATGAGCAAGGACTTGCTGAAGCGAGGATTCAAATTCGTCGGCTCCACCATCTGCTACGCGTATATGCAAGCAACCGGCATGGTGAATGATCATCATGTGACGTGCTTTAGACATAAGGAATGCGCCAAACTTAAATGACGAATAACCAAGGAATAACTAATGACCAAGCCTCAATGACACTTTGCGCACCTTCCTTCGTCATTCGGATTTCGTCATTGGTCATTCCCGCAAATGAGGCTCGCTCCGTTTACGACTTTGCTTCAGAGTCGCGGGCGTTATGTCCGATTCCATTCAGGAGATCACGGCGGAGATACGGGCCTTCCGCGATGCACGCGATTGGAAGCAATTCCACTCCCCGAAAGATTTGGCGGTAGCCATCACGGCTGAAGCCGGTGAATTGCTGCAGCACTTCGTGTGGCAATCTCCCGAGCAATCCGAGCGACGCGCAGTGGAGCGCAAGGACGAGATTTCCCAGGAGATGGCTGATGTCGCCATTCTTCTCTTCGAGATGGCCGATGATATTGGTGTGGATCTCGCCCAAGCAATGCGTGCCAAGATCGCCCGCAATGAACAGCGTTATCCTTTGGAGAAAGCGCGCGGTTCCAACAAGAAATACAACGAACTGTGAGCGACGTTCCCCCGCCCTCTCCCACTCCTGCGCCAGATGAGACGCCGAAAGTGCATAAGCGGCGCGTGCGTTATTCCGGCAAGAATCCGCGTCGGTTTGAAGACAAGTATAAGGAGCACAATCCGGAGAAGTATGGCGAGACCATCGCGAAGGTGATGGCTTCGGGCAAAACTCCGGCAGGCATGCACCGCCCCATCATGGTGAATGAGATACTCGAAGTGCTCGCGCCAAAGCCGGGAAACGTCGCGGTGGATTGCACGCTTGGCTATGGCGGTCATACAAGAGAGATATTAGCACGTATCCAACCTGGTGGCCATTTACTTGGGCTAGACGCAGACCCCATTGAGTTGCCCAAGACGGAAGAACGCTTGAGGGCTTTAGGCTTTGGGCCAGAAACGTTCACGGCACATCGCAGCAACTATGCTGGTTTGCCTCAAGTGCTGGCGTCACAAAACCTCACGGGCGTCGATGTCATTCTGGCCGACTTGGGCGTTTCCTCCATGCAACTCGATGACCCTACGCGTGGATTTTCCGTGAAAAATGATGGCCCGCTGGATATGCGGATGAATCCATTACGTGGCCAGTCGGCAGCTTCGTATCTGGAAAAGATTTCGGTGGAGAAGCTAAAAGGGGTTTTGGAAGAAAATTCGGATGAGCCTTACGCAGATACGCTGTCTCAGGCTTTGGCAGGAAAGAAATTTGTTACGACTCAGTCTCTCGCCAAAGCCATCCGCGCCGCGATGATTCGTATTCCCCAAAGCGAACATGATTTGAGCATCCGACGAACTTTTCAGGCGTTGCGAATCGCAGTGAATGATGAGTTTTCTGCGCTGGATACACTGCTTCGTAACTTGCCTAATTGCCTGAATCCGGGTGGTCGGGTCGCAATTCTAACCTTTCATTCGGGTGAAGATCGCCGCGTGAAGAAGACGTTTGAGGCCGGATTGCTAAGCGGTTTGTATTCAGAGATCGCTCAAGATGTGCTGCGCCCATCCAAAGAAGAGCAATATGAAAACTCGCGCTCAAAGTCCGCGAAACTGCGCTGGGCAGTTCGTGCCAGTTGATTTTGCGCTTGCCGAGGCGATTATCCTCTCTTCAACCTCCGTACGCATTTGAATACGAACACCGAACCAGTGAAACCCGCCGATCCATTATGGCTGCGCGTTGTTAAGCGCGTGGTCATCGTGGCCATCGTGGCAACAACGTTCACACTGGTGCTGGATACATCCTCGGAAAGCGCCACGAGCGAAAAACCTGCCGGTTTTCTGAAAGGGGTTTTGCACGGAGCCATGATGCCGGGAGCCATGCCTCATCTTTTACTCGGTCATGATGTAACCATCTACGCGCCCATCAATACCGGGCGCACCTACAAGTTGGGTTACACAGCGGGCGTGAATGGTTGCGGTGCCATCTTTTTCGGCGTGATCTTTTGGCGCTTCAACAAATGGCGGAAGCAGCGGAAAGATAAAGAGCCGCCTCAGTAGTTCCAACGGTGGAACACTTCGTAAACGTCCAGTTCTCCCCCTTCGTAATAATTCGTCTCGGGAAAATTAAACTGCTTGGTCGTTGAGTTGTAGCGGATCACCACAGGAGCTTTCGGATTGTTGGAATCGTAGGCGGTGAAATCCATGCCTTCCGCTGTCTTCACATAATCGTAAATCACCACCGCATGATTGATCTTCAACTTCGGGAATGTGACCACATGCGCTACAGCGATGCCATTCATGCGAACGCTTTCCGTGAGCTTCTGCGCGTTCTTTTCGCGCTGTGAGCCATTGAGCGGCATGATCATCCGCCAGTGACCACGTTGAGTATAGCTAAGCCAGGCAGGACCGCATTCTGCTTTTAACATCGCCTCATGATCGCGGCTGAAAGATTTCAGATCGGCATAGCCGGGAATCAATACGCGCTCCAGCCCTGGGCCCTTGCGTGGATCACTGTTGCGGATGCGCTGGACCAGCGTGCGATACTCTTCATCCGATACCTTCAAATACTGCGGCTTGAATTCCGCATGCACAAAAAATTGTTTGGCAGCGCGGGCCACAACAAAGCAGTGATGCGTGTATTCCGGCACCGGGTCTTGCTTCGAGTGCAGGAATTCGCCCGAGTCCTTATCGCGGTAATAGACCCATACAAGTTCGTTCGGATAAGAAAAGGTGTCGCGGGCAAAATCAAATTTGCGTCCATTAAGGACCACGGGCTGACGACTGGCGCAACCGGAGAGCAATCCCACTACCAGCAAACTGAACAATAATCTGAACATCATGCTTGCCGTGGAAAGTAATGCTGCTTCAGCATGACCGCAATGCTGTATGAACGGTGGCAAGAAGTAGCGCAGACACACGCCCACAAGCTGGCCTTGAGCGAGTCTTGGTCCGGACGCTCATGGACCTTTACCGAATTGGCTGCGGCGGTTAAGGAGCTTCCCACCAGTCAAGATGCCGTGTGCTTCCCTTCTGGCCGCGCTCACACATTCATTCTGGATGTCTTGCGCGCATGGCGGGATGGAAAGATTTGCTGCCCATTGGAAGAAACCCAGCCCTCGCCCACCATTCCCGATCTGCCAGCAAGTTGCATGCACCTGAAACTGACCTCTGGCAGCACTGGGCAGCCACGGCTCATTGCGTTCACGGGCGCACAGTTGGCGGCAGATGCGAGGAATATCGTCTCTACGATGGGATTGAAACCCGAGTGGCCGAATCTCGGAGTCATCTCACTTGCACATTCTTACGGGTTCTCGAATCTCATTTTACCCCTGCTCTTACACGGTATTCCCCTGCTCCTTGTAGATGCTCCTTTGCCCGCCATGGTCTTGGCTGCTGCGCGTAAGGCAGAACATCTGACCATCGCCGCCGTGCCCGCTCTGTGGCGCACATGGCATGAGGCGAACAGTATCCCCACAAACGTGCGCTTAGCCATCTCTGCTGGTGCGCCCCTGCCCATCGCCTTGGAAACGGATGTCTTTGCCCAAAATGGCGTGAAGATTCATAACTTCTACGGCTCCAGCGAATGCGGTGGGATCGCTTACGATCGCAATTCAACACCGCGCATTAATGCCTCTGTGGCTGGTTCGGCGATGGATAACGTCCAGTTGTCCGTGAACAGCGAAAGTCTAGAAGTGCGTGGAGAGGCGGTCGGGCTTGGTTATTTCCCGGAAGAATCCGCTCGTTTGAGCGAAGGCCGCTTCGCCACTAGCGATCTCGTGGAGATACGCAATGGCGAAGTACATCTCTTGGGGCGCGCCAGTGATGTCATCAATGTGGCCGGGCGCAAAATCTCGCCGGAAGCTATCGAGCAAGCATTGGCAAATCATCCGGCGGTGAACTGCTGCGTGGTGTTCGGTGTCCCCAGTGAAGATGTTTCCCGTGGTGAGAACATCATTGCCATGGTGCGCCTGAATGGCGAAGCCAGTGTGGAGACGTTGCGCCAACATTTGCTCATCCGGCTGGCTGCGTGGCAATTGCCTCGCGAATGGATGTTCACTGAAGAATTGACGCCCAATGTCCGTGGGAAAATGCCCCGCACGGAGTGGCGGAAACGGTGGTTGGAGCAGAAAACGCCGTGACAGGCTGGGCATAATTCCTCCACCCGAAAAATTGACAACCCCCGCCTCGTCGCCCACTCTCATCCCATGGTGAAACCAGTATTAGGACGAGGCTTAGGTGCGTTGTTAGGTGGTGCCGGTGCGGCGAAACCCGCTCCTGCCACTCCTGCTCCAGCAACCCCTTCCCCTTTTGCTGCGCCACCTGCAGTGCCTGTAGCCACTCCGGCTCCTACACCTGCTCCTGCGCCCGTCGTGGCGGGTGAAGTTGTCCGTAAAGTGCCGCTGAGCGAGGTGCATCCGTGCGCGTTTCAGCCACGTAAAGATTTTGCACCGGAAGCCATCCAAGACCTCGCGGCTTCGATCAAGGAACAAGGCATCGTCCAGCCACTGCTCGTCCGCAAGAGAGCAGATGGTTTCGAACTCATCGCCGGTGAACGTCGTTGGCGCGCGGCGCAAGTCGTTGGCTTGAGCGAAGTGCCCGTCATCGTTCGCGAAGCCACGGATGAACAATTGATCGAGCTCGCGCTCATCGAGAATCTTCAGCGCGAAAACCTGAATCCGATCGAAGAAGCGCTGGGTTACAACCAACTCCTCGGCCAGTTCGGTCTCACACAGGAACAAGTTTCCACAAAAGTCGGCAAGAGCCGTGCCGCCGTGGCAAATGCATTGCGTCTCTTGCGCCTCAGCTCCGAGACTCAAGCTTACTTGCGTCACGGCCAGATTTCCGTGGGCCACGCGAAAGTCATTCTCGGTTTGGTTCTCGAAGCCGAACAGAAGCTCGCCGCGGAACGCATCATCAAGGAAGGCCTCAGTGTCCGGGAAACCGAGACGATGATCGCTGCCATGCAAGGCAAGTCGAGCGCATCAGAAGGCGTGCGGCATAGTGCCAAGAAAGCCCCACCGAAGGATGCCCACGTGGCCGATCTCGAGCGCAAGTTGCAGGAGCGTTTCGGCACGCGCGTGGCCTTGAAATACAAGGCCGGCAAAGGCTCGGTGGAGATTCGCTTTTTCAATGACGACGATCTGGAGCGTGTGCTGCAGGTCGCCGGCATTCCGATGGACTAACATTACGGTCGCCAATTGGTGGTCGTTTGCCTAGGACCAACCATGACACCTGAAAACACACCGGAATTGCGCGCTCGTGCGGCTACCGCTCTCCGTGCCGCCGCCACTCGTGTCCCCCAACTCACCGCCTTCGTTGGTCTCGATGGCTTCGTCGATGAAATCATCGATGTGGTGGACAAGCGGCAGGACGTGAACACCTACCAGCGCATGCCCACCATCGCGAGCTTGGGCGAGCGTATCACGGAAGCCGCAGGTCGCAGCACGAATATCGAACTGGTCACACGTCGCACCAAGCTCGGCGGCAACGGTCCTATCATGGCGAATGCCCTCGCCTCTTTCGGACTTACGACCACCTACGTGGGACCGTTGGGCCATCCGAATCTGCATTCCGTTTTCAGCGAATTCGCCCAACGCGCCAAGGTCATTTCCATCGGTGAGCCCGGTCACACGGACGCTTTGGAGTTCGAGGACGGCAAGCTGATGCTCGGCAAGATGTATCCGCTTGCCGAAGTGAACTGGGAAAACCTCAATGCCCGTGCCGGTGCGGAGAATGTCAGGAATTTCATCCATCAATCCACCTTTCTCGCCTTCGTGAACTGGACCATGCTCCCCCACATGAGCGCCATCTGGGAAAGCATGCTCTCGGAGGTTGTCCCCCACGTGAGCGGTGAGCGACGCTGGATGTTTTTTGACCTCGCCGACCCCGCCAAGCGCACGCGCGAAGATCTCCTACACGCGCTCGAACTCGTTCATCAGTTCAACACGAAGTTCAAGGTCATCCTCGGCCTCAACGAGAAGGAAGCCCTTGAAGTCGGTGAAGTGTTCGGTCTACCCATGCCCGATGGTTCGCCACAAGGACTCGCCTTTCTCGCGCAACGCATCGATGAAAAAGTGGGCGTCGAAACACTCGTGATTCATCCGGTCACCTACGCGTTAGCCGTCACCGCAGGCACCGTCTCCATGGTGTCCGGACCGCGGATCAAGAAGGCACTGATCACTACGGGCGCAGGCGATCACTTCAATGCAGGCTTCTGTCTCGGCAAGCTGCTCGGCCTGGATGACGCAGCAAGTGTATTGACCGGCGTCACCACCAGCGGTTATTACGTTAAGACGGCAACCACACCCGGCATGTTGGACTTGGCCGGTATGATTGAAAATTGGCCATCTTGAACAAACGTAAGTAAAGCAATGGTTTTAGAGATCGTAAAATTTGGGCATCCGGTCCTCCGCCAAAAAGGCGCGAAGATTGAGAAGATCACCCCGCAGATCAAGCAACTCATCGACAACATGCTCGAGACGATGAAGGACGCGCATGGCGTCGGACTTGCCGCGCAGCAAATCGGTGAAGCGCTGCAACTCGCCGTCATCGATGTGCGTGGTGTTGAGGACCGTCCTTCCACTTTGGAACTTGATGGCAAACCGGCGGATGTGGATGCCTTCATGCCGCTCATCCTCATCAATCCCGAGATCAAGCCCGTGAACGCGGCCGTGAAAGGCCCCGAAGGCTGCCTAAGTTTCCCGGAGATCTACGCGGACATCGAGCGTCCTGAATCCGTAGATGTGACGGTCATGACCGAAGATGGCAAGACCAAGACCTTCCGTTGCGGCGGCCTGCTCTCCCGTGCTGTGCAGCATGAGAACGATCACTTAAACGGCGTGCTCTTCATCGACCGCATGGATCGCAACGTGAAGCAGCAGCTCAAGCCCGAGATCGACGATCTCCAAGCCGCCACGAAGAAGAAGCTGAAGAAGTAACGGATTTATTCCTCCTTCTCCCTTCGGAGGGGAGAAGGAATGAGGATGAGGGGTGCCCCCTGTTCCCTCTTAGACCTTCCCAAACCGCCGGTGTCTGCGCGCATACTCTTCGAGTGCATCGAAGAATTCTGCCTTACGGAAATCAGGCCACAGCGTGTTCGTCACCACAAATTCCGCGTAGGAAATCTGCCACAGCAAGAAGTTGCTCACGCGCATCTCGCCGCTCGTACGGATAAGCAGATCGGGATCGGGCCAGTTGCGCGTGTAGAGATGCTGAGCGATGAGGTGTTCGTTCACCTGCTCCACATCGATGTGCCCTTGCTTCACCTGCTCCGCGATACTGCGGGTGGCTTCCACGATCTCCGTGCGTCCGCCATAGCTTAACGCGAGCACAAGCGTCAGCCCGTTATTCTTCGCAAGCGCAGCTTGAGTTTTCTTCAACTGCTCTTGGACAAACTCCGGCAAGCGATAGATCTGCCCGATGACTTCCAACCGCACATTGTTGCGCGTCAGTTCGCCAATCTCATTCTTCAAGAAACGGGCGAGATACTTCATCAGCGTATCCACCTCGTCTTTGGGGCGATTCCAGTTCTCAACGGAGAAGGCGTAAAGCGTCAGATACTTCACGCCCACCTCACCGCAAGCCCGCACTACGGCGCGAACGGATTCGACACCATTACGATGCCCCTCCACGCGTGGCAGATGGCGCTCTTTCGCCCAGCGCCCGTTGCCATCCATGATGATGGCAACATGCGTCGGCAATGTCGCTTTCGCGGCTGGGCTCAGTTGCAAGGCAGCAGCACTCATTCCTAAATCATGGTAGGGCGAGACTCCGTCGAGCCCTGACTAACCTAAAGTTCTCCCGAATGCCAGTAATGACAACTCGGGAGAGCCTGACGTTCGATAACTGTTTTCCCAATCGGCAAGGGCTCGACAGAGCCTCGCCCCTACCAGATCAGGTCAGCTCACAGAATCATCGTCTGCTCGCGGGCCGGTCCCACGGACACGATCTTCAGCTTCGCACCCGTCAGTTCGGCGATGGCCTTCAGGTAATTCTGCGCGTTCTTCGGCAGATCCTTCCAGGTCTTCGCCTTCTCCGTGGAGGTCTTCCAGCCGGGGAATTCTGCGTAAACCGGTTCCACCTTTGCGAGTGTTTCCACATCGCTTGGCACGTAATCGTAGCGCTTCTTGCCCACGCGATACGCGATGCACACCTTGATCACGTCTACCGTGTCCAGACCGTCCACGTTCGTCACGGCCAGTTCATCGATGCCGTTCACGATCGTCGCGTAACGCGTCAATACCGCATCGAACCATCCGCAACGGCGCGCCCGGCCAGTCGTCGCCCCGAATTCACGGCCCATGCCATGCAAAAGATCGCTGATCTCCTGGTTCTCCGTCGGCATCGGGCCTTCGCCCACGCGCGTCGTATAAGCCTTCAACACGCCCACCACATTATCGATGCGATTCGGTCCCACACCGGAACCCGTGCAAGCACCACCAGAAGTCGTGTTGGAAGAAGTCACATACGGATACGTGCCGTGATCGATGTCCAGGAACGTCCCCTGTGCCCCCTCGAACAACACATTCGCGCCCTTGCTGATCTCCTCGTGGAGCATCACCACCGTGTTCACCACGAAAGGCCGCAGACGATCCGCCGCCTTCTCGTAATCCGCCAGCACCTTCTTGTAAGAGAGCGCTTTGACACCGTGCGCCTTGAGCACTTCGTTGTTCTCCTTGATGCGCTCCTTGAGCTTCGCGGCGAAATGTTCCTTGTCCACGAACTCATGCATGCGGATGCCCGTGCGCGCCGCCTTGTCGCAATACGTCGGGCCGATGCCCCGCTTCGTCGTGCCGATCTTCTTCTTGCCCTTGCCGGATTCGCGGAGCGCGTCGAGTTCGCGATGATACGGCAGCACCACATGCGCCGTCTCGCTGATGAAGAGCTTGCCCTTCACCTTGATGCCCAGCTTGTCCAGACCATCCAGTTCCGTCACGAGGCCGATCGGGTCCAACACCACACCGTTGCCGATGAGGCATTTCTTCTTATCACGCAAGATGCCGGAAGGCACCAGGTGCAGCACATATTTCTTGGGACCAATGTAAACGGTATGCCCGGCGTTATTGCCGCCTTGGGAGCGGACCACCACTTCCGCATTTTCCGTCAACACGTCGATGATCTTGCCTTTGCCTTCATCGCCCCACTGGGCGCCCACGAGAATAGTATTGGCCATAGTGCTCTATAAGTCTGAACAGTAAAAAGCCCCGTCGTGGTAAAACGCGGGGCTACGCTCGGTATTTACGTAGAGAAATTAGGGACCATGAAAACCAGTGTCAATGCCTGATTCCCATGAATCCAGGCAAACGCAGCAAAAGGCGAGGAGGTGCAAGAGGCTAGAGCGGTTTGCTTTGTTGCCGCGTTTGAGAAGGTTTAAGGCCAGCCGCCGCAAGGTGGCGAGGTTTTCGCCAGCATGGCCGGTGCGGGCGAGGCTGCGGTCTTCGCCGCATTGCCCGTTCAAGCATCCACTCCACGCTCCAGTGCCAGCGCAAACGGTTGGACTCCCACCGGCAGGCTGCTCAAGCAGTAACGGCGTTCCCTCGCGGGCGGCTGGTCGCCCCCCGCTGCTGCACACTTTCCTCCACCCACACACTCCGCACCCCCGCCCATTGGCAAACCATTCATGTCCACGCTCTGCCAGTAACGCATGGCCCTGGAACTAGTTGCGCTTTGAGCGCCAGCACGTACTCGGCGTCCGCATCCACCATCACGATGCATCCGGCCAGTTCCAAGGCCCGGAAAAGATCTGGCAAGGACGTGATCTTGTTGGTCTTGTCCGGCACCGCCACCTGCTCCAACACCAGCGCGTTGCTCGCCGCCCACGCGTTGACCACCACACGGGGCGATGATCCGCCGCCCAAAACCGGCCATGTCTCCGAAGGTCTCCCCGCGCAAAAGCAGGCAGCAAAGCCCGATGCCCAGCAGATCAACAGTTCATGGTCACATCGGCCCACGACCCACGGGCCGGGTATTGCCTTCAAATGTTCGAGCCAGCCCAGCCGCTGATGCTTCCTCCGTTTTTCTTTTGATGCGTCTGCCCAGGCGCTTTAGAGGCTTGCTATTTCGGCAAGAACGGCGTTCCTTAATGTTGCAAGCACGCCATGAAGAGTCCGGAACAGCCTGAGGTTTCTCCCTATTCATCCGTGCTCTCCCGCGTCCGGGAAATTCGGGCAGCTCAGCCATTGCCCGTCACTCCGAAGAGCGATTTCATCCAGTGTTTACGAGCCAGAATCCGGCAGGCCCGCATACACCTGCAACTGCCCGATACGGCAGGATTGATCGCCAACCGCAGAAAAACCCGGTCCGCACCTGATAGCGTGGCTTTGTTTCTGTGGCTTGGATTGCCCACTGTCGTCCTCATACTTTTCGCGTTCGCCATCACGCGCGCTGAGGATGCATGGCCTTCTGTTGTAACGAAAGTGCCAACTGGCGGAATACAGACGTTTAGTTATCCAGTTCCGCCGGAACAAATGGATTTGTCTGAGAGAAGCGCCATCGCCATCACAGCACAAACTCTTTCCAAGGCGGGATATGATCTTCGCGAGTGGGAGGGCGTGGAATTTGATTCTCTCAGCGAAAACTTAACTATCCGGAAAAACCGCTTTAACCGTGTCGATAACCATAGCGGGTATTGCATCTTTGAGCAAGCGCTTGACCCTCAACCGGTCCCTGTAACAGGCCAAAGCAATCAGCCGCGGGAAGGAAAGGTCCGCCGGTTGACAGTCACTTTGATGCAAAAAGATGGCATCCTAAAAGTGATCGTATCGGATTCCGTTCGCTTAAGCCCTCGCTCTAATTAGAAACGGTTTCACTTGCCAATCCCCCTTCCCGCCCCTACGTTTTCGCCCGGTTTATGGAACAGTCGCAGTTAGAGCAGTATATCCCGGTTTTGATTTTGGGCCTGATCGCCGTTGGCTTTGCCGTCGGCATGCTCGCCACCTCCTATTTCTTCGGCGTGCGCGGCAAGCGCAATCCGACCAAGGACATCCCCTATGAGTGCGGCATGTTGCCCATCGGTGAAGGCAGCAACCGGCTCTCCGTGAAGTTCTACCTCGTGGCGATGCTCTTCATCCTGTTCGATATCGAGGTCGTGTTCCTCTATCCTTGGGCGGTGGTTTACAAACAGATGCTGGTGGAGAACGCGAGCCTCATCTTCGGTTCTATGATCTCTTTCCTCGGCATCCTCTTCATCGGCTATATCTACGCCTTGAAGAAAGGCGCTTTCGACTGGAAGAGCTAAGCCTTAATCACACATTACAAAAAAAGAAGCTGCCTCACTCAGGCAGCTTTTTTGTTTCTATCGTTTCTCGTTCAAGCCACCCGGCAAGCTGGCCGTGCCTGATTTGCCCTGTGAGCCCCAAGGTTGCGCCGAACGGTTCTTGGGATCGCTGTCCGCTTTCTTTGTCAGCATCCCGCCCGCCCGATGACACTGCCGAGACAAATAATCGCCACAATCCATTGGACTGCTTCGATGAATTTCATCATGTCCCCCTCGTTTTCTGCTTTTCACTGGAAATAAAAAAGGCCGGATTTATCCGGCCTTTTTTAATGTAAATCTACTGCCGTTTAGCGGCCTTCCGTCAGCCCTACAGGCAATCCGCCTTCCCAACCTTTCGGCGCATTCCACGGACGGGCAGAACGGTTATCAGATTCCGGCGTATTGCAACCCGCTGCCACCATCATGACTCCGGCCAGCAACATTCCCGCTACAATCTTGTTCAAAGTCAGTTTCTTCATATCCGTTACTGACATCTACTATTGCACCAGAACGGTATCGCCTTCAACTGCATCTTTTTTCTTCCAAGATTGGATGATATTGACGACAGAATAGTCCGGCTCCACTGAGGAGATGCGCACCTTGCCCACCATCTCACCACCACGGGTGATGACCATCTCACCATCCACCAAGGCCCCCTGCTTGCCACCCACATTGATGATCGCGAACTCGTAGCGTGGATCGACCGAGGTAATTTTACCGGACAAGCCAGCCGGCAAACGGACTGCTGGAGCGATGAGAGAGTTTTTATCCAGCTCGCGCATCTTGTTCTTCAACCGGTTCACTTCCACTTGGAGAACTTTGTTCTCAGCGGTGAAGACGTCGCGTTCTTTGGTCAGCACTGGAACTTTGGCGTACGTAGCTTTGATATCAGACATCGGTTTGCCAAACGCGACAAACTCTGCATTGGCAGCTTTGATATCGGCAATCTCTTTGGTCTTGGCGTTCACCGTGCCCGTCAACTCGGTCACCTTGGCGTTCGCCGCTTCAGCTTCGGTGGTCTTGGTAGCCAACGACGTCTTCGTCGTCTCCAGTTCAGACTTCGTGGTGTCCAAGACCTGCTTGGTCTCGTTCAGTTCTGTTTGGACACGTCCCTTCGCGGCTTGTTCCGCGATATATTTTTGGTTGTTGTCCTTGGCCTCCTTCTCCGCCTTCTCGATGCGCGGCTTCACCATGAAGTGGCTGACAGCAATGGATCCACCGCCGGTGAGCAGTGCCAAAATCAACAAAATTTTAATGGCCATGTGATGTGTAACGGATTACGAGCGGTAGAAATAATCAGAAGCCCTTTGCCCTGTCAACGCCTGCCTCTGCATATTACTCACTTTCGCCCAAGGTTTTAGTCACCAGTCGCTTCAATATAGCATGCCCCAACCACCCTTGGCCCCAGCCCAAGCCGTCGCCAAGCCCCAAACCGGCAGGTCATCCCGTCTCTGGACCGGTCCCAACGGCTTCCCATCCGCCCCCAATTCCAGCCAGACCACCGAACCGCCCTTCTTCCAACCCGTGCCCTCGGTCCAGATCAGCAAAGCCTTGCCATCTTTAGATTGGACCGCCACCGGGTGCTTTCGTTTCACGTCCCCGGCTGGCGAATAAGTCAGGCCACCGTCCATCCGGCTGAACTTCACCTTCCCGTCTGCCTCCCAAGCCGCCCAGCCATCCCGCAACCACGCCGAACTCATCGGGCATTGGCCGATCTTCCACGCATCCCGGTTCACCACTTGAAAGGTTTTCCCCTGATCCGCCGAACGCAACCACAGAATATCCCGGTCCAACGCCGTAAATGCCGCGCGGAACAGCAGGTTCACCTCACCCTTTTCATCCACTTGGATGCGCAATCCACAACACGCACACGCCCCGCTCTTCGGCGGATTGACTTCACGTTCCGCACTAAACGTCTTTCCGTTATCCAAGGATGTCGCCAAGTAGACACCACGATCTGTCTCCTTGCCCGGCTGCGAAGATTTGCTGGCATGCCATGCCACATAGACCGCACCGCCTGGCCCCGCTGCGATCGATCCGCCGCCATCCAGCATGAACGTCTTCGTCATCAAATTGCGCTGCTGCTCGAACTTGCCCGCACTCAGCCTCGTATAGAAAAGCGGCGAACCCCCTCCCGGCACTTGCGCGGATGCCATCGTACCGTTCCACAGCACATGCACCGTCCCATCCTTGCTCACCGCCACCTGCGCTCCCCGGATCGTCCCCGTCGCCACCGCACTGGCCGCGATGCTGTTCACCTGCACCGCTGGAGAGAACTTCGCTTCACCCGCTTTGCGATACATGTATTCGATATCCTGCCCTTGCCCCTCGCCCTTCAGATAAACCACATGCACCGTGCCTGCATCATCCACCACCGATTGCGGCTGCACACACCCCTTTGGCAATCGATCGATCGCAACCGTCTCTGCAGCCATCAACGGCCCAGCAGAAGCTCCTGTTAACAGAAGCGCAAGACACAGGGCGGATGTCCGCAGCAGGTTCATGCCTTGAATTATTTCAACCCTCTCACCAATAGATTCAACTTGTCCGCCATCTCATTCTCATCCTTGCCCGCCTGATACTTCAGCAGGAACCACGTCTCCACATGTTCCACCGCCGCGTTTGGAGCCATCTTCGTCAATGCCCCCACACTCTCCACCTCCAGCATATCCCCATTCGTATACAACTCCGTATTGCAACCGAAATCCGGATACGTCGCATTCGCATCAAACGGCAGACGTTTGAAGAACAGCACATCCTTCGCCTGATATGCCGCCCAACCCGGTGAATTGCGGATGCCGATCTTCTGCGCCTTCTTGTTCTCTGGATCGCACTGAAGCTGGATGAACTTCGAGCCCCACGTCCATCGTGGATCACGCATATCCGTGTAACCCCACAACGCCATCGGCCGCGCCGGCAACAGATCCTTCGATGGCGGCTCTTGCGGGATGATCGCTTTTCCTGGACCTTGCATCACCGAGAGCGCCCAAGGTGCCGCTTCCACCGCCCACAAGTTATTGTTCTTCAAGCGATGCTTCACCTCCACCCGTGCCTCGCTCGGATGCATCGTGATCTCAATCTCCTTCTGCAATCCCGTCTTAGGCTCTGGCTTCTGGGTCAGCTTGAGCACTCCGTTCTGCCATGACACCTCCACCGGTTCATTATCCGGCTGGTAAGAACGCACCTTATCCTCCGGTGCATGCCAGAACCGATGACCTCCATAGATTCGCCATTGGTCCCCGCCTTTAGCCCCAGCCTGGTCTGGCCAGATCTTGAAGACATTGTCTCCACCCGGCACCGCTAGGCGCAGGATACGCGGCCCCACATCCGTCGTAGCCACCATCTCGATGTTCTTGTTGCTCAAACGGATGCAATTCGGCCACCCGCCGAAATTCACCTTTTCCATCGTGACATCCGCTTGCATGGTGAAAGCTACCATCAAGCCGCCCAGAATACCTGCCAATCGTTTCATTTTAGGGATAAAGTTGGGCTAGGATAAGCCCGGCCGCCTCAGAGTTCACGCCTGAAATTTAACATTTCTCCCTGATCCCTTTTGGCAACTGGCTGCTCCGAAATGACTTTCACCCACCCCAAACACCCATCTTGGCTATCCCCGAACTGGGCATAAATGCCTATATGACAAGCGAGTGAACTATAATATTTTCGGTTCTTCGCTGTTTTCAGTGGAATGGGTTCAGTGCTGGGGCAGGCGGAGTTTGCCTGCGAGGAAGTAGAGCATGGTGATGAGGTAGGTGGAGGAGCGGTAACCACGCGCTTTGCGGCGGGTGGCGCTGAAGACGC